>NZ_CP007034.1:952500-1270000 GCF_000512915.1 Barnesiella viscericola DSM 18177
TGCACGTTTGACCCGATGCCTTCAGCCTCCGATACAGGATAATATGCGGAAAGCCTGGCCGTGCCGGATCCCAGGTCGCTCTTCTTCAGCGCCGGAGTCCACCTGCCGTTCTCAAGAGTGAGAATGACATGCCTGGAAGGACTGCCGTATATATACAACCCGACCTTGTCCCCTTCCGTAAAAGTTCCGCTCCCGTCTTCATCCACATACGCCTTCACTGATGGCATATCCTGCGTATCATCAACAAAACCGTTTTTGGTGAATGCCAGTTCAATGAATCCGTCATCCTGTACGGAAACAGGCTCCTCCGTCTTCATGCAGGCCGGCAAGAAAAGAAGAAAAGCAGCGGCTGCTGTAAACGCACGCATTGCGGAAGCCGCATTACCACACATAAACATTGTCATATAATTGGTCAAAAGACTGCAGATTTACAGATTTTCGCAGAAAAATGACAAAAAAAAAAAAAAAAATCAACGCCGGGGACTTTTGGCAGAGTCAACGAGCAAGTGCAACACGAGACAAAATTATAACAAAAGTCTAAAGAACTCGTCCTTGGGGGTAGAAAAGTTCAACTTTTCCCTGGGCCTTCGGTTTATCTTCAGCTGGACGGAATGGATGAACTCGTCGCTGAGTTCCCGGAAGTCAGTCCCTTTGGGGATATACTGCCTTATCAGCTTGTTCATATTCTCTATCCCGCCTTTTTGCCACGAGGCATAACTGTCGGCAAAGTATACCGGTGCCTTGAGGGCTTCCGATATTTTCTTATGCGAGCGGAACTCGAAGCCATTGTCAGTGGTTATCGTCAGCACATTCTTCCTGTACGGGTATAGAAGCCTGATGACCGCATCGGCAACTTTCTCGTGGTTCTTCCCGCAGGGCAGTCTTTCCATTATCAGGTAGTTCCTGCTCCTTTCACATAAGGTCAATATCGCACTTTTCTGCATTTTCCCGACAATAAGGTCCATTCCCCAGTCCCCGAACCTCCTGCCATCCGCTTCCGCCGGCCTTTCATGAATGCTGACCCTGTCCGGTATGTTCGTGGCTACCGTCGGCCGCCTCCGCCTCTTGTGCCGCCTGTATTTCATCTTATGCCGGCAGTGGATCTTCAATTCCCCGATACCGTCATCCCGTATCAGCTCATAGATCCTCTCGTGCGATATCTCAATCCCTTTCTTCTTCAGGTAACCTGATATCTGCCTGGGGGACCAGTCCTCACTGACAAGCAGCCTTTTCGCTTCCCCTAGGACATCTGGCGGCGTCTCCCTGTTCCTTACTGTCCGCTCTCGCCTGTCCAGAGCCCGCTCGTGCGCTATCGACCACCAATACTTCCCCTGACGTTTGCTGTTCCTCCGGATTTCCCTGCATACCGTACTCCTGTTCACTCCTATCTGCCGAGCTCCTTCAATAAGGAGAATCTTGTCCTCCTTAGAACTGAGGTGGTCATCTATATATGATCGGATCTTTCTGTACAGCATTACTTCTACACTTTTCTAAAAGAATTGATATTGCAAATATACACTTTTCCATAAAAACATTCCTCTTGATTATACACTTTTCTAATATTATTGTCGCATTTTCCTAATAGATTTAAGGGAAACATTGAAATACGAAGTTTATCAACTAAATTTGCAATAACATACTCACCCCGCTTCCCACAAGAACAGCGCGCTCAGGGTGAGTCTTTTATTTTTATCTATTGATCTAGTGACGTGGTTGGTTACTTTTCATGAATGTAGTTGACGGTTTAGAATTTTACACTTTTTCAAGCGAATAAATCGAACTCGTCACACTTTTTCCAACGAATCAGACTCCTATTATACACTTTTTCATAAAAATTAAGGCTTAAAATCTACACTTTTCCATAAAATCAGCAACTTTACTTTATCCCCGTATTCATATATACGTTCATTAAAGTAAAGTCAAAATAAGGGAAGAAAAGAGATGGCTGCGCCTTGAAAATGGACTCAGCCATTTTTCTCTTTTGGCTGCAAAAACTTATAAGCAGCCCGAGGCAAAGGTCGGTCCCAACGGTCACTCCAATCAAGCACAAAATACCTCACTTGGAATCCGAAAATATCCGTGAATCCCCCCTCGATTTTACAGCCCATTTTGGCGAAATAAACCCCAACATGCTCTATCTTTGCAGACGAGGCCAGTCAGGGCTCCAAAGGGCTGTTTTTACCTTTTTCCCTCCGTTCAGAGAGAGTCGATGAAAAAAAAACGTTAGATCTTCGATTTTTCGCAAAAAAACAAGTAAATTTTTGAGTAGTCTACCTTTTAAGATGCAAACCATTGATAATCAATGAGAATATGATGATGCATCGGAAACGCATTACAGGACACACGACACCCCTCTTTCGGCACACCCACGCTCAGCGGTTGAGGTGTGTCGACTGACCTACGGGCATACGCCCCGACAGAATAGAGCAATCCCCCGGCAAGGGATATGAGCGGCCTGAAAAGCCCAACAAAATAATAAAGCATTTACATTGTACATTTAACCGTCCTGTCCACGGGCTCGATTAAAAACAAAAACTGATGGCAGGTCTTCTGACTGACTCCCCACCCGAGACCTTCCCAATTCATAAATCAGTGGTCAACAGAATTCGAGTGGTTGGCGGAGCTTCACAGCAGCGGGACTGTCCGGGATTTTCACCCGATTCCCTTTTAATCTTCCAGGCCCGGAGGGCCTTTCAGAACCAATCGGCCGCAAAGTTAATATATTTTTTCGAGAATATGAATTTTATTATATTTTACTTCAAAAAGGAGATAGGATTCCATATCCATTTAATCTATTCTTCTGTTATCATAAAACCCGCTACTTCGTTTATTTACTCTTTTTTAGCCTCTCATGTAGTCGAAATTCCGTTGAAACATATAATTTTGTTTCCAGCGTGTACACAACTCCTTCTCCTTTTGAATGGAGTTTCGACCCGGCCAAAGCCAAAGGAACAATGTTATGAAGAAAGAACCGCTACACTCCTGCTCGCAATTAATCGATTACATCAATCGGGTAGGCTTCCTGCCCCTGCTGCCTCTGGGTATCGACGGGTGGTCGGCCGAAGAGATGGTCGACGCCGAATGCCGATACCACCCGTTGCCCGAAGGGGGTTGGGAGTGGCCGTTATGGGCCTGGAAGGGGGAAATCTTGCAGGAGAGCGGGTGTGCCTACGGCAAATTCTTCAACGGCAAGGCGGCATTCATCGCCCGCGAGTGGTGGCCCGATTTCTGTAACTACCGACGGAGCCGCTACCCTCGCCCGGCCGAAGGAAGTATCGAGGAGGCCATACTGACTACGCTGAGGAGCCGGGGCAGCCTCATCACCCGAGAACTGCGCGCGGCTTGCGGATTTACCGGGCCCAAAATGCGCAGCCGGTTCGACGCTTACCTTACCCGACTCGAAATGGGGGGCTATCTGGTGACCGAGGATTTTGTCTACCCGCACGACCGTCACGGACGGGAGTATGGCTGGGGGTGGTCTCTGCTCACTACTCCCGAAGCCCTTTTGGGGCGAGAGGCTTGTCAGCCTCACCGCTCCCCCGAGGAGTCGCGCGCCCGGTTGCTCCACCACCTCGCCAAGATTCTCCCCGACAAGCCGGTCCGCCTGTACGAATCGCTGCTACGATAGCGCTACGACAACGGCGTGGAAACCAAATGTTGTGACTACGAAATATTTTACTCAAACGTACAGGTATCCCCCCATTATACCGGCGTTCACTTCACCTCACGAGCAGCTCGCAGAATCATATCGACAGCTCCGTCGATACCTGTGCGCTCGGTGTTGATGACCAGGTCGTAACCGGTGATGTCGGTCCAGGACTTGCCGGTATAGTGCCGACAGTGGTTGGCTCGCCCCGTGTTCACACGGTCGACCTTGCGGGCGGCCTCATCGGTAGAGAGATGAAGTTTATCGGCTATCTGACGGACGGCATAGTCGCGACTCGAGGTGACGAAGACCCGCAGCACATGGGGGTCGTCGCGGAGTATCCAGTTGGCCAGACGACCGATAATGACACAGGGACTTTTGTGAGCCAACTCGCGAATGGTGCGGCTCTGACTCACATAGATGGCATCTTCTTTCGAGGGATTCATCGAGGCAGGGATTCCGCTGTCGGTAAATATCATCTCCCACAAACGACCGGAGGAGAGGTTCTGCTCATTCTCGGCTACAAATTCGGTAGAGTAACCCATCTCGTGGGCCGTCCGGTCGATAATCTGCCGGTTGTAACAGGGACAGCCCAAATGCCGGGCCACGGCCTCGCCCACGGCGTTGCCGCCACTGCCATAGGTGCGGGCAATGGTCACAATGCGGTTTCCGCTCCACTGGTCAGCCACTGCGGCAGCGGCAGCCTGACGTTCGGCCCGGGGAATGAATATCTGGTCGAGCCACCCGATGTGGGGAGCGAATACGCGCACCATGAAGCCGACGTAGAACATCGACACGAGGGTGCCCACGCCTACCATCTCCCAACTCCAGCGACCGAAATAGATAAACATGAATATCGTGCCGATGAGGACCAGCGAGGTATCGGAACAGATTTTCACCTTACCGAAATCCTTTTTCAAGAATTTCGATATGGCCAACGGCAACCCTTCACCGGCCAACATGAGCGAGTCGCAACGCACCTCACAAGCGATACCGAAGGCCAGTACGGCTCCACCAATGAGCAGTTCGATGAATCGCAGAGGGTAACCGATAAGTGGATTGAGGTCGAAGGGAATTTGCAGAAACCCGGTCATCCACATGGTCAGGTCGGTATAGAACCCGAAAAGGAAGGAGACCAGAATCTGGGTGTATTGCCTGGCCTCGAAATTCTTGCGCAGGAGCAACAGCTGTAAGGTGATGAAAAAGACGTGCATGCAGATAGTGAGCTGTCCCATGGTAAGGTTCATGCCCGGGATAAGCGACAAGATATAGGGAGGTGCCGAGATGGGCGACGAACCCAGATTGGCCCGTATTGACAAGGAGGTACCGAATGCAATGATAAAAAGAATAACCACAAAACTGGCATAGCGCCGCAGCCACTCTGCCCTGCTCCTCTTCCCGTTCATGATTTACAAATATTTCAAATTGTCCACGAATTTACACAATATTTAGGCCCAATGGCAGTCTTACTTCCGGGCTTTAAAGTAATTTAAACTTGGAAACGCAACATAGGTACTCCTCTCACAGTAAAGGGTCGAAAAAATAAAAGAAAAGAGGGCAAAACTCCGATACGGGAGTTTTGCCCTCTTTCTCTATCGACAACCGTGGTGTCACGGTGCTTTGATGACTCAATGTTTCAAATATACGATTTTCTCTACCTGAGTCGACTTGTCGGTATAGACGGTCACCTTGATTACCAGGCTACCTTCTTGCGGCTCGGCAAGTTTGCGACCGTCGATGGCATAGTAGTCGATGTGCGAAACCTCTTTTTCGACATTAGTCATGGAGGGAGCCTCGATAGCCGAGATGTCGGTCTTGGGGACGTCGTAAGTCACGTTTACCGTTTTGACAAACTCGTAGAACTGATTCTCATCGACCATGATGCCGCTCTCGCTATATTCGGCTACCCAAATAGCCATGGGGTCGATGGCGATTTCGCCTTTTTCGAGGTCGATCGAGGCACGCACCTTGCCATAGTTATTGGTTCCGGAATAGGCTACTTTGGTGGGCATATTGGTATCTTCGTCATACTCGCAGCCAGTGAGGATACGGTAATTCTTATCATTGGCCTGCCCGGTGAGAGTATAGCCAAACCACACTTTACCGGCTGTGCGATCGATGGTTCCGCTCAGGTGCACGCCATAGCCATACTGGTCGGCCTGCAAAATGTTGTAAATATCGATGTTATTGCCCGAGATGGTGACGTAGGAAGGACGTGATTCGATATACTCGTCCTGTTCATCGGCTGTTCCTACATATGAGGTATTGTTGGTAGTCCCATTGCAACGAGCAATGCGCGAGCCGCTGGAGAAAACGGACATTTGCATTTCTTCTCCTTGTATGGCCACGAGCATCAAATCGGAATTACACTCCCAAACGTTGTTGCCGATATATTTGTATTCGATGGGGCGCATGATTACCTCTTCGTCCTCGGTATTCCAGGGATAGAGATAAATCAAATAGGATCCAAAGTAATCGAACACAGGGGTCCCGGCGGGGATACTTATCTTGCCGGTCGTCTCGCTATACTCGGCTTTGAAATCGAGGCAGTTTCTCATATAAAATCCGCTGAGTGTAATCGAGTCGTTGTCAGCCGGCTCGATGGTGAACGGCTTCATCGACGCGAGGCTTTTCACGCCATTATAGGATTGTGAATTTAAAACGATGAAATCGCCTGTCATTTCACTCATCGAGGGGATAGTTGTCTCTTGCGCGCAAACCGATGCGGCAGCGGCCACTGCGGTGACCAGCATAAACTGTTTAAACATTTTCTGCATTTTATTAATTTATTGAACAATTATCTTTTTTACCATTGATTTTGTATTTCCACCCATGATGCGCAGCATGTATATGCCTGCGGCAAAGTCATCGAGGTCGACTGTCACCTCTTCGCCGGCAGCAACCTTGCCAATGGCACGGGTAGCGACACAGGCGCCTTGCAGGTTATACAGTTGCAAGGCTACCTGACTGTCGTCATAACCGAAGAGCACCCGCACACAGTTGCCATCGTTGACTACCAGATGCGAGCGGTTGTCGGCCAGACTCGGCTCAATGCCGCTTTCGTAACGGATACACTCTTTGATACCTGCATAAGCATCGATTTTACCATAGCCCCAAAGATTGGACCCACCATCGATTGTGCCGGTAAAATCGTCCTGACGGGAGGTTTTCTGCAAAATCTCACGGGCTATCTCGGGAGTCATTTCGGGGAAGGCTTGCAACCAGGTGGCCATCACACCGGCAATAAAGGGCGAAGCCATCGAGGTACCCTGCATATAACCGAAGTCATACTCCCGGCCATTCCAGGTGAATTTGTGACTCTTGATTTTATTGCCCGAATAGTAGCTCGACAGCGAAGAGATGATGTAGGTGCCGGGAGCAGTAATATCGGGTTTCACCCGGCCGTCGGGCGTGGGGCCCTGACTCGAAAACGAGGCGAGGGCATTTGTTATTTCATCTGTATAGGAAGGTACCCCATACTTCGTGCAATGGTCACGGGTGACATAGGCTCCTACCGAGATGATGCGTTTGCCGGTACCACCCAACTCGTCCATGGACGACTGGTCGTCGCCATCGATATACCCGGGACGGTCGAAACTGCTGAGCGACGTGGTATAGGCATCGGTCCACAGATGTATCGTTCCCGGGTTCGAAGAGATAAGATAGAATCCTCGATCATAACCCGGTGCATAGGAATAATTGGGTGAGAGAATCAGGTGTGTCTTTCCGTTTCCGGGATTGATTTCACCCTCAACCGAAAGTGCCCCCCACGCACCATCAACATTAACATCGAAATTGTACGTTTTATTCTCACACTGAGCGTCATTGAACCGAGCCGGATCGTAACTTTGCACCTTGTTTTCACTCACGTTGTATACAATGGGTACAAAGGTGATATCCATACCGGGATCACACCACACCTCGACAGTCCCATAAGGCGCACCGGTATAGGTAAAGTTGAAGAAGGTGGCCAGCGTATCGGGCTTGTTCCCCTCGAAGGTCTTGCTCGCATGATATTTTGTGCCACCGCTGTTCCCGCAAGAGCCCACCAACAAACGGCCCGGACCTTGCAGCTCATCGGCCAAGCGGTCGAAGGTCGATGTGCCGTCGTGCGGGCCCCAGGTAGAGCCCAGACTCATATTGATTACACAGGGTTTACCCACCGACTCGGCATAGTCGAAGATGTATTTTATTCCATCGATAATAGCCGTATTGTCGCCCGTGTACATGTTTGTACTATTGTACGAAACCAACACGATGTCGGCATCGGTAGCTACCCCATAGACTTCCTTGTCGTTGGTATTGTCGGCACCGGTCGCAATACCCAGCACGTGGGTACCATGAGTAGTCTGATCGGTATCGTAACCTTTGGCAAGAATAGCCTCGGCCGTGGTGTACTCACAACCATAATCGAATCCTTCGGGAGCCGTGCCCGACGCATTCTGGTCCCACACCCGCTTGATGCGCAGTTCGCTTTTGTCGCGGGTATAGAAATTGGGGTGAGTATAGTCGAATCCGTTGTCGATTACACCCACAACTACCCCCTTGCCACGATATTCCTCGGGGAGTGATTCGCCGGTTTGCACCTCATTAACGAAGGCTTCTTTTCGGGCCTCATTCAGGCGGGGTTGCACGGGTGTTCCCATCTCGATGTACTTCACACCGTCGAGTGCGGCCACCTCATTGAGAACGTCGAGCGGAATATCGGCCGTCAGCACCTGACCAATCACCGAACGTACCTCTACCCCATGCGAGGTGAGGAAATCGGGACTGTATCCCTCTTGCAAATAAACAAAGGCCGGTATGACAATCTGCCCCCGGGCATTGCTTTTTTTCACAAGAACGCGACGCGCCGGGTTTGCCGCATCGGCCACTTGCTCTTGCTTGATTTGCGCTACATAATGTCGCGTGTATGGGGACAACTTGGATTGCCCCCATACCGATACCGACATTATAGCAAACGCTGTCGCTATAAACAGTTTATTCATTTTTTTCTTTAATCTGTTATACTTACCGAACGATAATCTTTTGAACCGAGTCGTTACCGCGAACGATATAGATACCGGGATAGAGCATTCGCTCATAGGCGGCATCGGTAAACGAGTCGATCAACATACCGTTGCTGTTGTAGATGGTTACAGTCTGTCCTTCGGGATTCTCGACCTTCACGCTGTTCTTCCCGGTTGTAACAAACAGACTACCCTCGCTCTTCACCTCATTGATACCACTTTCTACATCGAGTTTGATATCGAACACGCGAAGCATCTCACGGAATTTCTCCGAGGTCACATGAAATGCATAATAGTACACCCCATCTTCTGCGACCGTAACAGGCAACGTATATGAAGTTACCGGATTGTCTTCATCAGCACCGGGAACCTCGGGAATATCGAGCAGCTGCTTGGTCTGCTCTTCGGGAGTGCGCCCCGTACCGAAGGTTACCTCCATCGACTCGGGATAATCGATCACCGACGAATAGGCTTTAAAACTCAACGTATATCCTACCCCTTTCTTGAAATTGATGGGAGGCGAAATCATCCAATCATCGGCCGGGAGAAACTGGTTATACACATAGACGGCGCTTCTCGTCTCTCCATCATACCTCCAGCTATAACCGTCACCGTTCGCGTCAATCAGGGTATAGTAGTTGAACATATCGTTCGGCGATGTAAACATACCTCCATAGGGAGGATTAAGAGGCGTTCCCAAAACAACATCGCTAGAATGAGCTATACCACCTTCCTCTCCATTATACATCGAATATATGTAGTATATATAGAGACACATATCGTCGGGGAGAGTTTCGGTAAATGTACATTCTTTGAGATTTTCGGCTACAACCGTTTGAGTTCCTCCGGCAGTCGGGAGTCCATTCATTCTTATCACTTTGTAATAGATGTTTTCCTGGTCGATAGGAGCACCGTTTACACCAATCGTAGGAGCTTCCCAGGTAAGCGTGGTCGTGAGGCCCTCATAAGAGAGTTTTACGTTGGTAGGAGCAGCAGGCAGGTCATAACCGGCATAGAATGTCCGTTGGATAGTGGGCCCTGATCCCTTTTCGTTCGACAAGGTAATCGATACGGTGTGATTGTCGTTCAGCAAGGCAAGCTCCTCGCTCTTGAATAATGTGCCGGCTTGAGCCGTAGCGTCGACAAGCACCTTGTCGCCCTCGACAACCTTTATCTTCAAGTTGGAGTCGGTGAAGGGGTTGCCTCTATAATCGTTCTCGGGCAACCGGAATTGAATAGAGCCGCTGGCCGATCCCTCTTCGGGGGTAACAAACTGGAAGTCGGATACAATGCCCGGAGCGCCGTTGTTGGGTTCTTTGAACCAAGCGCCGCTCACTTGATAGCAACGACTCAAATAAGAGACCATGGTAGCCTCGGCATTCGTGAGGTTCACCTCGAAGATGGGCGAATACTCGCTGTCCAGCGTGTAGCTGTTGCTTTCGAGTATCCAATAGGCCTTGCCCGTAGAGCGGTTGAGGAACATGGCCTGTTCGGTTCCGCTATTAAACAGATAGTCATCCGGGCCGAGCAGGTTCTTGGCGGTAATATCTTTTACCTTCACGGCCTTACCGTCGGTCTTCCTGATTTTATAGAGGCTCGATACGTCCGAATCGATTACGATACTGTAAAGCATACCGTTGTTTGTCGAGACCAGAGTCTTAAAGCGCAGATTGCGATCAAAGTTGTCGCCTACCCGGGTCATATCGCCGGTCGCGGGATCGATTTCGACCAAATGAGAATCGGTAAAATCGACAACAATACCATAGATTTTGTCGTTGGTGATGTCATAGGCAAGCGATTTGGTGGTACATACGCCATTATCGGGCAGTTCTTTCTCGTAAAGCACCTTATAGGTTTCGGCATCGAGAATGGTCCACACCGGTTTTTGGGTAGACAGGTTGGCCTCGTCGTTGTATACGTTGCAATAGATTTTACCTTCGTGATATACACCGCCACCTGCAATATACCGACTGAACAAGACTCCGTTATCGTCGGGTTTGAACTGTTGGTCATACCCGAACTTGTACATACCCGGAGTCATCTCGTCGATTTGATTGATTGCCGAGAAGGTCACTATACCATACATCTCGACACCCTCCATGGCGATTCGCTGATTATACTCCTGAGCGACAGCCATATTCACACTACCCAAAAGCAATGCGGCCGACCACAGGAAACCTTTAAATAAGTTTTTCTTCATAGTTATTTGTGTAAATAAGGCACTGCCCCTTATTCGGGGGCAGTGCCACTTGTTTGATTGTTTCTTTAATTCTTCATTACCTTCAAGGAGATTACATTGCCCTCGGCATTCACTGCCTTCACAATGTAAATACCTTTACTCATGTTGGCCATCGAAATCGTACCGTCGGCATTCTCGGTGTCGAGTACCAATTGTCCCTGCATATTGAAGATCGATACCTGTTCTATATTTTCGGGGACATAGAGGGTCGAGGTCGATTGAGCATAGTAGATACCACCGTTGTCTTCTACCTCGGCAATACCCGAGCCACCCGATACCTTCTCGATCTTGAAGTCGTCGATAGCAATGATACCCGAGTTGGCTGCCGTAGCAAGGAACTTGAAATAGAAGCAGTAGTCCACCATATCATACTTGGGAGTATATTTTACAAGATACTTGGTCCACTCCTTGGCAGGCTCGGTCATGGCTTGCAGCAACGGCAATTCAATGCCGCTTTCATCTTGTGTATAGGCTTCATAAAGGCCACCTATCGTAATGTTCTCACCGTTACCCGGCATATACAAGTAGTAGGAGATTTCGTAGGTCTTACCCACTTCGAGCGAGAAATAAGGCGTATACAGAAGCTCGTCTCTTGCACCCGAAGTGTACTCGTTGGCGACAACAGCATATTCGCCCGAGTGAGCAGCCACGGTATTTTCGGGCATGGTAGTTACCCGGAAGAGAGCAGAGCTCGAGGTACGGCAACCCCACTTGTTGGGGAAGAGCGTAGACTCGTTAATATCGATACGGTTCTCAAAGTCCTGCTCGTAGGGAAGCTCTTCCGGCTCGTTCGAAGTCATCAGACGCATCACCTTGAAGCTCTTCACCTGAACCTTCGAACCGTTTTCGCTCTCGACATGGATACCGAAATAGTTGCTTTCGTCCTCGGGGAGGAAAGTACCACCGACTTCCATCAAGGCATAGTTGCTCAATATGACATTGTCGAAGCTGTAAATTACCTCGGTCTGATCTTTCACACTCGAACCGTTACCGCGGGTGAAAGTAACATCGGCATATTGGTCGACATCGGTCATAAACTCGCACAATACATAGTACGATTTGCCCGGCTTCAAAGTAAGTTCGGGCGAGATGAGCCACTCGTCTTTTCCAGTGGTCGTCATGGCCGACTCGGCATGAGCCCAGGTATTGTTGTCTTCATCGGCATCGATAGCGGTCCATTCATTGTCACCCTCGGTGAAATCGGCCACATAGGCACGCTCTTTCAGGTAACCGTCGGTAAAGCTGCTGAGCGAAACCACGGCAGTCGTGGCAGGGCCGGCCTCGGTATCGATGCAAGGCACAAATTTATAAATCTTTTGGCCTGTGAATTTATCAAAGTCGGCATAAGTATAGGTAAACGACATGGGGATACCCGTTTCGGCATCGACCGTACTTGCGTCGGGCATAACCACCGTAGGCTCGGCAATGAGTTCGGTGCCGTCATAAATTTGAGTCTTTATGACAGAACCCTTTTGTATCGTTTCGCCGTCGACATCGACAAGGGGGTGATTCCAGCTGAAGATTATGCTTTGATTGGAGCTGATAACCATAGCCCTTGCATTCATGACAGCTGCCGGCTTCACAGGTTCAATCTCAACGATTTGGTCTACGGCAAAATCGTCAATCTTAATATCGACATCGCTGGCACCATCGCTCGTGACTTTGATTACGAAGCAATACTCGGCAGCCTCATCGACGGTAAGGTCGAAGCTCTTTTCTTCCCAGCTGGTCATGCCGGTCTGACTATTCACCTCGAAGACGGGCTCGCCCACGATGCTCTCTTGATTTTGATCCGTAGCTTTGTAAATGGCAATAGAATTATTGGCTTTCCCGCTCAACTGGAACATATTGAACTGGAAGCTAACCGTGTAGACATTACCCGGTTCGAACGAGAACTTGGGCGTATAGGCCACCTCTTCCCGTGCCTCGGGAGCATTGCCCTTAACCATCAAGGCATTGGGCAGCGAATAGGCTTTCATATAAATCGAAGCAGCTTGAGAGACATCGCGCACATAGAAACCAAGCTCATCGCTGCTGCGTTCCATTCTCCAACCGGTGGGTATTTCGGTATTTTTGTCGAAATTCTCGAAATAGGGAAGCTCCATCACCGGTGCCTCTTGATACTCTTGAATGTAGCATACGTTTACATTTCTCACACGCATACCGTTTTCTATATTACCGGCTTGGAAACCTATATAATAGGTACCGGCGGTCTCTACGCTGAACTGCGGCGTGCTCGTGCTTACGAACCCGTTGTAGTAAATGTTGTTGAGCGACAGAAGCTCGGTATCCATGTTATCAGCGGTTTGAGCATCGCCCAACCATACTTGGAGGTTGCCTGCAAACGATGCACTTGTAGCTACATCGAATTTAACGACATAACGCTTGCCCGGTTCGAGTTGTACACCCGGAGTAATGGCCCAGTCGTTGTGGTCGCCCGAGCTGGTCGTAGGAATGGTGATAGCCGAGACCGAATAGTTCCACGTGCCACCGCCGTCCTTATTTTCGATAACCCATTTTGCAAAATCGTCGGCCGTATCCAAAGGTATATCCTGCAACAGAATTGCCTCGCCATTGATATCGTCGAGGTTGATGCTTGCTTCGACAGGCAACGACTCTATGTCGTTAATCGAAGCTACGACACGATACAGAGCCATACCGCTGAATTGGGCAGGAGAATAGGTATAGGTATCTTTTTCACCGACAGCGCGGTCTTCCAAGGTAGCCACCTTAACACCGTTTTCATAAATCGTGATGTCGAGAGTTTCGATAATAGGAGCTTCGGTGACATCGAACGCGGGGTTGGTCCAGTTCAAGGTTACCGTTTGCTCTTTATGATTGGAAGAAACTCTCAAACCGTCTACCGGTTGGGGCTTGGCTTTCGAGGTTTGCGATACCGAAATCTTATCCAACGAAATGATGCCGTTGGGATTGGCCGTTGTCAGGTTGAAACCTATATACACATTGCCCGACTGGCTGCAAGTCAAACGAATCACTTTGTCTACCGACCCGCTGCCCAAATTGATGCTTTCGGTCGTAAGACTGTTGGTCATGCCTGCGGCCGTAGGAGTAGTACCCCATTTGATAACAACCTCGTCGGCATCGAATGCACCGGCTTGCGAGAGGGTGTAACGAATCACGTAGTCGTTGCCGGCAACCATATTCAAGGCCGGCGTGATGAGCCAGTCGTTGGCTTCGCCTATGGCCATGTTGCCATTATATGCAGGACCGGCATAACCTTCTTCCATGGCCCATTTCACACCATCGGTGTTGCTATCGATGACAGTCCAGCCATTAAGAGGCTCGCTCTCGTCAAACCGGGTCGAATAAATTTCGTTCTCCTCGGGCATCACCTCTACATATTTATCTATGGCAAACGATTGTAGTATCAGAGTTTTTCCACCCGTAGTCGATGTGTTATGGAACGAGAAATAGTAGTTGCCACTCGATGTCGGGGTAAAGATAATTTCCTCTACGTTTTCTCCTATTTGTTCAAAGTCAAGCTGTTTGATGGCCTGCATTTGAGCCTTATCGGTACCTTGTGTAAGAGTAACGACATCGTAATCCTCGGGAGTACCGTCTATCGCAATATTGGTTGTAATCTTATAAGCTACACCACCCTCGAGAGTTACCTGCGGCGAGAAAAAATCGTCATCGTGCGATCCCATACCGAGCACAACGCCGATGCCGCTCGATGGAGTCCAAGTCTGGCCGTCATCGTTGTTGTCGGCCGATGTCCAATTTTCAGAATTATTTAAAAAGTCGATGCTGTAAGGCACTTCTACGACAACCTCTTCGGGAGTCTCGCCCGAATTATCGCCTTCGTATAGTTTGAATTCAAACAAGTAAACTTGGCTATTTTCTACCGGACTTGTGGCATGAAAAGCGAAATAATAGGTACCCGTTGAAGGCACACCCAGCTGCATTCGTTGTGCAGGCGGATAAGTCCAGGTTTCGTCCAAAGTGATGGTCTTGAGAGACCGGAACGTAGTCATATCGGTATTGGAAGTACCACACTCAAAGGTAAGAACAGGTGTTGCTCCATTATACCAGGCACACGTATTGAACTCGATAGTATAGGTCTTACCTTGTTCAAGTGCGAATGCCGGTGAAACATAGTAGTCGTTGCTAGCCGACTTATAATCCGAAACCAACGCCACAGTTGAGTAATACGTGCCTTGGATATAGGCTACCCTAGATTTATACATCCACGTAGTCCCCGGAGTCGGACTATTGTCGACCGCCGTCCAGCCTTCCTGGCTATTGCCAAAATTAATCGAATACGGCAACGCGGTCTGCGCTTTACCGACATTTATTCCCAAGAAGAGAACAAATGCAATCGCTACAAGTATTAGTTTTCTCATATCAACTATTATTTAATGTGTATATTTGTTCGCATACGCAAGTTATAAAAATTTAAAATCATGCATATCTTAATATTCATAAAATTTTACTTTATCACTCAGAATGAATTTATATACAATATTTTGCAAATAAAAAATTCCTCTTTTTATATTTATAAATCGCATTCCCAATGCTACTCAAAAACTGCTAAAAGGACTTTCCTTTACTTTATTTAATTTAATTTAATTCATTAAATCTTTCTACCTTAAACAAAAAAGCCTGCACAAAGATATAACATTATTATAAAAAAAAGCAACTTTGCTTACTAAATTTACAACAAATCTCAAAAAAAGATAATATTCTGTTTCCAACCATAGCTTTGATGTCGCATTTTTCTACAAATGAACCTCAAAGTCAAATGCCGTGAATAACCGACCAGTAGGTCTCCTCAACCGAACGGCTATCGACTCGGCGGCTCTATTGCCACCTTAATGACTCCGTCGCTCTTACTTTCAAAGAGACGATAAGCCTCATCGATACGGTCCAACGGGAAACGATGGGTAATAAGAGGTGTGGTATCGATCTGCCCCTCGGCAATCAAACGTAGTATCTCGGCACAGTCACACCCGTCTACCCCACCGGTTTTGAAAGTAAGGTTCTTGCCATACATGTCGGGCAACGGGAGTACCTGAGGCTTGTCATAGAGTGCGACAACCGTCACAATCGCATTGGGTCGGGCGCACTCCCAAGCCAATCGGAAGGTGTCGTCGCCCCCGGCCACCTCGATTACCACATCGGCACCACCATGCTCGCTATGAGACTTTACAAAAGCCGGGCAGCCGTCGGGAGTTGTCACAAGTACCTGCGGATAATGTTCGCGCACAAACTGCAATCGCTCGGGGGATTTCTCGCATACGATTATCCGACGCGGAGCCTTCAACAGGGTGCACAAGAGGGTACAGATACCGGTAGGACCGGCCCCGATGATGAGCACCGTGTCGTCGGGCGAAACTTCGGAGATGCGCGTAGCCCAAAAACCGGTAGCCAGAATATCACCCACGAAAAGCGCCTGCTCGTCGCTCACCCCATCGGGGATAAGGGTCAATCCGCAATCGGCATAGGGTACCCGCACATACTCGGCCTGACCGCCATCGATGCGACAACCCAACGCCCACCCGCCATGAGGGTCGGTACAGTTGTTTACATATCCATGACGGCAGAAGAAGCACTCCCCGCAGAAGGTCTCGACATTCACCACTACCCGGTTGCCGGGAGAGAGCGACGTAATGGCCGAACCCACCTGCTCGACCACACCCACCATCTCGTGCCCCACGGTTATACCCGGCACAGCACGGGGCACACTGCCATGCTTGATGTGCAGGTCGCTGGTACAGATACTGCCAAGCGTTACCCGCACGATGGCATCGCGCGGATCAATCAGTTGAGGCCGGGGTTTCTCGCACAACTCAAACCGCCCCTTCTCTACATACGTATAAGCTAACATTGAAGTACCTCCTTTCCTCTCCTTTTTCACATTCAAAGATAGTGAAAGATAAGTGCAGAGCCAAGCGGGAATAGAGTTTTATTTCGACCGAGACAGATCTTGATTCGGGAATCTATGATAAACAATTATAAAAAAAGGAGATATCGCCCCCCTTATCAATTAAATAATGTATAACAGACTTGGGCATCTGTCCTTTTTTCGTACCTTTGAAAAAGAGCAGCAAAATACCATGAAAAGATTTATCTGTACATGGGCAATAGTGGCACACACGCTATTCCTATTCTCACAAGAATTATTCGTAGAAGCCGAGAGTTTCAAGCACAAAGGCGGTTGGGTGGTAGACCAGCAGTTCATGGACATGATGGGATCTCCCTATCTCATGGCTCATGGAATGGGCGAAGCGGTCGACGACGCATATACCGATGTTGAATTTCCAGAACCGGGCACCTATCATGCCTATGTGCGCACCTATAACTGGACCTCCCCGTGGAGCGACCATGACGGTCTCGGAAAATTCGCCCTGTATGTGGGCAATAAGAAACTGTCGTCCCCGCTGGGTTGCACCGGGACCACGTGGGACTGGCAATATGCCGGGAAGGTATCGGTAAAACAACCGAAAACCACATTACGATTAAAAGACCTCACCGGATTCAACGGCCGATGCGACGCAATCTACTTTACAAGAGACAAAAGCAAATTACCCCCGTCCGACCGGGACGCGCTTGCCGACTTTCGACGCGACCAACTTCATATACCCTCCGAACCGCTCTGTGCGGGAGAGTTTGACCTCGTAGTCGTCGGAGCCGGTGTGGCCGGCATGTGTGCGGCGGTATCGGCTTCGCGCCTGGGGTGTAAGGTAGCCCTTATCAATGACCGTCCGGTTGTCGGGGGGAACAACAGCTCCGAGATTCGGGTACACCTGGGTGGCCGCATAGAGAGCGGCCCCTACAAAGAGCTGGGCAACCTGATCAAGGAATTTGGCCCTGAAAAGGGCGGGAATGCACAACCGGCCCATTACTATGAGGATCAAAAGAAGATGGACTGGCTTCTCCAAGAGAAAAATATAAGCCTGTTTACCAACTACCATGTGAATGCCGTAAAAATGAACGGCAACAGAATTGAAGAGGTGATAGCCCAGCATATTGAAACGGGCGAGCGACTCAGTTTCAAGGCTCCGCTGTTCTCCGACTGCACCGGCGATGGAAGCGTGGGATACCTTGCCGGAGCCGATTACAAGATGGGACGGGAGAGCCGTGAGGAATTCGGCGAAAGCACCGCCCCCGAAACCGCCGACAAAATGGTGATGGGAGCCTCGGTCCAGTGGTATTCTGTAGACTCGGATAAAAAGAGCGGCTTCCCGGTTTTCGACTACGGCCTCAATTTCAATGACATGAGTTGCGAAAAAGTCACCATGGGCGAATGGACTTGGGAGACCGGCATGAACCAGGATATGACAACTGATTTTGAACAGATAAGAGACTATGGCCTACTGGTTGTCTATGCCAATTGGAGTTACCTGAAAAACCGATTGACACAAAATGATACCTATGCCAAAAAGAAACTGGGCTGGGTAGCCTACCTGGCCGGGAAAAGAGAGTCGCGTCGCCTCCTGGGCGATTATATCCTCAAAGAAGACGACATTCGCAAATACGTCATGCACGAAGATGCTACGGCCGCCACTACCTGGTCGATAGACCTTCATTACCCCGACCCGGCAAATTCAAAATATTTCAAGGACAGGGAATTCAAATCCATTGCCAATCAAATGAATATCTATCCATACCCTATTCCGTACCGCTGCCTGTATTCCCGCAACATCGAGAATCTGTTCATGGCCGGCAGAAACATCAGTGTGACCCACGTGGCCCTCGGTACCGTCCGGGTAATGCGGACGACCGGCATGATGGGCGAAGTCGTGGGTATGGCAGCCTCAATCTGCAAGAAACACGAGGCAATGCCACGGCAGGTATACTGGTACCACTTAGACGAGTTAAAAAGCCTGATGAAAGAGGGCACCGGTGTGAAAGGATTACCCAACAACCAACAATACAACGAGGGTGGTACTCTCACTGAAAAACCCGAATTGAAATAACCACCTGTAATTTTTACATGGCAGTGCGGGCCGAAACATCGTGCCCGCACTTTTTTTACTCCGTTTAATGCCGCCCCGATGCCCCACATCACCTTCACTTCAAACGCTCCGCGCGACAAGATCATCGGGTCACCGATTTCCTTCTACCGGTGATTTTCGTCGATGCACGTAGTCGCTTTGGCAAGGCATCTGCGCACAGAAACAAAGCATTACACCCCAACAAAAACAAATCCTTTCGTCAAAAACCAAACATTCTATGCTCTTTTTCATTATTTTTGTAAAAAGAAACAGGAATCGACATGAAAAGCCGGACTAAAAAAATCCTTAAAATTACAGGGATTACCCTGGGGTCACTGATTGTGCTGATTGCAGCCATCATTGCCGTTGCCATCAATTTCGTATTCACGCCCGAAAAGCTGACCCCGGTCGTACTGACTGCGGCCAACCAGAATTTGAATGCCAAGCTCGACATGGAGAGCGTGGAGCTGACCTTCTTCTCGACCTTCCCCCGATTCGGTGTAAAACTCACCGACGGCTCTCTGGTATCGAAATCGATTCGCGACTCACTGTGGCAGCGCACCGATTCGCTACTCTCCTTCAAGCGGGCAATCGTTGTGGTCAACATTGTCGATTATCTGCGATTAAAGAAAATCAGTATCAACCGATTACGACTCGACAGCATCAACGTATACGCCTTCAAGGGGAAAGACGGGGTGGCCAACTGGGATATCATGGTCCCCGACACGACAGCCGTCGATACAACCACCCGCACCCAACCCATCGCCAGCGAAATTGACATACGCCGCATTGTCGTGCGCCACGCTACCGTCACCTACGACGACCGCGAGACCCGAGTGTTTGCCAACCTGTGGGACGCCAACTTGAAACTGAAAGCGCACTTGAAAAAGGGGCATTCCATGCTGGCGCTCGACTTCAACAACAAGAATGTTCTCTTCTGGCAGGACGGCGAACTGCTGGTTCACCGCGTAGCCTCCCGACTGAAAACCGACATAGAACTCAATCGGGCTACCCGCACCATCGCCCTGCACGATGCGCTGGTAAACCTCAACGGGGTAGAGCTCGACGTGAAAGGCTCCCTGCGCCGCGACACCGTAGCCAAAGCGCTGGACGTAGACCTGCAATACGGGCTACACGCCCCCTCGTTAGAGACTGTCCTGCGCATGATTCCCGAGAGCGTGGTCAAGAAGGAAGATGTATCGGCCCAGGGCAACGTGACCCTGAACGGCATTGTGAAAGGGCAATATGGCAAAGACAAGATGCCCATGGTTACCCTCAAAGTAGCCATCGACAAAGCCTCGGCCAAATATGCCCGCCTGCCCTACGGTATCGATGAGTTTAAGGCCGACTTCTTCGGGCAGGTCGATTTGACGAAACAGGAGCCCTCTTATCTCGACTTGAAGATATTTCATTTCAAGGGGGCCCACACCGACATCTTGGCCGACGCCAAGGTAACCGACCTGCTGGGCGACCCCGACATCACATTCCACACCGAGTCGACTATCGACCTCACGGCCCTGAGCAAGACCTTCCCCCTGCAAGAGGGTGTATCGATCGAGGGAAATGTAGAGGCCGACTTGCGGCTGCATTGCCGACTGTCGTCCATCAAGAAGAAAGACCTGGGGCGCATCAAGGCTCTGGGCAAACTCAACATGACCCGCCTGGCTCTGCGCGACACCAGCAAGAATTTTGAATTCACGAGCGACGCCTCGCTCCGCTTCTTCGGCAACAACGTGCTGGGAGCGCAGGCCAAAATCAACAACATCGTGCTGCAAGCCCCGCAAGTCAACTCGAATATCGAGAACCTGACAGCCGCCATCAAGACGACCAATCCGCAGGATACCACACGCATCGCCACCGTCGAGTGCAAACTGAACGCCACCAAGCTGAAAGCCTCGATGCCCGATTCGATATTCTTCTTCTGTGGGAAAACCGCAGCAACCATCAACCTGCAACCGTCCGAGAAAAACCCCACCAAGCCACAAGTGCGACTCTCGATGGAGGCCGACACACTCTTCTGCCGCCTGGGCGAGAACCGTGTGGGCATGGACAAGGCGGGAATCAACTTGAAAGCCAGACAGGTGAAAGATTCGATATGGATTCCGCAAGGCATCGTAGGCTTCAACCGCATGTTTGTGCGCACCCCCATGTCGGCACTCCCCATACGATTCCAGAAGACAGCCGTGTCGGTGGGCAACCGCACCATCACGCTACACAACGCCACCATGCGCATAGGCCGCTCGGACCTCACCGCTTCAGGCTCGGTGCACAACCTTTATGGAGCCATGCGCCGGCACAAGATGTTGAAGGCCAACCTGAGCCTTACGTCCAAAAACCTCAACTGCAACCAACTGCTTCGAGCTCTCTCGTTCCCTCAGGATACCGTCCAAATCGAGACTGCGACCGATACCACTTCGGCTCCGCTCAAACTGTTTGTCATACCCAAGAACATCGACTTTGAACTGCAAACCAATTTCAGGCGGGTGCGCTACGGCAAGATGGTATTCAACAACGTGCACGGAGCTGTCGACGTGCGCAACCAGGCTATCCACCTGAAAGAGCTGGGCATGGAGGGCTTTGATGGGGCCACCATGAACACCACCCTCATCTACCAAGCCCGTACACCCCGAGCCGGATATGCCGGGTTTGACTTCAAACTGCACAACATCAACATCGGCAAGCTGGTCGACTTTATCCCCTCGCTCGACACCATCGTGCCCATGCTGCGGTCGTTCCAGGGTACAGTCGAGTTCAACGTATCGGCCGAGTCGGATCTGGATTCGTGCCTCAACATCAAGATACCCTCCCTACGGTCGGCTATCCATGTCGAGGGCGACAGCCTCGTGCTGCTCGACGGCGAGACCTTTGCCGAAATCTCCAAAAAATTCCTCTTCAAGAACAAGGAGCGCAACCTCATCGACAGCATCGCCGTCAACATCAGTGTGGCCGACGGCAACGTAACCGTCTACCCCTTTGTCATCGAGATGGATCGTTATCGTGCCGCGGTGGGAGGCACACAAGATCTGGACATGAACTTCAACTACCACATTTCGATTCTGAAATCACCCATTCCCTTCAAGCTGGGGTTGAACATCTCGGGCAACCTCGACAAGATGAAATTCGGCATGGGCAAGGCCAAGTACAAGGACGCCGTCACCCCCGTCGAGATACACAAGGTCGACAGCACCATCGTGAACATGGGCGAACAAATCGTGCGCGATTTCAGGAAAGTGATGCGACGACAACAATAAGAGCGGAAGGAGATGACCGGATACAGCAAGCCCTGTGCACCGACACGGTCGGGAAGCACAGGGCTTGTTGTTATTTCATAAATACAAAGTAAACGGCCAACACCAGACAGCCGAAGGCGGCAATGTGATTCCAGTGCAGGGACTCGCCCTTGAAGAAGACAACCGAAAAGACGGTAAAGATAATCAGTGTAATCACCTCTTGTATCACCTTTAACTGCATGAGGCTGAACGGGCCTCCGTTCTCCCTGAAACCCAGCCGGTTGGCCGGAACCTGACAGCAATATTCCAGCAACGCAATACCCCAACTGAGCAAGATGACCCCATAGAGCGGCCAGTTGCTGATGACCTTCATCTCCTGCAATTTCAAGTGGCCATACCAGGCCAGCGTCATAAAAATATTGGATATGATAAGCAATCCTATCGAATACAATCCTTGCATGACTTTCCTGTTTTTTTAAATCGGGTGCAAAGATAGGCATTAAAAATGAAAAAGCACTCTCATTCATAAAAAAGGTTAATCACAAAAGATAACGATAAAAATACCCCATCTTTGTAATAAATAGAATTTTTATGAGAGACCGGACCATCACGACACATCCCTGCCGGGTATCGCCCATGCACTATTTCGGGCGACTGCTGCGCACGTGGTTCTATCGCAACTGGTCGTGGCTGGTACTGATGGTGGTCTTGCTCGTTGTGCTGTCGGTTCATAACCCGCTGTTCATCTACGTGGGGCTCATGCTGGTCTTTCTGGTTTTCCCCTTGATACTCTATTACTTGTGGTTTGCCTACGCCCTGCACCCCGACTGCCGGGCTTCGATACTGTCGAAACAGGTAACGCTGAGCGACCACGGCATCGTATGCACCTTCGACGACGAACGCACCGAAACCATCGCCTGGAATCGGGTGACCGATGTACTGTATACCCCGCGCGAAATTGTCTTCTACCTGTCGAAATATGTTTTCTTCATCTTGCCTTGCGATTCGTTCGAATCGACCGACGATTTAGAATACTTTATTAAAAAAATAAACACTTCTATCCGTAGGAAATAAAAATAATTGTATATTTGAGTACAATTTTTCACTCATGAAGATATTCGGTCAAGTCTTTAAATATTCGTTGGCGATTGTTCTCGCCATTTCCACCCTGCTCCCGTCGGGAGCCGTGACCCTCGACGAAGCCCGTGAACTGTACAAGGCGGGCAAGTTTGACGAGGCAGCCCCCGTATTCAAGGCGCAGTTGAAACGCAAACCCAACGACGGCTCGTTAAACCACTGGTATGGCGTGTGCCTCTTCCACGCCAAAAAATATGACGAAGCCGAGAAATACTTGAAGATAGGTGTCAAACGCAAAGTGCTTGAATCGCCTCATTTCCTGGGTGATGTATATATGGCTCAGTATCGCTTCGACGAGGCGGCCGAGAGCTATCAGGACTATATCGACGCCTTGGAGAAGGCCCGCAAGCAGGTGCCCGACTCGATAACCGAGGCCATGGCCCGGGCCCGCAAAGCCAAGTTGATGTTACGCCATGTCGAACAGGTGCCCATCATCGACAGCCTCATTGTCGATGCCGACTCCTTCTTCAAACACTACAAGATGACCCCCGAATCGGGTCGGATCGGTACGGCCGAGATGCTGGGCGTAGCCATTCCCGACAGTGCGATTGGCTATATGCCGCAGCGGGGCGACAAGGTATTCTTCGGCATGCCGAATGGCGAAACCGGATATGACCTCTGCTCGATGAACAAGCTCACCGACGGCCGGTGGAGCCGCATCAGTCCGCTACCCGAGGGGGTAAATACCCCGCGCGACGAAGCCTACCCCTTCTTCCTGAACGACGGTGTGACCCTCTATTTCGCCTCGAACGGCGAGGGCTCCATTGGCGGATACGACATCTTCATCACCCGGCTGAATCTCGAAAACAACACCTACCTGAAACCCGAGAATGTGGGTATGCCCTTCAACTCGGTATTCAACGACTATATGATGGCCGTCGACGAGATGCTGAACATCGGCTGGTTCGTCTCCGACCGTGAGTTGATTCCCGGCAAGGTAACCGTCTACCTCTTCATTCCCAACGAGAGCAAACGCACCTACGACCTCGATTCGGTTCAAACCGACATCAAGTCGCTGGCTCTCATTCGCTCCATTCGCGACTCATGGCCCGAGGGTGCCGACTACACCGAGCTGCTGGAAAAGTTGAACCACATCAAGGAAGATCAGACTGTGACCCGTCCCGATTTTGTCTTTGCCATCTACAACGGCATACACTATACTCACCTCGACCAGTTTACCAGCGCCGAGGCCCGCAACCTGTATGTCAAGGCCAACGAGACCCGCAAGCACATTGCCCAACTGGAAGCCGAAGCAGCCAAGCTACGACCCAAATATGCGAAATCGGAAGGCACGACCCGGCAACGGCTGGCCGCCGAAATCGGCTCGCTCGAAGCGCAACTGCTCACTCTCTACCCCCAGCCCGGGAAGTATGAAAACCAGGCTCGCAAGGCCGAAATTGACGCCCTGCAAAAACGCCGTTAAGAAAAGAAGAAACCTTGTCTTAATCTAAATACCTGTCAAGATGTTTGATATACTGGCCATAACCCTACTGATAGTCATAGCCTTGGCATTGGCGGTTCTCGAAATATTCTTTCTGCCCGGAATCACCATCGCCGGCATCTGCTCGCTCGTATTCTACGGCGGAGGCATCTACTATGCCTATGTCCTGTTCGGGACCAACGGGGCAGTCATCACCCTGCTCGTGGCAGCCATCGTGACCATAGCCGTCATCATCGGGTTCATGCGCTCACGCAGTTTCGACAAGATAGCCCTGCACACCGAGATAGACTCGGTTGTGCCCTCACAGGTACCGGCCGACATCAAGGTGGGCGACGTGGGCAAGACACTCACTCGGCTCAACCCGATGGGGAAAGTCATCGTGGGGCAACATACCGTCGAAGCCCAGGCCGAGAACGAACTTATCGAGGAGGAGACTCCAGTAAGAATCATACGCGTAGAACCCAATGTGGTTATCGTGTGCAAAGAGAACGAATAAAACAAATACAATCCTAAAACACAAATGAATATGATGGTTGGAATAGGACTATTGCTGGCGTTCGGTATTATCGTAATACTCGCCGTGTTCTTTTATTTCGTGCCGTTCCTCTTGTGGATCTCGGCCCAAGTGTCGGGAGTGAGAATCTCCCTCATACAGCTGTTTCTGATGCGTATCCGAAAGGTGCCGCCTCAAATCATCGTGCGGGGTATGATCGAAGCTCACAAAGCCGGGCTCAAAAACATTACCCGCGATGAACTCGAAGCCCACTACCTGGCCGGTGGTCATGTAGAACGCGTGGTACACGCCCTCGTATCGGCCTCGAAAGCCAATATCGACCTGGGCTTCCAGATGGCCACCGCCATCGACCTGGCCGGCCGCGACGTATTCGAGGCCGTGCAAATGTCGGTCAACCCCAAGGTTATCGACACCCCGCCGGTAACCGCCGTAGCCAAAGACGGAATCCAGCTGATAGCCAAAGCCCGTGTTACGGTGCGGGCCAACATCAGACAACTGGTGGGTGGAGCCGGCGAAGACACCGTACTGGCCCGTGTAGGCGAAGGCATCGTGTCGTCAATCGGTTCGTCCGAATCGCATAAACAGGTACTCGAAAACCCCGACTCCATCTCGAAACTGGTGTTGAAAAAAGGGCTCGACTCGGGTACGGCATTTGAAATCCTCTCGATCGATATTGCCGACATCGACATAGGCAAAAATATCGGTGCCACCTTGCAGATGGACCAGGCTCAGGCCGACAAGAACATCGCCCAGGCCAAGGCCGAAGAGCGCCGGGCCATGGCCATCGCCCTCGAACAGGAGATGAAAGCCAAGGCCCAAGAAGCCAGAGCCAAGGTTATCGAAGCCGAAGCCGAGGTGCCCAAGGCCATGGCCGAAGCCTTCCGCTCGGGGAACCTGGGAATCATGGACTACTACCGCATGAAAAACGTCGAAGCCGACACCGCCATGCGCGAATCGATAGCCAAGCCGACGGCAAAACCCGAGAAATAGTCTCGGGCATTCGATAGTACCTGTATAACAAACCCGTAACAAAAGCGGGATAACGTATGAAAAATAAAAAATATTCCTATATTTGAAACTTTTTCTAAATGACAATTGTTATATAGGAAACAAAAGTTCGAAAAACTATGATTTACCAATTGCCGCCTCTGCCCTACGGGACCAACGATTTAGCTCCGGTCATCAGCCAGGAGACCATCGAGTACCACTATGGCAAGCATGAACAAACCTATCTCGACAACCTCAATCGGCTCATCGATGGTACACCCTACGCCGAGAAGCCGCTCGAAGAGGTGATACGAGAAGCCGAAGGGGCCCTGTTCAACAATGCCTCCCAGGCCTGGAACCACATATTCTACTTCTTCACTTTCGCGCCCGACGGCCGTCGCAAACCGCAAGGCAAGCTGGCCGAAGCCATAGACCGACAGTGGGGAAGCCTGGAAAACTTCCAGAAAGAGTTTGAACAAGCCGGCGTTACCCTGTTCGGGTCGGGTTGGGTATGGCTATCCAAAGACCCCGAGGGCAAATTGGTAATCAGCCAGGAAAGCAATGCCGGTTCCCCACTGAAAAAGGGATACACCCCCCTGTTGACCTTCGACGTATGGGAACATGCCTACTATATCGACTACCGAAATCGACGGGCCGAACACCTGCACCGACTGTGGGAAATCGTCGACTGGTCGGTTGTCGAAGCAAGATACCTATAATTCGCATAGTCGCGCGTGAGCGTAACTCTATCTAGCACTTTAAAATAAGCATAATGTGATGAATTCTAAAGAAGAGATGCTGCGTGAGCAGCGTCTCTTTTTGCTTTAACAATATAAAATTCGATTCAAATAGACATATTTTCATTCCTTTCCCTATTACATATAATAATATTTACTATATTTGTCTATCAATTCGTCACAGAATTTGCATTTTTATTTACAAAAACAAGTATCAACCAAAATTCAATTTGAGATGCCTATGGCTACCAAGAAATTTATTCTCTCTGAAAAAGAGATTCCCCAGGCCTGGTACAACATTGTCGCCGACATGCCACACAAGCCTATGAGCCCGCTCAATCCGGCTACCAAAAAACCACTCACCGCCGAAGACCTCTACCCCATCTTTGCCGAAGAACTCTGCAAACAGGAGCTCAACGCTACCGATGCCTGGATAGAAATTCCCGACGAGGTTCGTGACATGTACAAGATATGGCGCCCTACCCCACTGGTGAGAGCACTGGGCCTCGAAAAGGCACTCGACACACCAGCTCACATCTATTTCAAAAACGAGAGTGTAAGCCCCGTAGGATCCCACAAACTCAACTCGGCTATTGCCCAAGCCTACTACTGCAAGAAACAGGGAGTGACCAACATCACGACCGAGACCGGTGCCGGGCAATGGGGAGCAGCCCTCTCGCTGGCCGCCAAAGCCTTTGGGCTCGAACTGGCCGTCTATATGGTCAAGGTTAGCTATCATCAGAAACCCTACCGGCGCTCCATCATGCAAACCTTCGGCGCACAAGTCATCGCTTCGCCCAGCATGTCGACCAAGGCCGGACGCAAGATACTCACCGAACACCCCAACTACCAAGGCAGCCTGGGTACCGCCATATCCGAAGCCATCGAGCTCGCCATGAGTACACCCAACTGCAAATACACCTTGGGGAGTGTACTCAACCACGTGTCGCTGCACCAGACCGTTATCGGCCTCGAAGCCGAAAAACAGATGGAGATGGCCGGCGAATACCCCGACGTCGTAATCGCCTGCTTCGGAGGCGGCTCCAACTTCTCGGGTATCGCCTTCCCCTTCCTGCGGCACAAACTGCGCGACGGCAAGGAGATACGCCTGGTTGCAGCCGAGCCCGCTTCATGTCCCAAACTCACCAAAGGTGTATTCCAATACGACTTTGGCGACGAAGCCGGCTACACCCCCCTGCTCCCCATGTACACCCTGGGGCATAACTTCGCACCGGCCAATATCCACGCCGGCGGACTCCGCTACCACGGAGCCGGGACCATCGTGAGCCAATTGAAAAAAGATGGCTACCTTGAAGCCGTCGACATCGACCAGCTCGACACCTTCAAAGCCGCCACTCTTTTCGCCCAAAGCGAAGGAATCATACCCGCCCCCGAATCGTCGCACGCCATCGCGGCCGCGATACAAGAGGCACTCAAAGCCAAAGAGGAGGGGAAAAAGCGTTGTATCCTCTTCAACCTTTCGGGACATGGCCTCATCGACATGACCGCCTACGACCAATACCTGGCAGGCGACCTTGTGAATTACAGCCTGCCCGATTCCGAAATCGAGAAGAATATCAGCGAGTTGGATAAAATCATTTAATGTTGTGAGATTGCAGGAGGATCTGAGCCGAAAAAATAATTGAAATTTTTTAGCTTCAAAATTTGGCCAATTCAAATACACCCGCTATATTTGCATCACCTTTCCGAAAGGAAACAAGCTGGCGGTTTAGTGTAGTGGCCTAGCACGCAACCCTCTCACGGTTGAGACTCGGGTTCGATTCCCGGAATCGCTACAACAAGAAACGAAAACTCAAAAGCCTATCAATTAGACTTTTGAGTTTTTTTCTATCCCAAAACGGGACAAAAACGAGACAAAATGCGTTCGTGTTTGGCGAATCTCCACGGATTTGCTAAATAAAAAAATGCTAAAAAACACACCTCCCGCGCGTATTGATTTTAACAATAGCGATTCTCCCCAAAAAGCAACTATCCCTCATCTCGGTTCCCCCTTGCGACGTCTGCATCTATCGCATCGACAAGAAATAGTTCCCACCGGAATTCATCATATTATCATAGATACCGCTGCTTTTACCCCAATAGATATTAATTTTTCAGATATCAACCAAGTATGTCAAGGGGCCGCACCGTAAGGTACAGCCCCTTGACCTGCTATTTTCACAGCCATTTCCCTGCGAAGTCCATCAACCCCTCTCACCGTATGAAATGGGTCGGAGTCCACGGTTCCGGCTCGGGGACAGTCTCTCCACCCTGTTTCAAGTTCTTCAATATCCAGGCCATGTTGCGGCCCAGGGTACGCATCGTTTGCAGTCCCTCGATGTCTTGGGTAGCTTCGCCCGGCAAACGGCCATGCACACTGTTCCAGTATTGCGACGAAACCACGGGCATGTTGTTGATGGTAAAGTACTTGTTCAACCGGTCGAACATGGCACTGGCTCCCCCGCGACGACACACGGCTACCGCAGCGGCCGGCTTGTAGGCCAGCAGCGACCCGGCCGAATAGAAGAGTCGGTCGAGCAAGGCACACAACGACCCGTTAGGCCCGGCATAATAGACGGGCGAACCCACCACGATACCGTCGGCGCCCGCCAGTTTTTCACGAATCGTATTGTAGAGATCATCGTTGAACACGCAACGACCCAACTGGGCGCAACGCCCGCAGGCGATACACCCCTGCACGGCTTTTACCCCGATGCCTACAATCTCCGTTTCTATCCCGTTAGCCTCCAATGCCTTCGCCACCTCCGACAGAGCAATGAAGGTATTCCCCTCCTTATGAGGGCTTCCATTGATCAGTAAAACTTTCATATCGTTATTTTTTGTCTTTACAAAAATAATCATGCCGAGCCGGTTTTGTTTACCCCGCAACCTTGATATTTATACCCGGGTTACAGATATTTTACAATTCCACTTTGCTGGAAGTTGGAGATAGGCTTCGTGGCTTACTCGATGATAACCGGAGGATTGCTCAGCGGAAAATATACGGCACAGCAGCGTTTGGCCGTTGGGTTTGCTGTCTCCGATTCCTGAATCTGAAAAAGTCTTTCCAACGGGGTATTTGTTCGGTATAAGTCAACCGAAAAGCCGGCGGTTGCAGGCTTTGCTTCCTGTGACCGCCGGCTTTTGTTTGCTGACATACGCGTTTTCTAAGCAGTGTATGGCGAATGTGTCAGCACTTTTCTGAGTAGGCTGTTTGTCTTTCGTTTTTTATCGGTTGCCGGGAACCCATACCTTTTGTACGGAACCGTCGGACATCTTGATGAGGTTCAGTCCCGGAGTTTCAGCCGGAAGTCTCTTCCCGTCGATGCTGTAACGTGCCACCTCATATGGTTTCTCGCTTGCGGTTACGCCGTCGATGTCGGAAGAGTCAAATTCGCTGATGCTTCTGAAATCTCGCCATTCTAAGCTATTCTTATAGGCATCTGCACAGCCTGTCGGTACGAACAGATCGATGTTTGCAGCCATAAACGAATAGAATGGCAGATAGCCGTTGGAGGTGGGAGGAACGGTTGCTTTACAGTAGATCTCTTTCAGACTGTTGCATGAAAGAGTCATGCCGGCCAACGTTTTAAGTGATGCCGGCAATGTCAGGGTTTCAATAATGTTATTGATGGCTCCCAGGCAATATATGCCCAGCTGCTCGGTGCCTTCCTTCACATTGAATTCTGTTTTCCCTTCGGGTATGATTGTTAATGTCAGTCCGTCTTTGGAGTAGATGGCCCCGTTGTACGAAGCGAAAACCGGGTTTTCACTGTCCACGTCGTATTCTTGTAGAGAGGGAAGATTGTATGAAAACATCGGTTCGAGATTTGTGAGTCCGGAACCCATATGGATCGTTTCCAGATATAAACTGTTGAAAATGGCATATTGCCGAAGGGTTGTAACGCTGTTCGGGAAAGTGGCGGTACGGATATGGTTGGAGTAGATGGCTCCGGAACAAATGGTTTCTCCCCCCTCGGGCACGTCGCAGGCTTCTACAGTGTTGTCAGCCGCAAAGATATACAGCGTTCTTCCTGAAATGTCGGTCAACGAGTTACCCATATTCTTGAAATTGGGATTGTCGGCTGCTACCGTCACGCTGCTTAATTGGTAGTTGCCCATGATGGCCATGTCGCCCCATGTGGCCAAATAATTTCCGAATGAGAGCGTTTGCAGTGCGTTGCAATAGCTGAATGCGAAACTTTTAATCTCTTTTACGTTCGGCATTTCAACGGATTGCAAATGCAGGTTCTGATAGAAAGCGTAGGAATCAACGATTTCGGTAGCCTCCGGCGTACGAATGGAGGTCTGAGGACTCTTGGCCGGGCAATAGAACAGTGTTTTGAGATCTTTTGAGTAGAGTATATTGTCAACAACAGTCAGATTGGGATTGTTATTGGATACGGAGATTTTTTCCAAACCTTCCGGCCAACCCTGGTTTACTCCTAAAAAAGCATTGTCGGGTATTGTCAACTCTTTCAGGACATTGCAACCGGCAAAAAAGATTCCCAGAAATTTGTCGTTTTCTCCGATAAGGTGCATGATGCCTTGGCTGTTATCGATATAATATGTTTGATCACTCGCTAAGAGAGATCCATCGTAACCGATGATGTTGACACCTGCCATATCCAGCTTTTCCAGTTTCCCTTCCGTCGGCGCACCGTAGAGGTCAGCGCCTGCCATATCCCGTAAAGTGCGAATATCGAAGCCGTTAAGGGGACCGGATACTTTCAGCTCCGTTGTGTTCCATTTGTCATTCTCTGAAATGAGGGTTGCCAGAGTACCCGGTGCAGTTGTTGTCACGTCCAGTTGGGTAGCCATGCCGGAGACGATGGTGGCAACCATGGCAAAAGCAGCCAGCCCGGCCTTTTTCAAAAATGAGTAATCAGTTCTTCCCATATTAATCAGATTTAAGTATTTGTTTTTCAAAAGTACCCATATTTATCTCAAATATATATAAATTTTACGATAGCAGCAAAAGTATCACATATTTTTATTTTTCATGGAACTTTATACACACAGATGCTTCTCCGTTTTTCAGCAGCTTGGTCTTCTTCAAGAAGAAAAACACATTGAATGAATTCCTTTTCATTTTCCTACTATTTTCAGTTTGTACAAAAACAGGAAACCGAACCCGTTTTCTTGCTATGCAAAATATTGACAATCAGCGAAAAAGGTCGTAATTCGGTGGAGATTTTTGCTCCACCTTTTATCTCCACCTTTTGCTCCACCTCGAACGGTAATATTTTGCCGTTTTTTGCGTGTCGGGGGAAAACAAAAAATCCCGATTTCGCTTGGAAATCAGGATTTTACTGTCTTTTGCTTTTCTTCAAAGTGGTGCCACCAGGAATCGAACCGGGGACACAAGGATTTTCAGTCCTTTGCTCTACCATCTGAGCTATGGCACCAGCGTTTTTGCGTGTGCAAAGGTAATGGATTGGTTTGAATTTACCAAATATTCGGTCGCTTTTTCTATCTGAAAATACGCTATCAAGGTCTTAACCTCTACGATACCAACACATTAAGCCAATCTTGTCAAGATACGATTTTCCCCGAAGCGATGTACCGGTGTGCGGCAAGGGCTTCGGGGAAAAGGTTATTTTCGGTGAGAGGTGCTTATTGCCCCTACTCCTCTTCGGCAAGGGAGTTCCAGCCTTGTGCCCGCAGGGTGATTTCGGCTCCGTCGCGGGTAATCATGCAACAGCCCAAATCGGGCTTGGTGATGTGGCCGATAACCCGAATGCCGGGTATGGCGGCGACGGTGTCGTGCTTTTCGAGGGGCACGGTAAAGAGCAGTTCGTAGTCTTCGCCTCCGTTGAGGGCAGCGGTGACGAGGTTCATGTTGAACTCCTCGGCCATGGCGGCTGTCTGGTAATCGATGGGTATGCGCTCTTCGTAGATGCGGCACCCGGCATGGCTCTGCGAACAGATGTGCAACAGTTCGGAGGAGAGGCCGTCGGAGATGTCCATCATGGCGGTGGGTACGATTCCGGCCTTGTCGAGTTCGGCCACGATATCTTTGCGGGCTTCGGGTTTCAGTTGGCGTTCGAGCAGGTATTCGTGTCCTTCGAAGGCGGGTTTGAACTCGGTTTCGCCGGCAAAGATGCGTTTCTCGCGTTCGAGCAGTTGCAGCCCCATGTAGGCGGCACCCAGGTCGCCGCTCACGCAGATGAGGTCGTTCTCGCGGGCACCGTTGCGATAAACGATTTTATCGGGGTCGCCCTCGCCGATACAGGTGATGCTGATGGTGAGTCCGGTCATCGAGGCCGAGGTATCGCCCCCCACGAGGTCGACGCCGTAGATGTCGCAGGCAAGTTGTATGCCGGCATAGAGGGCTTCGAGGTTCTCGACCGAGAAGCGCTTCGACACACCCAGCGAGACGGTGATCTGCCGCGGGGTTCCGTTCATGGCGTAGATATCGGAGAAATTGACCACGGCCGATTTGTAGCCCAGATGTTTCAAGGGTACGTAGGTGAGGTCGAAATGTACCCCTTCGAGCAACAGGTCGGTGGTAACGAGTACGCGTTTGCCCGAGTAGTCGAGCACGGCGGCATCGTCGCCCACCCCTTTCAGCGACGAGGGGTTTTTGAGTTGTATCTGCTTCGTGAGGTGGTCGATCAGGCCAAATTCGCCCAGCGAAGCTATTTCGGTACGTTTTTCTTCTTCCATAGTTTGTATAGCGGCAAAGCCCACGAGAGTCATGGGCTTTGTCTTGTTTTTTAACGGTTGGGGATTAAAATTGTTCTACCAGTTCTTTCATGATGAAGGTCATCTTGGGCTGTGCGGCGGCAGCGGCCTTCTGTACCTCCTCGTGCGAACATTTCTCGACGATGCCCTCCACACCCAGGTCGGTGATGACCGACACGGCGAATACCTCGATGCCGGCATGACGGGCCACGATAACCTCGGGCACGGTGCTCATACCCACGGCATCACCGCCGATGATGCGGAAGTAGCGATACTCGGCCGGCGTCTCGAACGTGGGACCTTGTGTGCCCACATAGACACCCTGCTGTACCTTGATGTGGTTCTTCTCGGCAATTTCGAGTGCCTTGGCAATGAGACGGTGCGAATAGGCCTCGCTCATATCGGGGAAGCGCACGCCCAGTTCGTTGTGGTTGCGCCCGTGCAGCGGATGTTCGGGGAAGAGGTTGATGTGGTCGCGGATAATCATGATATCGCCGATGGCAAAGTCGGGATTCATGCCGCCGGCCGCATTGGAGACGAAGAGGTGCTCGATGCCCAGCTCCTTCATCACCCGCACGGGGAAGGTAACCTGCTTCATGTCGTACCCCTCGTAATAGTGGAAGCGGCCCTGCATGGCCATCACATCTTTCTTGCCCAGTTTACCGAAGATGAGTTTGCCCTGATGCCCCTCGACGGTCGACACGGGGAAGTGGGGAATTTCGGTATAGGGAATCTCAGTCTTATCGGTAATGTGGTTTACCAACTCGCCCAACCCGGTACCCAAGATGATAGCGGTTTTGGGCAATACCTGCACTTTCGAGGCAATGTAGGCAGCGGTTTCTTTAATTTGCTCAATCATTGTATTTCTATTTTAATTATTAAATCCTTACCAGACTCGACGACCCAGCGGCTACGAGAGTAGCAGTCAGCGCTTGTCGAGTTGTCCGCGACGGGCCATGTCGATCATCTTCTCTCCCGGAATCAGATAGATGTCGAGACGCCGGTTCCTGGCCCGCCCTTCCATCGTAGCATTCGAGGCAACGGGGGCAAAGGGACCGGCCTCGTACAGCACCATGCAGTCGGTGTTGCCGCCATGACTGGCGAACCAGTTGCGCACGGCATGCGCCCGGGCCCGGGTGAGGTCGAGGCAATACGACTCGGAGCCGGTATCGTCGCTGTGCATGACCACCATCACATGATAGTAGTCGGGAATACGCAGGTCGCTCAGGAAGGGGCGCAAAAAGATGTCGGCCTTGTCGCTCAACATCGTATCGTTGGGCAAGAAGAGGTTCGAGGCGGCCAGCGTGGCCTTGATTACCTCGTAGTTGCGCACCAGTTTCAAATCGGTGAGGCGGGCCTTGCGCAGTCGCTTCATTTCGCGCGACTGTGCGGCGCGTATCTTGCGGGCCTCCTTATTATCGAGCTCGGGTATCGAGAGGTTCTCGTCGAGAGTCAGTTTGGTAATATCAATGTGTTCGGTAGCGGTAGCCTCGTCCTTCTTATCGCCGGTCGAGAACCACGACGAAATCGTGTTGGCTGCCTTCTGAAAGATATTCTGCGCAGCTACTCCGGCGGGGAGAATCGATGCGACCCCCAACAACAGAACCATTCCTGCTTTCCTGTTCATCATGCCCCTCCTTAAAATACGCCCAACGACTCTTCGTAATCCAACTCACCCCGTACCAGGAAAGGCATGTCCTCGTCGTCGATCTTCATGCCGTCCTTGTGGGCGCACTTGCGGGCATAGGCAATGATGTCGTCCTCGTCAATCTCGACCTCCTCGTCGTCACGGTCGTCGAAGAGCCCCTTCTGCTCGTAGTAGTCATACACCACGTCGGTAATGTAAACAATGTCGTCGTGGCTATATTTCTCCTTCAACTCCTGGGGCAACACATTCTGTATATATTTCACGGCGTCGTCTTCGTCGTAGGTAAACAAATCGTCGTTTTGGCTCATCTCATCTATTTTTATAAGGTTTATTGATTGGGTAAAAATACAAATCCTAACTGGCTTTTGCAAATCGGCCTAAAAAAAATAAGTTTTTTTGTTGCTATTCCGAAAAGTTTCTCTACATTTGTAGTGTACTATTAAACTAATACACCATAACAGCAAAACAACTCTAACCCAAAATAGTATGTTACAGATTGACAATCTTGTATTTAGCTATCACAAAAAGAAGGCTCCCATATTCGAGGGCATCAACCTGACGATACACCCGGGGTCGGTCTACGGCCTGCTGGGCAAGAACGGCATAGGCAAGTCGACCCTGCTCTATATGATGAGCGGACTGATGTTTCCCCACAAGGGACACATCACGCTCGACGGTGTGGAGGTGCGACGTCGTCGCCCCGAGACACTCGAAAAGATTTTTCTCGTGCCCGAGGAGTTCGACCTGCCCGCTATCTCGGTCGATGCCTATGTGCGCCGCAACAGCGTGTTCTATCCCTGTTTCGACCGCGAGCAGTTCGACCGATACCTGACCGATTTCGAGTTGGAGCCGGTCAAGAATCTGGCCAAGACTTCGATGGGACAGAAAAAGAAATATCTGGTGAGCTTCGCCCTGGCCACCAACACTCCGCTGCTGCTCATGGACGAGCCGACCAACGGCATGGACATTCCCTCGAAGAGCCAGTTCCGCAAGGTCATCGCCTCGGGTATGACCGAGCAGAAGAGCATCGTCATCTCGACTCACCAGGTGCGCGACCTCGAAAACATGATCGACCGCATCGACATTCTCGACGGGGGGCGCCTCCTGCTCGACAGCGACACGACCACCATCACCTCGCGCCTGCGCTTTGTCAAGGGGGCCGGCGAGGACGACATTGAGGGGGCTCTCTACTCGGTCTCGACCATCGCGGGGTACAGCGCCATACTGCCCAACCCCACAGGCGAGGAGTCGCCGCTCGACATCGAGATGCTCTTCAACTACGCCATCGAAAACCCGACGGAGATCGAACGCCTATTTGCCAACCCTGTAAAATGACACGACCATGAACGAATATGAAATAAACAACAATACCCAACAAGCCACCGTAACGGCGGCGCCGCAAAAGACGGTCTCCAACCTCTTCAACCCGAGACGTTTCGGCCTCTACTGCTCCAAACAGATACACGAATGGAAACGGGGACTCACTCTCCAATTCCTCGCCCTGGCAGGGATATACACCCTGCTGATGTTTCTCTTCCACCACACCGATGAAGAGGGGTCAACCCCCTCGATTGCCTCGACCGGGATACAGATAATCATCTGGCTGGGTTTCTTCGTCTATATCGCCAAAAGCGCTTCGAGCCTGGCCGACCAGATAGGAGTGCGCTCCAAACGGGTGCTCTACCTAGCGGTACCCGCCTCGACGGCCGAGAAATACATCGCTCACCTGCTGTGGACCGTGGTACTCTACCCCATTCTCTTCTTTGCCGCTATTCTCGTAGCCCAATATGTCTCGGAGGTTTTCTCGTCGGCCATACGCAACGAGCCCTTCAACCCGGGCACCCCGCTGCAAGGCATGCTCTCCTTCTGGGAAGGGAACCTGTACAACGTCTCTTCCCTGGTGAACTACACGATCAACATTATCGTTACCTTCACCCTGGGAGCCACGCTTTGGCAGAAAAACAGTTTTCTCAAAACCATCGCCGCCCTCTTCCTGCTGGGAATCATCGTCATCTTCTTCTACACCACCCTGCTGGGCAAAGAGGAGTTGGAGTCGATGTTTACCTATCTGGTCGTAGGTAATTACTTCGACAACTTCGACGCGACCTCCTTCATGTGGTTGATCAACGGTGTCAGTACCGTAGAGTATCTGCTGTTTGGATATATCGGCTACATGCGTATGAAAGAACTTGAAATCAACGAAACCAAACGATAAGCATGCAATTCAAAGAGAACCAAACCATCTACCTGCAAATCGCCGAACGCATCAGCGACGAGATACTGCTGGGCCACTATGCCACAGGGGCCCGCATACCCTCGGTGCGTGAATACGCGGCCCTCGTGGAGGTAAACGCCAACACGGTGATGCGTTCCTATGAATTTTTGCAGACCCAAAGCATAATCTTCAACAAGCGGGGTATCGGATTCTTCGTCGCGCCCGACGCCAAGATAAAGATTCGGGAATACCGGCGCAACGAATTCCTCAAAAACGAACTGCCCCGTTTCTTCATGCAGCTCTACACCCTGCATATCCCCATGGACGAAATCGACTCCATGTACCGGGAATTTATCGAAAACCTCACGTCAAACCCCTCAAACCAAGCCTCATGAAACGCTCAACCATAGTCCTGTTAATCGTTTTGGCCGTGATGATATTCGCCCCCATCATCGCCATCAAAATCATCAGCAACCTCTCACCCGAAACAAAATTGAAGAGTCTGAAAGAGTTGCTGGACTATAATGAAAATTCCGACGCTCCCATGCGTTACCTCGTTATCGACGATATCGACAACGATTCGGTAAGTGCCATCATCTACATCTCGACCCGCAACCAGAAAGATTCCCGGCAGGGCGTCGTCTTTGCCAACGGCGAGAACTACACGGGCGACACCCTGCACATCACCGACCAATCGTGGTTCCATAACCAGTTTCTCAACTACGACCACGATACCCGACTCATCGTCGAGAACCACAACCCCAACGTCACGCTCTTTTTCTCGGGAGGCAATTTCGACAGACTGATTATCCAGTCGCAGGGCGACGTAGTAGTAAAGAAATCGAACGTGGGTATGATGGTCGTGCAAGACAGTATCGGCCACAGTGGAATCAGTTGTACATTGAGCAATATCGGCACACTATTTGCATACCTCAACGATAAGTGTTCGCTGAGCCTGTCGAACAACAACATCGGCACCGCCTTCCTCCCCAAGGCGCTCGACACCTTGTTGCTCGAAGGCAACAACATCGGGGTCACGGGCTCTACCGACCTCATAGAGTTCAATCTGTCGAAAACTATCGGCAACGACAGTGTCGCCGCCGTGAATTTCGGTATCGGCGTGAAATATACCGACGACAAAGAAGATAAGGAATAGAACGGACAGAACAATTCATCACCATCTAATTGACTACGAACAGATGAAAATCGTTTTCAAACTGGGTATTTTACTGGGAGTCTTACTCTCGGCATTTTTTAAGGCCGAAGCCGCTGCGGTCGATTGCAAAATAAGCGGCACCGTGACCGATTCGATACGCCAAGAGGCTATCCCCTTCGTGACCGTGGGGGTGGAAAACAGCGACGGCAAAGTGCTGTCCCGAGTGGCCTCGGACGTGAACGGACGCTTCACCGTCACAGCCGCAGCGGGCAACCTCTATACGCTGGTCATCTCGTCGGTCGGCTATACGACCCGACGCGTCGAGATAGCCGTCGAACCGGGCGAACGCACCCAGAATCTGGGCGACCTCACCCTCACCGAGGGGACCGAACTGTCGGAGGTGACCGTCGTGGCCCAACGCCCCCTCATCAAGAGCGACATCGACAAGATTACCTACGACATGGAGGCCGACCCCGAGGCCACGAGCAACAACGCCCTCGACATGCTGCGCAAGGTACCCATGATTACCGTCGATGCCGAGGAGAACATTCGCCTCAACGGGCAGAGCAACTACAAGGTGCTGCTCAACGGCAAGAGCTCGGCCATCATGTCGGGCGACAACCTCAAAGAGGTGCTCAAAAGCATGCCGGCCAGTTCGATCAAGAATATAGAGGTCATCACCAACCCCTCGTCGAAATACGAGGCCGAGGGCGTGGGCGGTATCATCAACATCGTCACCGTGTCGCGCCGCGACTCCAACGGCATAGTGGGCAGCGTGGGGGCCAACGCCGACAACCGAGGCGGATTCGGCGGCAACGTCTACCTCTCCTCGCAGATCGGCAAGTTTGCCTTCTCGGGCCGCTACTCGGGCAACCGCTACACCAACGGTCACGGAGGTCACTCGAAAACCTTCACCGAGACCTACGGCAGCGACGAGTTCAACCACTCGAACGTTTACGGCAAATCGCGCTTCGAGGGTCTCGGCCACAACCTCTCGATCGAGGCCAGCTACGAAATCGACACCCTCAACCTCATCAGCTTCTCGGCCTTCGGCTGGCTGGGCAACAACAAGTCCAACGCCAATTTCGACTACACCTCCTACACCCGGGCCAATGACATCAGCAGTCAATACCAGTCGCTCACCCGCTCGAGCAGCGACTACGGCTCGGTGTCGGGTACGCTCGACTACCAGCGCTCGTTTGCCAAGAAAGACCGCACGCTCACGGCTTCATACCAGTTTGAATACAACCCCAACAACTCGGACTATACCACCGAAAGCAATGGCCTCATCAACTGGAACAGCTACATCGAACGCAGCAAGAACAAGGCTCACGGTACCGAACAGACCGTACAAATCGACTACTTCGACCCCCTCACCGAGATGCACCAGATCGAGGCCGGGGCCAAGTATATCATGCGCTGCAACGTGAGCGACGGCGACCGCACCCAAAGTCTGTGGGACGAACCTACCGATACCTGGAACGATGTGCTGCTGCCGGTCAACGACCTCGACTACACGCAACACATTCTGGGGCTCTATGCCGGCTATGTATTGAAAATCAAGAAATGGAGCGGCAAGGTAGGTGCCCGACTCGAATCGACCTGGAACGACGGCCGCACCACCAACCACGACGCCGAGGGAGGAACACAAGAGACCCGATTTGACAACGACTTCTTCAACGTGGTGCCCTATGTGACCCTCTCGTGGCAGCCTCGCGAGATGCAGACCGTCAAGCTCTCCTACACGCAGCGGCTCAGCCGCCCGGGCATCTGGCAGCTCAACCCCTTCAAAGATACCTCCACCCCCATGCAGGTGACCTACGGTAACCCCAACCTCGACTCCGAGATTTCGCACACCTTCTCGCTGGGATATACCCTCTTCACTGCCACGGGCATGAGCCTGGCCGCCGAACTGAACGGCCGCGTGCAGAACAACGGTATCGAGCAGACCATCTTCATGGACGAGAACGGTATCGCCAACGTCACCTACGACAACATAGGGCGGGCCCGCGAGTGCAAACTGAACGTATTCTTCTCGGGCAACGTGCTGCCCACGCTCAACCTCTATACCAACCTCTCGGGCGGATACGGCGATTACAGTTCAAAACAGGCCGGATACTCCAACAAGGGGTGGGACTACAACGGTTTCCTGGGTGCCCGCTGGAATGCCTGGAAAGACGGTGCCATCAGTGCCAACCTGGGTTACTACTCGGGATTCCGCATGCTGGTGGGAACCACGGCTCCCTTTGCCTTCTGCGGGTTCAGCGTGAGCCAGTCGTTCTTCAACAAGCGGTTGCAGCTGACCCTCTCGGCCAGCGACCCCTTCTCGAAAGAGCGTAAGTTTGTCATGCACATCAAGAACGACGACTACCGCATCGACAGCTACAACTACAACCCCTGCCAGTATGTGCGGCTGGGTATAACCTACTCGTTCGGACAGATGAAAAACTCGGTGAAGAAGGCCCGCCGCAGTATCAACAACGACGACCTCAAAAGCGGCGGCAGCGGTGCCGGTAGCGGCGCCGCCGGCAGCATGAGCGGAGGCTCGGGCGGAGGCATGTAAACATGTAAACTCTACTTATTCAAAACTCTTTTGATTTAATACACCTACAAGCCCGTATCCCTGCGAAGAGATGCGGGCTTACTCTTTTTTTCTTTTTCATCGGGGGAAGGGAGAAAATAGCGTTGGAAAGGTAGAGGGAGCATTCCCGATAAACCGGGGAGAACCAAACTGGTTCCATCGCGATTTCGGGGCCGATTCCGGCAACAGACAATCGATTAAACAATCTGTTTCTTATAGGCTCTTAATTCTTGCTTGATACGGAATATCCGGGTCTTGACCGTACCCAACGGCAGGCCCTGGCTGCGGGCAATCTCGTCGTAGTGATAGCCTTGAAGATAAAGTTCGAACAGGGTGCGGCTATCGGGCGGCAGGAGACTCATGATGCGCTCTATATCGGTAGCGGAAAAGGAACACTCGGTATCGATTTCGCAGAAAGTTTCGTCCTCGGGAATTTGGAAGTCAATCGAAAGGGATTGCCGACGAGAGGCACTGCGATGGCAGTTCACAAAAAGGTTGAACATGATGGTGCACAGCCAGTTCTTGATATTTCCGGACTCCCGGTACATCTCTTTACTCACCAGAGCTTTCAGCGATGTTTCCTGCAACAGGTCTTTGGCATCGTCGTCATTGCGAGTGAGACTCCGGGCAAAGCCCAACAGAGCACCTTGTAGCCTCACTACGCGCTGCTCAAAATCTTCTTGACTCATTATATGTGTTTAGTCATTAACCGAATAAAGGCGTAAAAGTAATATATTATTTCGACAACGAATGTATAAATATCAATTTTTATTCCTCCCGAGAAGAAATGAATCAAATTCTATTTCGGAGCCTTCTTATACAGCACGACGGCTATCACCGTATAGATGATGTTGGGAATCCACATGGCCAGCATGGGTGACGTGGCTCCCGACACGGCAAAGGTCGAGGTGACGGTCGAGAACAAGATGTAGGAGAAGCTCAACAACAACCCGATACCGATGTTGATACCCATGCCCCCCTTCACCTTGCGCGAAGAGAGCGACATGCCGATGGCCGTGAGGATAAACGAGGCGGCGGCCATGGCGAAACGCCGTTCATACTCAATCTCGAAATTCTTGATATTGGCCACACCCCGCTCCTTCTGCCGGGCGATGTAGCGACGCAACTCGGGAGTAGTCATCATCTCGCTGTCGTTTTGCGAAATGAGGAAATCGGAGGGCTCGATGGGGACGATGGTGTCGAGCGACGTACCCCGCACCAGCTCCTCGCGCATGCCGTTGAAATTGCGTATCAGGTAGTTGTTGACCCGCCAGTGGTAGGCCGAGTCGTAGTTGACGGTCTGAGCGGTGAGTCGCGATTTCAGCACCTTCTTGTCAAACTTTTCGAGCGAGAAGCGGTAGCCGGTCTTGTTGCTGTTGTCGTAGCGCGATATGTAGGCGATGACCCCCGGCTCGACCTGCAACTGTATGTTGCTGGCATAGTCGACCCGCTTGTTCTTCACGTAGGTATTGGTGTACTCGATGCGGGTCACGTTGGCGGGCGGAATGACATAGCAGCTCAGATAAAGGTTCAAGGCCGCGATAATGGCGGCCGAAATCATGTAGGGCACAAAGAGCCGCTTGAAACTGATTCCGCTCGACAACATGGCGATAATCTCGGAATTGTCGGCCAGCTTGGAGGTGAAGAAGATGACGGCGATAAAGGTGAACAGCGGGCTGAACAGGTTGGCAAAATAGGGCAGGAAATTGAAAAAATAGTCGAATATCGTGGCCGACAGCGGAGCTTTGAGGAACGAATCGAGCTTCTCGTTGATGTCGAACATGACCGTGATAGCCAGGATAAGGGCTATGGCAAAGAAGTATGTTCCCAAAAACTTCTTGATGATATAGATGTCTATCTTTTTCAGTACCTTCATCGTGCGATGCTTTACAACCGTGTGGTCACGCGGCGCACCATCTCGTCCTTCCAGGGCTTGAACGTGCCGGCCAGAATCTGACGACGGGCCTCCTGTGTGAGCCATACATAAAATGCCAAGTTGTGTATCGAGGCTATCTGCATGGCCAGAATCTCTTCGCTGATGAAGAGGTGGCGCAGATAGGCCTTGCTGTAACAGGTATCGACATACGACGTACCCTCGGGGTCGATGGGCGAGAAATCGTCGGCCCATTTCTTGTTGCGCATGTTCATGATGCCGTTGCGGGTGAAGAGCATGCCGTTGCGGCCGTTGCGGGTAGGCATCACGCAGTCAAACATGTCGACACCCCGCTCGATACCCTCCAAGATATTGGCGGGGGTACCCACCCCCATGAGGTAGCGGGGCTTGTCCTGCGGCAGAATGTCGTTGACCACTTCGATCATCTCGTACATCTTTTCGGTAGGCTCACCCACGGCCAGTCCGCCGATGGCATTGCCGTCGGCCCCCAGGTCGGCCACATGCTTGGCCGCCTCGGTGCGCAGGTCGCGATAGACACACCCCTGCACGATGGGGAAAAACGTCTGCCGGTAGCCATACAGCCCCTCGGTCTCGCAAAAGTGCTTCCACCCCCGGTCGAGCCAGCGGCGAGTCAGCGCCAGCGACTTTTTGGCATAGTCATAGTCGGCATCGCCCGGGGTACACTCGTCGAGCGCCATCATGATGTCCGACCCGATGATGCGCTGCGTATCCACCACATTCTCGGGCGTGAAGAGGTGTTTCGAGCCGTCGATGTGCGAGCGGAAGTGCGCCCCCTCTTCGGTGAGCTTGCGACGGTCCGACAGCGAGAAGACCTGGAAGCCGCCACTATCGGTGAGAATGGGACGCTCCCACCCGTTGAACTTGTGCAACCCGCCGGCCTTGTGCAAGATGTCGAGGCCCGGGCGCAGGTACAGGTGATAGGTGTTGCCCAGGATTATCTGGGCCTTGATGTCGTCGCGCAGCTCGCGCTGATGCACAGCCTTGACCGACGCTACCGTGCCCACGGGCATGAAGATAGGCGTCAGTATCGTGCCGTGGTCGGTCGTGATTACGCCGGCCCGGGCATGGCTACGCTCATCGGTATGTATCAGCTCAAAATTCATCGTCTGTCGTTCCAATTCGAGTATTCGGGAGCGCCGCCGCAAGCAGCTGCCCCCACCTGTATCGCCCATCGAGCGAGACAGGTCGCAATTTTTCAGGCTACAAAGATAGTGCAAGCAAAGGGCAAAATCAAATTTATTTCGGTTTTGCCCGGCCGAATTTCGGCCGGCCCCCACCGGCCGGGGAGAAAAAGGAGGAGAAAAGACGGGGTATCGTTCCCGGCTTGGTGAATCGATTAAATGTTTTTATAATATTATTAACGGTTAATTTTCGGGAGAATCGCCGGGCGGTTTCCAAATTGCGGGTATCTTTGTAACCGTTATGCGGAATCCACGAACAACACAGTTGCTGCGCCCATGGGTTTGCGGACTTTTCATGACCTGCGCCGTCGCGGTGTGGGCCGAGTCGCCTGCGCCGCCTCCCATGCGTCCGGGCAACGGGTCGGAACTGGAAATCAAAGGGGGTGAACTGTCGTGGCCCCGCACCGAACAGATGCCTACCTCTACCCCCAAAGACCAATTCATACAACGTCGGCTCGACGACCATTTGGAGAAGGCTTCGCTGCAAGTGATGAAACCCTCGACGCTCTTCCCCGAGAACCCGTCGGAGTTTATGATGAACGTCATCTTGCTGCATGCCGTGAAGGACAGTATCGCCAGCCTGCATGACGAGACGATTGCCCGCATGGGCGAGATGTTCCTGATGCGCAATCTGCTGCGCCCCCTCTCGGACGACCGCCCCGACCCGGTCAACAACTTTATGATGGGGGCTCCCAACACCATGCCGTTCGGTCTTGGGATAGCCTATGTGGGAATTATCGACCCCGTGGAGCTTTATCGCGAATGGAAACGCAAGAAACAGGCGCTGCGCACCAAGATGGTGCTGATGACGCTCTTCGGCGACGACAACCGCCTGCTCACCAAGCAGGAGACCGATTCTATCAAACTGAGCATCGAGAAGAAACGGAATGTCCCGGTGAGCCGAATCGCCAACCCGGTGCTTATCTCTACCTTGTTGGAAAACGACACGATAGTGGCCCCCTCGAAACCCAAGTTCAGGGCTCCGTTGTGGGGCAAAGAACGTCCCGAGATTCCCCTCGACACACTTGCCTTGCCGGGCGACTCGACCGTGCGCCCCACCCCTGCGGCGGCTGCCCGCCCCGACTCCATCGCCTCCCGATGCCGGGAGTGACCTCATCGCACCCTCTCCTCCCCCCTTACCTGCCCCACCCTGCGAACCTTCGTTCCGCCCCGGTTGTTGTAAGGAGTAAAGCCGCGACATTTTGTCAGCCACCGAACCGGCTACAAATGACCGCCTTACCAGTCGGCCCCGAAAACCGGTCGGCCAGAGTAGACATTTTGTCATGTTAAACAGTTGATTTTCAGACAATATTTCGCTCATTTACGACTGGCACTGCTTTTGACTATACGAGGGTGTAAATCAAAAAAATGAAAATAGAAAGGAGTACACGATATGAACTTTGACAATTTTACAATCAAATCGCAGGAGGCCGTGCAAAAGGCCGTGCAGATTGCTCGCGACCACAACGAGCAGTCGATCGAGCCGGTGCATCTGCTGAAAGGGATTCTGCAAGTGGGCGAAAGCCTCACTTCGTATCTGTTCCAGAAGCTTGATGTCAACGCCGGTTTGTTGAACAGTCAGGTCGATCGGGAAATAGAATCGTTGCCCAAGGTAAGCGGGGGCGAACCCTACTTGAGCCGCGAGGCCAACGACGCTCTTCAAAAAGCCATCGACTACTCTAAGAAACTGGGCGACCAGTTTGTAGCCCTCGAAGCCATGCTGATGGGTCTGTTCTTGACGAAAAGTCCGGCTTCGTCCTTCTTGAAGGATGCCGGCGTGACCGAAAAGGAGCTGGGAGCAGCCATCGACGAGTTGCGGAAAGGGAAAAAAGTTACCGAGGCTTCGGCCGAGGATACCTATAATGCGTTGAGCAAATATGCCATCAACTTGACCGAGCGTGCCCGTAGCGGCAAACTCGACCCGGTGATTGGCCGTGACGACGAGATTCGTCGGGTATTGCAGATTTTGAGTCGGCGTACCAAAAACAACCCTATCCTGATAGGTGAACCGGGTACCGGTAAGACGGCTATCGCCGAGGGGTTGGCTCACCGTATCGTGCGTGGCGATGTGCCCGAGAACTTGAAGAGCAAACAGATCTTCTCGCTCGACATGGGTGCCCTTATCGCCGGTGCCAAATACAAGGGTGAATTTGAGGAACGACTCAAATCGGTAGTCAACGAGGTGATTCAAAGCGAAGGCGAGATTATCCTCTTCATCGATGAGATTCACACCTTGGTGGGTGCCGGCAAGAGCGACGGTGCCATGGACGCTGCCAACATCTTGAAACCTGCCCTGGCCCGTGGCGAACTGAGGGCCATCGGTGCCACTACCCTCGACGAGTACCAGAAGTATTTCGAGAAGGATAAGGCTCTTGAACGTCGGTTCCAGATCGTGATGGTCGACGAGCCCGACGAGATGAGCAGCATTTCGATTCTGCGTGGCTTGAAAGAGCGGTATGAAAACCACCACAAAGTGCGGATTAAAGATGATGCCATCATCGCTGCCGTACAGTTGTCGGAACGGTACATTACCGACCGGTTCCTGCCCGATAAGGCCATCGACCTGATGGACGAGGCCGCCGCCAAATTGCGTATCGAGGTCGACTCGGTGCCCGAGGCTCTCGACGAAATCACGCGGCGTATCAAACAGCTCGAAATCGAACGCGAGGCCATCAAGCGGGAAAACGATACCGAGAAGCTGCAACAGCTGGGTAAGGAGATCGCCGACTTGAAGGAGGAGGAGACCAAATTCCGCGCCAAATGGCAATCGGAGAAAGAGCTGGTCAACCGCATACAGCAGAACAAGATCGACATCGAGAACCTGCGCTTCGAGGCCGATAAGGCCGAACGCGAAGGCGACTACGGCAAAGTGGCCGAGATACGGTATGCCAAAATCAAGGAGAAAGAGGACGACATACACGCCACGCAACAACGCTTGCACGAGTTGCAGGGCGACAAGGCCATGATCAAGGAGGAGGTCGATGCCGAGGATATCGCCGACGTGGTATCGCGGTGGACGGGTATCCCCGTGAACAAGATGATGCAGAGCGAGAAAGACAAACTGCTGCACCTCGAAGAGGAGTTGCACAAACGGGTGGTAGGTCAGGACGAGGCCATTACCGCCATTGCCGACGCCGTGCGTCGGAGCCGGGCCGGCTTGAACGATCCCCGCAAACCTATCGGGTCGTTCATCTTCCTGGGTACGACCGGTGTTGGTAAAACCGAGCTAGCCAAGGCGTTGGCCGAATACCTGTTCGACGACGAGAACATGATGACGCGTATCGATATGAGTGAATATCAGGAGAAATTCAGCGCCACGCGACTCATCGGTTCACCTCCCGGATACGTGGGCTACGACGAGGGCGGCCAGCTGACCGAGGCCATCAGACGGAAACCCTATTCGGTAGTTCTGTTCGATGAAATCGAGAAGGCTCACCCCGACATCTTCAACATCTTGTTGCAGGTACTCGACGATGGCCGTCTGACCGATAACAAGGGCCGGTTGGTCAACTTCAAGAACACCATTATCATCATGACCTCCAACATGGGGTCGTCGCTGATACGGGAGAACTTCGAGAAGATGACTGATGCCAATCGCTCCGAGGTAATCGAAAAGACCAAAGAGCAGGTTTTGGAGATGTTGAAACAGACCATACGTCCCGAATTCCTCAACCGTATCGACGAGACCATCATGTTCACGCCGCTTACGAAGAAAGAGATTGAAGAGATTGTTTCGCTGCAAATCAACAACATCAAGAAGATGCTCGAGAAGAACGGTGTTACGCTCGAAATCACACCCAAGGCCCTGAGCCTCATCGCCACCGAGGGTTACGACCCCGAGTTTGGTGCCCGTCCCGTCAAACGGGTTATCCACCGGCTTATCCTCAACCAGTTGTCGAAAGACCTGCTGGCTCAGAAAGTCGACCGCTCGAAACCTATCGTGGTCGATGCCGAAAACGATCAAATCGTATTCCGCAACTGATGCGGGTGTAAATAATCAAGGGAGCAACCCCACCGTGGGGTCGCTCCCTTTTTTTGTGCCCATACGAAACAGGCTACGTCTCCCCGCCGGGGAACGTAGCCTGCTTCCTTAACTACCTATAAAACCTATAAAACACATATGGAAAATTGTTATTTGATTTCTTCCGGAGCCGGAGGATTGATAGCTGGAGCATCGGCCGGAGTCGGAGCCTCGATATTTTCCGGGCAAACCGTTCTCATGTGCATGCGTCCCTTCTTGCCGTCGAATCGCCTTATCGGACGGGCGTTGCGGTCAAGACGGCCATCGGGACGACGTTCGAGGCGCTCTATCTTCTGTTCCAGATACTGTATGTACTGATCTTTGGTCAAGACCGATTTCATCGTGGAGTCGCGACGTTCGCGAGCGGCCTTCATCGACTCGCGGCTACTCTTCTGGGACTCTTGTTTCTTCTCGCGCAACGCCTTCATCTCGGCAGCGAACTGCTCGTTGGCCTCCTTCAACTGCGACACTTGCTTTTCGCTCAGGTTCAACTCTTTCACCATCTGCTCGCAGGGGAATTCACATTTTTCGCGACGCTGTTTCTTATCTTGATTTCCGGCAAAGGCACTCATGGTCAAAGCTAATACCAAAGCTACCGATACAATCGTTCTTTTCATAATCCAATTTCCTTTCATTAAATGGTTAATTATTCATCAATCTGTTTGCAAACTCGATTCACATTTCTGCTTATATGACTCGAATCTCGACAGAAAGTTTAATCGCCCGACCCACTTATTTCTTAAATTTAGCACTTTTAACAAAAAAGTCGAGCCTTACCAAGGAGTAAAAGACCCGACTTTCCCGTTTACAATCAATCGGTTATGCTATTTTTTACGGACGAGTTCGGTGAGTTTAAACGTTTGAAAAGTCATGTGCGCCACACTGCTCTCGTAGAGAATGCCCACCGTTTCGCGGTCGACCATCGTAAGGCAGGTGTACCCCCACCCCTCCTCCTCGTCGAGCAACAATTGATTCTCGGGGAGCCAGGTGGCCCCACCGTCGAGACTGGCCTTGACCGTAATGTGATGGCGCCCCTTGGTGGTGTTGGGGTTGGAGAAAAGCAGCAGGTCGCGCCCCAGCACATTGTCGTCGGCCTCGACCCGAATGAGGCTGGCCATACACACCGGCTCGGGCAGAGCCCGGCGCGACGACTCGTGTTCGGTCCAGGTACGGCCCAGATCGGCGGTGACGGCCACCGCCCGGCTTCCGCCCCGGTTGTCGCGCATGTTGAGCATGAGTACACCGTCGGCCAACTCGACCACCTGAGCCTCGGTGGTATTGCTTCGGGCTGGATTGTGAATGTGCCAACTCTCGCCTCCGTCGCGGCTGTACATCACCCCGGCACTGGGTACCCCCACCGAGTCGATAAACTGAATGGGAAAGACCAGCGTACCGTCGTGCATGGCGATACCCCGCCCCGGACCTTGCAGCAGGAACCGCCACGAGGGGTCTTTCACCTGCGAAGTGATGTTGATGGGGGCCGACCAGGTTTGGCCGTCGTCGGTACTTTTGGTGAGCACGAGCTGAGCCGTGCGTTCCATATCCATGCCCGGTTGCGAACTCCACCAGGCCCGCTGGTTGCCCATGCCATGAGTCCAGGCCGCGGCAATCCACACGGTGCGGGTGTGGGGGTCGAAGAGTATCGAGGGGTCGCCCACGCCATTCTGAGCGGCGGGCAGACCGCCATATTCGCCAAACGAGAGGGGCAAACGCATGGGTTCCCAACTCTTGCCGCCGTCGGTGCTGCGGCTCAGCCCCACGTCGATGTGCTCCTGCAAGTCGACACTGCTGTTGTAGCGCACGTCATACACTCCCAGCAACGTACCCCGGTCGGTCGTCACCAACCCGGGAATGCGGAACGCCGCCACCCCGTCGTCGCCGGCATGGCGCACCCCGATGGCCATGCGGTGCTCGATACCCTCGGGCGACACTCGCCGGCAGAGAGCTGCCGCCCCGTCGAGCGAGACAGACTCCACCCCGGCCCGCAGCTTCGAGGCGAGCGAGGCGCCCGGCTTCATCTGCACACTCACCCAAAAGAAATTGACACCCGGGTACAGCTTGTAGTCGGCCCGCAACTCAATCCGCTTGCCCGGATTGTCAACCCGGGCGCATTCAATCGAATACGACGGGTCGGCCGCCAACGTCTTACCGGCATGCTGGCTCGACACATAGGCGACCGGGGCAAAGCGATTCTTCCCCTCGTCCTGCCGAGCCTCCACACCACCGTAATAGAGTTTTACGGCAGCGATGTCACCCCGGGCATCACAGTCCGACAAATCGAGCGTCACCCCGTCGAGCACCCGGCTCTCCCGGGCGGGAATACGCAAATAGAACAACACATTGTCCTGCCGCTCGAGCAGTACCGGCACCCGAGCCTCCTTGACAAAAACCGTATCGGCGGCCACCGCTATCGCGGCCAGCCCCACCCAAGAGAGAAAGAGGAAAAATCTTCGCATGATACAGGGTATTAATTTGACGGAATAAAGATAACCCTTTTCATTTATCTCCACAAAAGAGCTTCATTTTTTTATCTCCACCAGGCCGCACAGGAAAACCGGGCAGGGGGATATCTTTCGTCCGCTTTCCTTGGAAAAACGACCTAAAAAGAGTATTTTTGTATCAACAGAACGAAGCGAATATGTTACAACCGTTGGCAGAAAGACTCAGACCCAAGACCTTGGACGAATACATCGGGCAGGAACACCTGGTGGGCCCGGGTGCCGTGCTGCGCCGCATGATCGACTCGGGCAAAATCTCCTCCTTCATTCTCTGGGGGCCGCCGGGGGTGGGCAAAACCACGCTGGCCCACATCATATCGCAACAGCTGCAAGCTCCGTTCTTCACCCTCAGTGCCGTACAGTCGGGGGTCAAGGAGGTGCGCGAGGTGCTCGACCGCTGCAAGGCCAACATCTTCGCCAAGGTGCGCCCGATTCTCTTCATCGACGAAATTCACCGATTCAGCAAATCGCAGCAAGACTCCCTGCTGGGGGCCGTCGAATACGGCACGGTCACGCTCATCGGAGCCACGACCGAGAATCCCTCGTTCGAGGTCATACGGCCGCTGCTCTCGCGCTGCCAGGTATATGTACTCAAACCGCTCGAAGTCAAGCACCTGCAACAGCTACTCGACCGGGCTATCCACCAAGATACCTATCTGAAAAATCGTGACATCGAGGTGCGCGAGACCGATGCCCTCTTCCGCTACTCGGGGGGCGATGCCCGCAAGCTGCTCAACATCATCGACCTCATCTCGCAAGCCGTGGGCGAAGACGATAAGATTGTCATAGACGATGCCATCGTCACCGAGCGGCTGCAACAGAACCCCGCCGCCTACGACAAGAACGGCGAGATGCACTATGACATCATATCGGCCTTCATCAAATCGATACGGGGCAGCGACCCCGACGCCGCCATCTACTGGCTGGCCCGCATGGTCGAGGGGGGAGAAGACCCCGCCTTCATTGCCCGCCGACTGGTCATCTCGGCCTCGGAGGATATCGGGCTGGCCAACCCCAACGCCCTGCTGCTGGCCAACGCCTGCTTCGATGCCGTGCAGAACATCGGGTGGCCCGAGAGCCGCATCATCATGGCCGAGACCACCATCTACCTGGCCAGTTCGCCCAAGAGCAACTCGGCCTACATGGCCATCAACCAGGCATTGAACACCGTGCGCGAGACCGGCAACCTGCCGGTGCCCCTGCACCTGCGCAACGCTCCCACGCAACTGATGAAGGAGCTCGACTACGGCAAGAACTACCAGTATGCCCACGACTATCCCGGACACTTCGTCAACCAGCAATACCTGCCCGACGACCTGAAAAACTCCGGCTGGTGGAAGCCGCAAAACAATCCGGCCGAAAACAAACTGAAAGACCACCTGAACGAGTTGTGGAAAGGACGATACAAATAAACGGCAGAATGCAAAGCCGAGGTATCAAATAGACACCATTTCACTTTTTTCGGCAACAAAAAAGAGGTAAATAAAACAAAATACAAAGAAAAAAGAGTTACTTTTGCAATCTATCAGAACCAAATTTATACCAAACACTAAACAAATATCATTATGAAGAAGCACAATTTCTATGCAGGACCCTCTATCCTGAGCGAGTACACCATCAAAAACACGGCCGACGCCGTTATCAACTTTGCCGGTACGGGTCTATCCCTGATGGAAATTTCGCACCGCAGCAAAGAGTTTACTGCCGTTATCGAAGAGGCTCAGGCGCTGGTCAAAGAGTTGCTCGAAGTTCCTGACGGATATTCGGTACTGTTCCTGGGTGGCGGTGCCAGCCTGCAATTCTGCATGGTCCCCTACAACCTGCTGAATAAAAAAGCAGCCTACCTCGAAACGGGTACCTGGGCTGTCAACGCCATCAAAGAGGCCCGTCTCTTCGGCGAAGTCGACGTGGTAGCTTCTTCAAAAGAGGCCAACTTCTCATACATTCCCAAAGGCTATACCGTACCCGACGACGCTGACTATTTCCACTTCACCTCGAACAACACCATCTACGGTACCGAAATGCGTTTCGATCCCGATGTGAAAGTGCCTCTGGTAGCCGACATGTCGTCCGATATTTTCTCGCGTCCCATCGACGTATCGAAATACGACGTCATCTACGCCGGAGCCCAGAAGAACCTGGCTCCTGCCGGTGTGACCATCGTCATCGTCAAGGAGTCGGCCCTCGGCCACGTAGATCGCGCTATCCCCACCATGCTCGACTACCGCACCCATGTGAAGAAAGGCTCGATGTTCAACACACCGCCCTGTCTGCCCATCTATGCCGCCCTGCAAACCCTCAAATATTACAAAGAGCTGGGCGGTATCAAGGAGATGGAACGCCGCGACCTCGAAAAAGCCGCTATCCTCTACGACGCCATCGATTCGAGCAAGATGTTCGTGGGCACCGCCGCTCATGAAGACCGTTCGATCATGAACGTCTGCTTCGTGATGAAAGAGGAGTACAAGGACCTCGAAGGCGCATTCATCGAATATGCCACCTCGAAAGGCATCGTAGGTATCAAGGGACACCGCTCGGTAGGCGGATTCAGAGCCTCCATCTACAACGCCATGCCCAAATCGAGCGTCGAGATGCTCATCGAGACCATGAAGGAATTTGAAAAGAACCATTAATCCAGGGAGAGTATCGACATGAAAGTATTGGTAGCCACAGAAAAGCCGTTTGCCACAGTAGCCGTGAACGGCATTAAAGAGGTACTCGATGCCGCCGGTATCGAAATGGCTCTTTTGGAGAAATACACCGCCAAGGCCGACTTGCTGAAAGCGGTCGAGGACGCCGACGGACTGATTGTGCGCAGCGACATCGTAGATGCCGAGGTGCTCGACGCCGCCAAGAAACTGAAAATCATTGTTCGCGCCGGTGCCGGATATGACAACATCGACCTGAATGCCGCCACGGCCAAGGGTGTATGCGTCATGAATACGCCGGGACAGAACTCCAATGCCGTGGCCGAACTGGTATTCGGCATGACAATACTGATGATTCGCAACCACTTCAACGGCACATCGGGAACTGAACTCAAAGGCAAAAAGCTGGGTATCCACGCCTATGGACAAGTGGGTCGCAACGTGGCCCGCATCGCCAAAGGATTCGGCATGGAACTCTACGCCTTCGATCCCTACTGCCCCAACGAGGTGATGGAGAAAGACGGCGTGAAGCCCGTGGCATCGGTCGAAGAGCTCTACCGCACCTGCCAGTTCGTATCTCTGCATATCCCGGCCACAGCCGAGACGAAACAGTCGATTAACCACGCCTTGATGTCGCTGATGCCCAAAGGTGCCGTGCTCATCAACACGGCCCGCAAAGAGGTAATTCACGAAGAGGATCTGGCCCGCGTGCTCGAAGAGCGTGCCGACTTCCGCTACGTAGCCGACGTGGCTCCGGCCAACGCCGCTGCCTTGACCGAGAAATTCGGCGACCGCGTATTCTTCACCCCGAAGAAGATGGGTGCCCAAACGGCCGAGGCCAATATCAACGCCGGTATCGCCGCCGCCCGTCAGTCGGTAGGATTCCTGAAAGAGGGTATTGACCGATTCAGAGTCAACAAGTAATCACAGGCTCCGAAAAATTTTGGAATAACGCGCCCCTCCTGCCACCCGGCGAGAGGGGCGCATTCTATTTCGCCCCATATCAAGTTCTGTACCCAGTCAAGCCAAAGGTCAAATAATGCAACGCCATAGCAAAAAGAGCGATACCTCCATAAAAGAAGCATCGCCCTTCGCGATTAATTGGATCAATCTCGTTTTATTTGGTCAAGGCACGCCAGGCAAAAGCCGAGAAGGCAGCCCCGAGGAACGGAGCCACGATGAAGAGCCACAGTTGCGAAAGAGCTACACCGCCCTCGAAGAGAGCCGGTGCAATACTACGGGCCGGGTTTACCGACGTACCCGTGATGGGAATACATACGATGTGAATCAGCACCAGTGACAAACCGATGGCCAGACCGGCAAAGTTACCGGCTCCCCGCTTTTCGTCGGTCGTACCCAGCACCACCAACACAAAGATGAAAGTAAAGACCGCCTCGGCTATGAATGCCTGCAACGCCTCACCCTCGCCAAAACTGTTGGCCCCGGTCATTGTCGCACCCGACGAACCGCCGGTCGACACCAATACATAGATGATGGCCGAGCCGATAATCGCCCCGATAACCTGGAATATCATGTACATGGCGGCATCTTTCCCGCTCATGCGCTTCGACAGCCACACCCCCAGTGTGATGGCCGGGTTGATGTGGCACCCCGAGATGCCTCCGATGGTATAAGCCATAGCTACTACCGAAAGGCCAAAGGCCATGGCTACGCCCAATGTGCCTACACCTTCACCGCAAATACCGGCCATGTTGCCGGCAAAGACGGCACTACCACAACCCATCAAAACGAGGACCATGGTACCCAACATTTCTGCTAAATACTTTTTCATAATTTTCATGTTTTTCCGGCACGATACACGTACCCAGGTTAGTAATTAGTTATGTTTGATTAAGATTCTCTACACAAAGAAAAAAAAATAAATTCTAATTGTACATATACATTCCCGTTTTTTTTCTTACTTTTGAGGCCTTTTTAAACAAAACGGAGATCTTTGTGTTTGAATATTATTATCATATCGGGTTAATTTAATTGGATTATGAAGATAACAGAAATCGCAGAAGGAATACACTATGTAGGGGTCAACGACCGCAGTAAGCACAAGTTTGAGAACCTTTGGCCGCTCCCGTACGGCGTATCCTACAACGCCTATCTGATTACCGACGAAAAGAATGTATTGGTCGATACCGCCGACGCCGCCTATACCGACCGGCTGCTGGATCATATAACCGAGATTATCGGCGACGGCACAATCGATTACCTCGTCATCAACCACATGGAGCCCGACCACTCGGCATCGATTCAGTTTATCCGTCAGAAGTATCCGCACATGACTATTGTGGGTAATACCAAAACGCTTGAAATGGTGAAGGGCTATTATGGCATTGACGACAACACCCTGTGTGTCAAAAATGGAGACACGCTGGCACTGGGAAAACGATCGCTCACCTTTTATCTGACCCCCATGGTCCACTGGCCCGAGACGATGATGACCTATTGCAACGAAACGGGAACGCTCTTCTCGGGCGACGCTTTCGGCTGCTTCGGTACCCTCGACGGTGGTATCAAGGACACGCAGCTGAATACCTCGAAATATTGGGACGAGATGTATCGCTACTACTCCAACATCGTGGGCAAATACGGGTCGGCCGTACAAACGGCTTTGAAAAAGCTGGCCTGTATCGACATCAAAACCATCTGCTCGACCCATGGTCCCGTGTGGGAACAGGAGGTAAGCCGGGTCATCGACATTTACGACCGGTTGAGCCGGTATGAATCGGAGCCGGGCGTTGTCATCGCCTATGGCAGCATGTATGGGCACACCGAACAGATGGCCGAGGAGATAGCGCGTGAACTGGCTGCGAACGGGATTAAAAACATTGTCATGCACAATGTGTCGCACGACGACCCGTCGTATATTCTTCAAAGCATATTCCGTTACCGGGGTCTTATCATCGGCAGCCCCACCTATTCCAACCGGTTGTATCCCGAGGTCGACATGCTCACTCAGATGATTGCCACGCGCGACATCAAGAACCGCATATTCGGCTACTTTGGTTCATTCTCGTGGGCCGGTGCTGCCGTGAAACATCTGGCCGCTTTCGGCGAATCGATGAAGTGGGAGACTTTGCCCTGCTGCGTAGAGATGAAACAGGGGCTTACCCCCGAAATAAAAGAGCGGTGCCGGGCTCTTGGTTGTGAGATGGCCTCCCGCATGAAAGAGTAAAATTCATAGGGGAAGAAATTTCCCTTACCTGTAAACACGAGAGAGGGGTGCAATTGTCGTCGCACCCCTCTCTCGTTTATTTTTACCACCACGAGGCGGGTCAAGAACGGTCTTTCTTGAAGAGACGTTTATACCACGGAGTTTCACGCTTAGTCGTGTAACCGTATCCATAGCCGTATCGGCCACTGCCATACTGACGATAAGAGTAGCCCTTCGACTTCATGTTCACATCGTTCAATATAAGATAGACCGGTATATCGAGGCGCTTGTTGCGAACCCAACCGTTCAACATCTCGATAGAAGCCTTGTTGGTATAGTTGGCTCGGGCCACATAAATCATCACATCAACGGCCCGGGCCAGCAGGAAGGTATCGGAAACCATACCCAACGGAGCCGTATCGAGTATGACATAATCGTAGTGGGCACGAGCATAATCGATAATCTGGTCGAACCGGTCGCTCATCAACAACTCGTTGGGATTGGGCGGAATGGGTCCCGCCATAAGCAAATCGAGATTCGAGTCAAGACCCGAAGGGTGAATAAGCGATGCCAAATCGGTATTAGCTCCCGACAGATAAGTGGTAACACCCTCCCGATTGGGACGATGGAAATATTCCGAAAGGCGAGGCCGACGTATGTCCATACCTATGAGAAGCGCCCGTTTTCCCGTAAGAGCAAAACTCAGAGCCATATTCGAGGCGATAAAGGTCTTACCCTCGTGCATGACCGACGAGGTAACCGCCAATACCTTCTTGTCGGAACTGGTCAGCACGAATTGTAAATTGTTACGAACCAATCGGAACAGCTCGGCAATGGGCTCGACACTCTTCTTCTCAACCACAAAAAACTTACCTTCGGGTTTTTTCGAGATTTCGGCCAAAATGGGAATTGAGGTCAACCGTTCAAGCATCTTCTTATCTGTCAGCACAGGGAAGAAAGCCATTTTCAGATAGATAATGAATACCGGAATCAAGATACCAAGCAGAACAGCTCCACCCAGAAGCAACAACGTCTTGGGTGAAACCGGCTCGCCCGTGGAGTCGGGGTCGTCGATAATACGGGCTATCGGCACAACCATATTCTTGGACAGGTCGTTCTCCTCGCGCTTCTCAAGCAGGAAGACGTATAGGTTTTCCTTAATGCGCTGTTGCCGCATGATGTCGGAGAGTTCCCGCTCGTAGAGGGGCATGTTCTTGATTTTGTCTTCGATTCTTTGATCTTGCCGAGCTACATCGCGTTTTTGAATCTCTATTCCCTTGCGTATGCTGGTAACCCCTTTAAGCAACAACGCTCGCTGTGTTTTTATGTCGCGGGTAAGTTCGACTATCACCGGGTTTGACTCGGACGACGAAAGCAACAGGCGCTCGCGTTGCTGCAAAATCTTATTATAGTCATTAATGAGAGTCGCAAAATCCTTGTCGTCGATTCCCAGCACCGGTATGGGCATGTATTCGTTATCAGGGACAGCCAGAAAAGCCTCGACATAATCGACCAAGCTCTTTTGCAATTCCAACTCGGCCATTTTCTCATCGGTATATCCGGTCTGTTCCAAATAAAGTTTGGCTTCGGCCGAAACATCAATCAAGTTATTATGACTTCGGTACGACTCCACTTGTGCCTCGACAGCCGACAACTCCGCAGAAATGGAAGCGAGGCGCCCCTCGATAAACTGTTGCGTCTTTTCGGTACCCTGATTCTTCTGGTTCGCGGCATCAATATTATAGAAGTCGACCAAGGTTTGGATAAAATTTTTTCCCTCTTCAATAACCGGCGTACGATATGTCACATTCAAAATCGTAGCCTTCCTCGACGCGAAAACAACGGCCAGCTTCGAATCAAGATCTTTGCTCACCGCACGGGGATTGGAGAACCAAATATCCAGTGTTTTGTCAAGCGTAGGAATCGTATCGCCCGTGTACTTCAATTGCACGAAACTGCCTTCAAACGGAAGGGTATAGGGCAACCCGTCGATAAGTTCGTTGCAAATTTCTACCTTATTATCCTTTTTGTCGTAGGTTTCGGCTTTAATATGTAATTTTCCCTGGCGGGGTGACAACTCGATGTGGAGAGGATATTCTATTTTACGCGGATTAATCGAATCGGTCACCAACTCGACCGGCGAATTTCCATACAAGGGGGTTCTTGTCATGAACGATTTCCAGGCATACGACTTGTACAGGCCAAGTTTCTCGACAGCAGCCGTAATCTGATTCTTGGAACGAAATACCTCTATTTCATTATCAATATTGTTTTTATAGGGAGACAAGCCTAAACTCGTCAACAGGATATTGCTATTCTCACTATCGTTGTCTTGGATATAAACAGCCGATGACACCTCATACTCGGGAGTCTGTTTAAAACAGTATAATCCTGTCAGTACAACCAACAGCACGATGCTGACAGCGAACCATTTCCAATGCGAAAAGCATTCTACCCAAAAGTCGGAAAGATCAAGGGGCTCCTCCGTAACTGTCTGTCTGTTTATCTTATTCGGTTTACCTTCTTCCATAGTAATTATTTAGAAATACTCCAAGCTGTAATAATAAGGTTGGCAATTGTCAACAGAATAGATGTGGCACTAAATACCAGCGAGGTGGTAGGTGGTACGACTACGGCCGAATTGGCTTTCGACTTATTGGGTTGCACATAGAGTACATCGTTCTGTTGCAGATAGAAATAGGGTGAAGTAACCAGATTCTTATCATTCAGATTGATTCTTGCAATATTTTTTGTTCCATCGGAATTCACTCTCACCAAGAGTACGTTATCACGGCGCCCGGTAATGGACAGATCGCCTGCCAAAGCGATGGCATCGAGAATACTCACCCGCTCGTTTTCAATAGTAAACATACCCGGCCGGGTTACATCGCCCAACACCGAAATGGTAAAGTTCTGTATCCACACCGACACTTGCGGCAACTCACTCAGGTATTTAGGATAGAGAGCCTCCTGAATCATCAGCTCTACCTCTTTCTTGCTCTTCCCTGCTACATGCAGACAGCCCAATACCGGAAATTCAATATCACCGTTCTGGTCGACCAGATAAAACTCCACGGCCTTGGTATTACCGCTTCGCATATAAGCCTCGCTTTGAACCAGCCGCTTGTTAAAGGGGATTACCACCTCTTGATTCTTGGCCATGACCGATATATCAAGAATGTCGCCCGGGGCCAAAACCGGCGACGGCTGAGGGACTGCCGCGTTTAATACATCGGCAGGAATATCCTCCACATCAATCATATAAGGAACATTTCTTGAAGAAGAACAAGATGCAAAAGCCCAAAATGTGAGAAGAGTAAGCGCCCAATATAAATATTTCATTCTTTCCTCTTTTTTTATAATAAGGATACAATTATAATCAGTTTGCAAAAATAACACTTTTTATATGGCTTACAACTTTTTTATTGAAAAAACTGCCTCACAATATTTGCCCTCCATAAAAACCGAGAGCCCGCCTTCTCGTTACTATCGCAAAAAAAAACGAGAAGGCGGGCCCTACCCCAAAATATATTTTTATCAGAAGTTATACCGTATCATCGTATTGATGCGGTTAGCCTCCCCGTCCTGACGATTCAAATTGGAACGGCGGCCATAAAGATATTCGATACCTATGCTGCAATCGGTCGTGAGGTTGTAAAAGGCATTCCCCACGATATACTGGGCATAGCGATAGGATTCGGGCGACAGGGCTCCCTGTTTGCTGTATACCCGGCTCTGGCTGTACGAGGCCGAGATAAAGAATTTGGGTGAGAAGGCATATTGCAGACCGGCCACATAGCCCAGCGTCTCGGGGGCATAGAGTTTGCCCTGGGTATCGGGGTCGGGAATGAGGTCGAAACCCTCGTCGCTCAACCCGTTCAGATACTCACCATAGCCATATCCGTAAACGCCTTGGTAATAAAGCGACAACTTGCGGGTGATGTGGGTAATACCCGAGAGCTGAACGGCCCACCCCAATACCGACCGGTTGCGCTCGGCCACCAGGTCGCGATAAGAGAGTCCCCGCAACAGACCCGATGCGCGTATGTGGTCGTGACCTCCGTTCCAACCGTATTGAACATAAAAAGGTATGTCGGGCATGCGCTGGCTGATTGACGCGTTATACCCCTCGTCGAGCGTACAAGTGACCGACGGGGCTTCGGCGGCCAGAGCCATCTGCCAGTGCTTCCCCAGATTGAGCGTATAACGTGCCATTACATTGCGCACACTGGTCATGCCGGTAGGTCCCTCATAGTCGATGGTAGGAGGTGCGGCCGCCGCATCGACAAAGGTACTCCACGTCTGTCCTATCAGGAATCCGCGCGCCTGCACATAAGCCTGGTCGAGGCGGAATCCATAGTTCTGTCCGGCCCTGAAATCACCGTCGACAAAGACCGAGAACTTGCCCAGCACGGCATTGTCGCCTACCAACTTAAAAAAGAGGTGCGAGGTCGAAGCGTCCATCTGGAACTGGTTGCGCTGAGACGGATTGCCGGGTACGGGAATATCGTAGGTAAGGAAATCGCGATTGGGCACGGCGCCTTCAAAATCGTAGGAAGCCGTCACCTTTACATAACCACCTATACCGAATGCCACACGTCCCTTACGGTCGACCAGCAGGAATCGGGGCGCACGAGGGTCCTGGAAATGGAGCTGCCGGGTGTCATAGAACATACCTATCAACTCACCGTTGGCGGCATTCCCGCCCCACAGGAAAACAATGCGGTCCGAGGCATCGTCCGGAGCCTGTCGGCTACTCCGCTGTGCCGGTTCGGCCGACTGGGTATCGGCAGCGGCAGCATGGAACGGCAACAATAGAAGCCCCCAAGCACAAACCCAGAAAAAGATCATTTTTTTCATATTCACTCAGGTTTTATAAGTTTTATTTTCAGTAAAAACAACACCAGTCGCAAATTGTTGAAGCAATCGTAAAAATAAGTAACTTTGCTCCCGACAAAAACAGACGACACGATGGATACAATCTTGTTAGCTCTCACACCCGAGTTCGAGATGCTGAGAGATGAAATGGGTTATGACGAATACGAGGATTTCGATGCCTATGACATCTTGTTTCAACAGGGGTATGACCGACAACTGATCGAGGTGGCCGACGACGAAATATTCGAGGTGCCCGAAGGTTACTCGGCTACCATACAGAGCGATGACCCCGACGATGAATTTTACCTGCTTGAAAGCGAAGCCGACCTGCCCGACAAAGGCGACTTCATCGTCGATGCCCTGCCGGGCGGAAACTACCGGTACGATGCGGCCGAGAACGTATTCTGGAAAGTCGACATGGACTCGGACGATTTCTAACCCTCTCAATGCAACACAACATGGCTGACGATACAAGCCCTTCGCCCGCACCCGTCGAGATGCACCCCCTGTCTCCGTTTCTTCCGGCACAGGCCCGCATCTTGCTGCTGGGCAGTTTTCCTCCGCCCCGCAAACGCTGGTCGATGGAGTTTTTCTACCCCAACTTCACCAACGACATGTGGCGCATCTTCGGGCTTCTCTTCTTCAACGACAAAGACCACTTTGTCGATACCGAGCACAAGCGGTTCCGCCGCGAAGCCATCGAGAACTTTCTTCAAGAACAGGGCATTGCCGTGAGCGATACCGTGGCCGTGGCACGACGACTGAATGGCAATGCCTCGGACCTGACGCTCGAAGTGGTCGAGTCGCTCGATCTGGCCCGCATGCTCGACCGGCTGCCCTACTGCCACACGCTCGTAACCACCGGGCAGAAGGCTACCGACACGCTGTGTGCCATCACCGGAGCTACACCGCCCCCAATCGGGCAGTATGCCTCGCTCACCTACCATGGCCGCTCCATGCGACTCTACCGCATGCCCTCGACCTCTCGGGCCTACCCTAAACCGCTTGCCGAGAAAGCAGCCGTCTATCGCACGATTTTCCAAGATTTGACGATACAGACGTATTAAATTTTTGTTACATTTTTGCAAACATTCTCATTTTTAAGCCGAATGTATTACTTTTGCAATCTCAAAAAAAATCATTAATCCCTTTTATGGAATCATTATCGTTTATACAATGGTGCCTCGATAATCTCAATTACTGGACCATTACGTTCCTCATGATGATCGAGAGTTCGTTTATCCCCTTCCCCTCCGAAATCGTTATCATACCGGCAGCCTACAAGGCAGCCTACGGTGAACTGAATATGTATCTGGTCATTCTCTTCGGTACCCTCGGGGCCGACATTGGTGCCATCATCAACTACTACCTGGCCCTCTGGATAGGCCGCCCGCTCGTCTACAAATTTGCCAACAGCCGCGTGGGGCACATGTGCCTGCTCGATCAAGGCAAGGTGGAGACGGCCGAACGCTATTTCGACAAGCACGGCAGCATATCGACCCTCATCGGCCGCCTGATTCCGGCAGTGCGTCAGCTCATCTCCATTCCCGCTGGTCTGGCCCGCATGAAATTCTCGAAGTTTATCCTTTTCACCACCCTGGGTGCCATGTGCTGGAACATCGTACTGGCTGCCATCGGCTACGGCTTCCACGCCGTTATTCCCGAGGACGAACTCATCTTGAAGGTGCAGACATACAGTCACGAAATCCTCTACGTGCTCATCGCCATCTGCGTGTTCATCGTGGGGTTCCTTATCTACAAGGGTATGAAAAAACCAAAGTAAAAATAACTCTTTTGCCATTCGGTACAAAAGCCGCGACTTGACAGGAGTGCCTGTTGTTGCGGCTTTTGTCGTATCGTCGCCCCTCCGAGAAACAGCACACGGCTCTCAATCGGGATTCCTCTTCTCCTTGAAGCGGAATCGTTTTTTATAGACATTATGTAAATTCACCATGCCGTTTATAAAAAATGTATTATCTTAGATCCAGTTTTTATTCTCTTCACTATACACCTAAAAAACAATCGCATATGAACCGAACTCTGTTTGTACCTTTCATGTTGGGAACCGCAGCCCTTCCCCTTTCGGCCCAAAAAGCGACACCACCCAATATCGTACTCATCATGTGCGACGACATGGGCTTCTCGGATTTAGGGTGTTACGGCAGCGAAATCCAAACACCTCATCTGGACAGCCTCGCCGATGCCGGCGTGCGATTCAGCCAGTTCAAGAACACGGGGCGCAGTTGCCCGTCGCGCGCCTCGCTGCTTACCGGCCGCTATCAACACGAGGTGGGCATGGGCTGGATGACTGCCGTGGACGAACACCGCCCGGGATATAGAGGTCAAATATCAAAAACCTACCCGACCATCGCCGAAATCTTGAAGGCCAACGGATACGACACCTACATGAGCGGCAAATGGCATGTCACGGTCGACGGGGCTTTCGACGGGCCCAACGGCAGCTACCCCACCCAACGCGGGTTCGACCGCTACTATGGCTGCCTGTCGGGTGGAGGCAGCTACTACGAGCCTACCCCGCTTTACAACGACCTGACACCCGTTACCGACCTGCCCGACGACTATTACTACACCACGGCCATATCCGACTCGGCCGTCAGTTTCATACGACAACAACCGACCGATGCCCCCATGTTCCTCTATGTAGCCTACTATGCCCCGCACCTCCCCTTGCAGGCTCCGGCCGACCGGGTTGAAAAGTGCAAGGCTCGCTACCGGGTTGGATACGACGTGTTGCGCAAGCAGCGGTTTGAGAAGCAAAAAGCGCTGGGCCTGGTTCCCGCCGAGATGGAATTGCCCGTCTATAACCGGGAGTTCGGCGGCAAACGCCCCGCCTGGGAGGAGCTTACCGACTCTCAACGCGAACAGTGGATTCAGGATATGGCCACCTATGCCGCCATGATTGAAATCATGGACGACGGGGTGGGTCAGATTGTCGAGGCTTTCCGCGAAAAAGGGAACCTGGAAAACACGGTCTTCCTCTTCCTGAGCGACAACGGAGCTACGCTGGAAGGCGGCTATCTGGGACAACTGATGGCCGACCTCTCCAACACACCTTACCGCAGTTATAAGAAATGGGTCTATCAAGGCGGGACAAGTACCCCCTTCATCATGACCTTCGGCAATACCGGGAAAAACGTTCTGAAAGGTCAGGTATGCAAACAGGTGGCTCACATCATCGACCTGCTGCCTACCTGCATGGATCTGGCCTCGGCCAGTTACCCCTCCGACCGATTCGAGCACGCCGACTTGCCCGGAACCAGCCTGCTCCCGGCCGTGAGGGGTGGTGCCTTGCAAAATCGCACCCTGTTCTTTGAGCACCAAAGTTCGTGTGCCGTCATCGCAGATAACTGGAAACTGGTGCGCAACGACCGGAACAGCCCTTGGGAACTGATAAACCTCTCGACCGATCCCTTTGAAACCGAGGAGCTCTCTTCCCGCTATCCCGAGAAAGCCCGGGAGTTGGAACAGATGTGGGACCATTGGGCCGAGACTCACCGGGTGCTTCCCTTGGAGAATAAGACCTGGACCGAACGCATCAACTATTATAAGGCGTTGAACCCCGACCAAAGCGGACGGAAAGAGTAAAGGGATATAAAGGAAGTTACCCAACAGGAGGCGGCTCGGCATAGCCCAACCTGAAAACTGCGTTTTCGTTTGTCTCTACCCTCGTCTTTCACTATCTTTGTTCCACGAACACAAGATACGGCTTGGCAAAAAAATTCAAGGGACCTTGATTTTTCTGCTCTCGCCTTTCACTATCTTTGTCCAACTAACGAAAACTATTGAAGCTATGAGCGTACTAATTTCTCCGTCGCTGCTTTCGGCCGATTTCGGGAACTTGAACAGCGAAATCGACCTCATCAACGAGAGCGAGGCCGACTGGTTGCATATCGATGTGATGGACGGTGTGTTTGTTCCCAATATTTCGTTTGGCTTCCCGGTGCTCGAATTTGTAAACCGCCGGTGCGCCAAGCCACTCGACGTGCACCTGATGATTGTGGAGCCGCAGAAATTTATCAACGAGGTCAAGCAGATAGGCGGTGCCATCATGACGGTACATTACGAGGCTTGTACTCACCTGCACCGGGTGGTGCAGCAGATTCATGCAGCAGGCATGAAGGCGGGTGTTTCGCTCAATCCGCACACCCCGGTCGCGCTGCTCGAAGATATTATCGAAGATGTCGACGTGGTGCTGCTCATGTCGGTCAACCCCGGATTCGGAGGGCAGAAATTTATCCCCCGCATTCTCGACAAGGTGCGCGACTTGAAGGCGATGATTGCCCGCCGCCACGCGCATGCTCTCATCGAGATAGACGGCGGCGTGAACCTCGAAACGGGGCGACAACTGGTCGAGGCTGGTGCCGACGCGCTGGTGGCTGGCAGCTTTGTCTTCCACTCCGAGGCTCCGCTCGAAACCATTGCCCGGCTGAAACAGCTGTAAATCCAATTTCTTCAAGCATAAAAAGAGCTCGTTTGCGTGTAGTTCCACAAGCGAGCTCTTTCTTTATTCAATCAGAACCGTCACCCCGAGGTTATTCCATATAGCCTACAACGGTCACCGGTTCGGCTCCTACGACCGACTCGACCGTGGTGCGTTCGCCCCGGGCATTCTCATAAACGAACGTATAGGTCTGGTTCTTTTTCAACAGGAATTTGAGGGCATCGTTCATATCCTGCAAGGGACCGGCCGTGCGGCCTCCACCCAGTTGCACCCCGTCGCAGAAAACGTCGACATTGGCCTCGACCCGATCCTTCGAGTTCGAGCTGTGCTGCTTGTCCTTATACATGACAAAGGTGACCGTGGTGTGGGTATCCTGTTGAAGTATCGCCTGGGTCTGTTGCCCATACAGGTCGATATAACGTTGCGACACATCGACGGCATGCACATCGCGCGACTCCTCATTCCACACCATGGGAAACCAGTCACCGGTGGGCCGGAACGAAACGGCATAGATACCGTGAATGCGGTCGCCCGGAGTCGACTGACCGGCATCGGCCATGAACCAGGCTCCGTCGAGGGCCGGCGGCAGATAGTACTCGGTCGAGTGCCAGGTACCGTCGAGCCACACCTCGGTCCAACTGTGGTTACCCCGGTTGTCGTGCCAGGCGGCCGTCCCCGCGAAACGGGCCGGAATACCCACCGAACGGAGGGCGTCGACCAACAGAATAGAGAGACCCGTGCAGGAGGCCATGCCCTGGCGCATCGACTCCGACGGACTTTGGTTGGTCTTCTCACGCAAAGTGTTATATTCCACTCCTACTACCTGAGGGATAATGGCATTGACGGTATCGAGAGCCTCACGCAGGGTCTTGCAGCCCCGCACCCGGGGCGCAAAGCGCTCGTAAAAATCTTTTCGCCAGGCATCGCGCACCTCATCGACCGAGGCATAGGGCAACACCTCGTTGAGGAAAATCGAGTCGGGCAACGCCTTGGCCCAGGGAAATTCGGCGCGGGCACGGCAGGCATAAGTCACATTCTCGCGCAACAGCGCCAGGTCCATCGTGTCGCGGTCGCCTTGGGGCATCCAGGCCAACAGGTAGGCCATTGCCTCCTGTTCATCGCGAGGCGTCTCTTTGAGCAGCACGCGCAGGCTGTCGGAACGGGGCGAATCGTCGAGGACGGTTTCGAGTTGTCGCTGACTGTCGGCCGAGATGCCCGACGAGGTGCAACTTGCCACCGTGCAGGCCACTCCGGCGAACAGCAGCATAAGGGCATGAGTTCTTTTCATATCGGATTGGTTTTATGAGTTGAGTTGATCAAGTATTTCACGAATTTTCGTCTCATCGGCACCCACCGAGGCATACTCGGGAATGCCCGGCACACCGCCCATCGAGACGGTAGGGTTACGGTAGGTCATGCCGCTCTCGACCAGGCTGCGGGCACTGAAATGCACGGCATCGACACCGGTTCCGGCCAGCTGCCGCACATTCGACGGACTCACACCGCTACCGGCCATGATAGCTATACGTCCGGCCGATTGGGCTACCAGGGCCCGAATCGTATCGATTCCCTCCATCGCCGTGTTGCGGCCACCCGAGGTAAGCACCCGGTAACAGCCCGCACGTACCAACGATTCGAGCGCCTCGGCCGTATCGCGGGTCATGTCGAAAGCCCGGTGAAAGGTAAACTGCATCGAACCGCAACGATCGACCAGCCGGGCGGTACGCTCCTCGTCGACACGACCGTCGGGGGTGAGCATACCGGCCACCACGCAGTCGGCTCCACACTCGCGGGCAAAGTCAACCTCGTCGAGCATGAGGTCAAACTCATCGTCGGTATAGAGAAAATCGCCACCCCGGGGGCGAATCATCACACTCAGTTGCAGATGGGGTATTTGGCGAGCCCGGCGAATCAGGGCTGCCGAGGGGGTCGTCCCCCCTTCATAGGGCGAGGCGCACAACTCTACCCGCGTCACCCCCGCACGAGCCGCAGCGCGACAGGCTTCGAGCGAAAAGGCACACAATTCGGTTTCGATTTTCATGGTCGTTTCTGAATATCGTGTTTCATCGGTTTACAAAATCTTTTCCAAAGATAGCGAAAGGCGAGAGCCGTGGCAAACGAAAACGCAGTTTTCAAGTTTGACAAGGCCGAGCCGACTCCTATCTTCTACAAAGATACGCAAAAGGCGAGAGCCGTGGCAAACGAAAACGCAGTTTTCAAGTGGAGCAATACCGAGCCGACTCCTGTCTTATTCAAAGATAGTGAAAGACGAGAACAGAGACAAGCGGAATTTTCAAAAGCAGGGGGTCATTCGCCCTCCTCCTGATGCAGCCGATAGAAAAATTTGTGATGTTCGAAGCAAATATCGAGCAACCCGAAGCGGACAAACCGGGCAATATAATCCACCGCCGAGCGGTACGACAAGCGAGCCAGCCGACTGTACTTGCTCACCGTAATCTCGCCATGCTCGGCCAGGTAGTCGAGCAGGAGCTGTTCGCGCTCGGTATATTTCACGAGCGAACCTTTGGGGCTGCTCTTCTGCCGCCAAACCGCCAGATGCACGGCCGTTGCCAGTATGTTCTCATCGGCAATGCGCACATAGGCCATGTACTTGCCGGGAGCTACCTGAGCCTGCACCGGCTTTTCGGCAGACTTCGGAATCTCGGCAATGAGTACGGTCTTACCATCGACGGTATAGGTGTGCATCTCAATCGCAACCTGCGGCAGGCAGTAGAGCTGCGCCGCTGCCTCGATCATGTAGACCTCCTCTTCGGAGCGCACCCCGGCTATGCGGCCGTTATCTTTCACCCCGATAAGCAGACGGCCGCCGTCGGTATTGGCAAAGGCCGACAGGGAACGGGCTATCTTGCGGGCATCTGAAATCTCAAATTTGAAATCCTGCTGCTGGTGCTCCCCCTCCTCGATGAGCTGCTGCAAATAGAGTTTTTCGGACAGCGGTTTCATACATCGCCCTCCTCTCTGATGAGTTTATGCAGGCGATAGCGGAATCGCAACCAAAACAGGAATCCAGCCGAAAAGAGTCCGGCCGGGAAGGCAACCCACACCCCTACGACACCTCCACCGAAGGTGAACCCGCACAGGTATCCTACCGGGAGAGCCATCACGAAATAGGCGAAGAAGGCAATCCACATCATGGGCTTCACGTCGGCCGTGCCTCGCAGGGCATTGGCAAAGGTTATCTCCAACGCATCGCCAAACTGGTAGACGATGAGCGAGTAGATGAGTACGGCAACAACGGCCATCACCTCGGGATCCTCGGTAAAACTGTAAACGATGGGAACCCGGGCCAGATAGAAGAAGAGGCAGGCCGCCACGGCCAGCACCCCTATGATGCCCAAGCCGGCATGAACGGCCCGTTGCAGATTGGGGAAATCGCGTTGTCCCATGAAATGACTCACCCGCACGGCCAGAGCGGCCCCCATGCCGTAGTAAATCATAAACCCGAGGGTGCTGACCGAAATCATAATCTGATGGGCCGCCAGCGGCACGCTGCCCAACCAGCCCACCATAATGGCACTCAACGAGAAGGCTGCCGTCTCCATACCCATCTGCAAGGCAATGGGCCACCCCAGGGCATTGAGTTGCACAAAGTCATTGCGATTGAACCGCGAGTGGCGTATGGCCTCCCGATAGGCCCGATACCTGGGGGCACCAGCAACGATGACAACGAAGACCAGCAGCATGACCACCCGCGAAACCAGGGTGCTGACCCCGGCACCGAAAAGGCCCCACTCGGGCAACCCGAAGCTGCCGTAGATGAGCAGGTAGTTCCCCACGATATTCAAGGCATTGCCCCCCAGCAGAATCCACATGGGGGTGCGGGTATCGGTGAGCCCCTCGGCAAACTGCCGGTAGCTGTTGAAGAGCATAACAAATACCAGGGAGACCAGTTGCAAGATGAAGTAGGGCCGTATGTGGGGCAACAGCTCTACCGGCTGCCCCATCTGGTCGACAAAGCAATAGACCACATACATGATGGCCGTGAGCAACAGCGCCAGAGCGGTGTGAGCCACAAGGGCGTTGCGGAAAACGCGCCCTATCCCCTGCGTGTTGCCACTCCCCTGCAACATGCCTATCAACGGGGTAAGCCCGTAGGAGAAGCCGGTAGCAAAGATGATAGCCAGATTGAACACGTTGTTGACAAAGGCGGCAGCCGCCAGTTCGTCGGTACTGTGGTGCCCGATCATGACCGTATCGGCCAGACCCAGTATAATCATGCCCAACTGCCCCACGACAATGGGCAGCCCCAGTTTGAGCAGCGAGACCACATGCTGTTTATATGGCAATAACTGAACGGTATTCATGAACGTGCGATTTACACTGTTGGCAAAACAGTGTGCAAAGATAGTGAATGGCGAGAGCAGAAGCAAACCGAAATAAATTTTCGAGTTTGATTCTCCCGAGTCGACTCATATCTCATTCAAACAAACTATTTCCTATTACCTCCAAAGGAAGGGCCACCCACGGCTACCGCCAGAGAGACGACGATACAGCCCACCCGACAGAGGTCGGTCGCCCCCGCCCGATTATTCTGTTCCTATATATAAACAAGGAGAGAGGCGTGCCCCCCAAAGCGGGACAACCTCTCTCCTGTAATCGTATCTTTTCAGGGATAGAGCAATCAGAACAGTTTGGCAGGATACTCGCCGGCATCCACCAAAGCCTGGATTTTGTCGACTACCGACTGACGGTCGGCGGCATAGGTCACACCGAACCATTTCGACGGCGTGTCGAGTACGGTAACCGTCACCTTACCCGACTGAATGAGGTCGTTGACCAGGAGCGGAATGAAGAACTCGGCCTTGATGTTGCCGGCATTCTCTTTCAGGAAGTTCACAAAATAGTCTTCGGAATATTTGAAATAGTCGGGTGTGAATCCCCACATGTTCATCGACACGGGCGTATTGTCGGGGATAGCCGTCCAGGTTTCACCCTCCTTGAACTTCACCTCGCCGTCGCGACGCTCGATTTGCGTGCGCTCTACGACCGAAGTCAGATGCTTCGAGGCATTCATCTCACAAATGCCGCGAGCCACCGTTCCACTCTCCGAGAGGGTATTACCCACCCGATAACCTACCATGCAGTAGTCGTTTTGCTTACCTTCGAGATTTTTCAAATAGTCGGCCAGAATCGCAAAGCTCTCGCGACCGTAGAAGTCGTCGGCATTGATTACGGCAAACGGCTCCTTGATTACATCTTTACCCATCAGCACGGCATGGTTGGTACCCCAAGGTTTGGTACGTCCCTCGGGACAGGTGAAGCCTTCGGGCAGGTCATTGATTGACTGGAATACCAACTCACACGGGATATGGCCCTCGTATTTGGAGAGAATCTTCTCTCTGAAATCCTGTTCAAAATCCTTACGAATGACAAAGACTACTTTCCCGAATCCGCCCCGCAAGGCATCGAAAATCGAGTAGTCCATAATCGTTTCACCATTGGGGCCGAGACCATCGAGCTGTTTCAAGCCTCCATACCGGCTACCCATACCGGCAGCCAGGACAAAAAGAGTTGGTTTCATAGCTGTTTCTTGTTTTTTAGTTTTCCATGAGTTGCAAATGTAAATATTTTTTATGATAAACCGGTCATGTCGCCCCACTTTTAATCGGCCCACCTCTTCGGTACCTCTCAGCACCCTTCAACGACCCTATCTCCACGCCTTCGACACAATGTCAACAAAACAGATTTGTTCACGACAATAGTGTTAAAAACGAAACGATAGGGCAAAAAAATTCTACTTTTACTTTCCAATTCCAAAAAAAACATCTTTATTTGCACCGAATAATAATTATTGAATCACTCTAAAATAAGATTGCCTATCGACAAAACATTACGCTTGGATTAAAAAAAGAGAGATAGTAATGAACGATTTATTCAATCGCACCGACGAAGAGTTGGTTGCATTGTATGCCGAAGGTAATAATGAAGCTTTTGATGTATTGCTCAAACGTCATCAGGCTCGTACTTTCAACTACATTTTTTATATTGTCAAAGACAAGGAATTGGCCAACGACATCTTTCAGGAAACCTTTGTCAAAGCCATTATGACCATCAAGCAGGGTCGCTATACCGAGAACGGCAAGTTCCCGGCCTGGATTTCGCGCATTGCCCACAACCTGATTATAGACTTTTTCAGACAGGAAAAGGCCGACAACTACATTATCTCGGACAACGAAAATATGGACATTTTCAATCGCAAGGAGTTGAGCGAAGGGACTGTCGAAGATGCTCTTGTACATAGCCAAATAGAGGCCGACATTCGCAAACTTATCAAAGCCCTGCCCCACTCCCAACGAGAGGTACTTGTCATGCGTTATTACAAAAACATGAGTTTCAAAGAGATTGCCGACCGCACCCAGGTGAGCATCAACACCGCCTTGGGGCGCATGCGTTATGCCATTCTCAACTTGCGGAAGATGGCCGAGGAAAACAATATCGTACTGACATTTTAAAAAAAGGGCGTAGACACATAATAAATACGGGAATCTTGACGTTTATCATATACAAACATCAAGATTCGGCCTATGAAGAAAACCTCTACTCCCAAAGACACCATGACAGTACGAAGTACAAAAAACATGCAGCCCTCTGCTTCGACACTTGATTTTATCAGGCAATTTGCCCGGGCTTATACGTTTGACCCCCAATTACCGACCTCATTAGGTGGATTTGTAAATAACTGAACACACAGGGGGGGAGCAATTTTTGCTCCCCCCCTGTGTGTTCAGCGTCTCTACATACTCGGTGCACTCACCCTCCGCACCGACATATATCTTATCAGGCAGAAAAGTTTTTTCAAAAAAATGCTTTTCTGTTTCTTTTTTATCACCCAATTATATTATATTAGCACGGTAATTCCTTTGTAAGAAACAAGGCGACAAAACTCCTAAACAGCTATATATTATTGGGAAAACGAACAACCATAGAAGAAATAACGACTAATATTCCCCTCCAAGAAATAGATATTGTTTAATTCAAAGTTGAATGACATCGATTACAGAAGATAATGACTTTTCCAACATTTTTAGGACGTCTAAAAATGGATTTATCCAATTTGCATACTCCTACCTGGGGAACATGCAAGACGCCGAAGATGTAGTGATGGAGTCGTATATCCAATATTGGGAAAACAAAGACAAGGAGACCTTCCAAGCCACCAATATAAAAGGGTATATTTTCACCATCATCAGGAACAAATGTATCGATGTTCTGGAAGAGCGAAAACACCTGTTACAAAAGAATGAAGAGCTGTACAACCACATGATCGGTGAAATCGAGCTCAACATCTCTTCGCTGAAAGGCTGTGACCCCTCGGAACTTTTCACCAGCGAAATCGAAAAAATTGTACACAGTACCATCGAAACCTTGCCCAATCGCACACGAGAAATATTTTACGAGCGATACCTCGAACAGAAACCCTACAAAACAATTGCCGAAAATTTCGGCATCACGATTAAAGGCGTAGAGTTTCACATTTCAAAAAGCCTGAATATCTTACGAAAAAGCCTCAAAGACTATCTATAACACTATCGGTCTATCAGTTTGCAAATCAAAAAGAATGAAAGTGCAACATTTATAAACATTTTCAAACTTCCATTTAACAAAAAAAACCTATTTTATCACTAGGGATATGGAAGTTTATCAGGTTTATATAATGTATGAAAAAAGAGACATTATATAGGTATTTCGGTAACTGTGCCTCGGAAGATGAGTGCAGAGAGGTTATTACATGGGCTCAATCATCGCCCGACCATCTAAAAGAGTTTTGTCACGAGCGCAACATATATAACGCTATTATATTATCGGCAGGCAACATAGAGCACACACAGTACGATTTCCGACGCCATTACCGCATACAACTACTTCGCATTGCCGCAGTAGTTGTGCTGTTATTGGCTGTCGCATTCGGGAGTTTCTATTTTACGGTAGGCGACCGCATCGTTCCTCTCTATTCGCTCACTGTGCCTGCAGGCAACAGCAACACCTTGCTCCTCCCCGACGGTACCAAGGTATGGCTCAATGCCGAATCCACGATAAAATATCCCTCATCGTTCATGGGGTTGCAACGCAGTATTGAAATTGATGGCGAAGCCTATCTCGAAGTCGCCCACAACCGCTGGCGTCCCTTTATTGTCAACACGCCCAACGGAAAAATCAAGGTCTTGGGAACAAAATTCTATGTCAGCTCGAACAACGAAGAGAAGGATTTCATGGTCTCGTTAATCGAAGGTTCTGTAAAAATTTCGGCCGGGGACAAAAACGCCACACTCAAACCGGGATACCGGGCCCAATTCAAAGATGGAGAATTTACGCAATCGGTAATCCGTTCGCTCGAAACCGAGTTGTGGAAAGACGGCATCTACTATTTCAAGGACAAGTCGTTCGACGAGTTGATGGAGGGTTTTGAAAAATGTTTCGGTGTAAAAATCGAAATTGATAAAGAGATAAAAAGCAGCGAACGGTACACCGGGAAATTCTACCGCTATAACGGAATCCAACATGCCCTGCAAGCACTCCAACACGATTTCAACTTTGACTTCAAGTGGAACAAGGAATACAACACCATTTTAATAAGTTCAAAAAAATAATATAACCCTAAAAAAATCTTTGCCCATGAGAAAATAAGCACACCTTATTTATCCTATCTATATTCCAGAGAAAATAACCCCATTCACAATCTGTTTGAATACCCATAAACACACGTATGTACAAAAAAAGTTTAAAAGCACTAATCATGGCTTTCGCACTGGTTTACACATTTGAAGCCAGTGCCGATGCGTATTCACGCATATCTCTATCCGAGGTCAACACTCCGGTAGAAGATGTCTTGAAAAAAATCGAGAAAGAAGCGAAGTGCCTGTTTGTCATCAATACACAGGTCGACACGCAACGAAAAGTAAACCTAAACGTAAAGAACAAAACGGTGAGCGAGATTCTCGACATCATGTTCAAAGGGACCGACGTATCCTACTCGATACAAAATCCCAACATCATGTTGTCGAGAAGAACGGCTGCCCAGGGACAACCCAAAAGCAGTTCGAACAGTAGCTCTACGGCTCAGGCCAACAGCTCTCGCATCGTAACCGGTAAGGTAACCGACGCTTCGGGTGAAGCACTCATCGGCCTTACAGTAAAAGTAGCCGGCACAAGTGCCGCTACCGCGACCGACATTGACGGAAACTACTCCATTAAGGTTCCCGCAGGCGGCAGCGAACTGGAATTCTCCTATATCGGCTACCAAACCGTCAAACACCCCATCGGCGGGAAGGACAAAATCGACATCGTAATGAGAGACAACACCAAACTGCTCGACGAGGTTGTCGTTACCGCCATGGGTATCGCCCGCAAGGAAGAGACCCTCTCCTACTCCACACAAACCGTGGGTGGCGACGAACTGACCCGTGCCAAAGAGGCCAACCTCATCAACTCGCTGCAAGGCAAGAGCGCCGGTCTGGTCATCACACCTAACTCGGGTGGTGCCGGTGGTGCCTCGAAAATCCTGTTGCGTGGTAACGCCTCCATGCTGGGTAACAACTCGCCGCTGATTGTAATAGACGGTGTGCCCATGCAGAACAGCGTAAACGGACAGATGGATATGGACGGTGGTGGCGCCACGATGATGGCCGACGGTTCCAAAGAGTCCAGCGACGCCCTCTCGCAACTCAACCCCGATGACATCGAATCGATCACGGTACTGAAAGGTGCCAACTCGGCTGCCCTGTACGGTAGCGCCGCTTCGAACGGTGTACTGATGATTACCACCAAGAAAGGTAAAGAGGGTCAGTTGCGCATCGATGTATCGAGCAGCACCACCTTCGAGACCCCGCTCGTATTGCCCAAATTGCAGAATGCATATGGTGCACAGATGTCGGGCTCGGTAGATAACGGCTTCTCGATGAACTCCAACAGCTGGGGTCAACGCATGAACACCCTGGGCGACGAGTACTACGACACGGCCAACTCGCCCTACCACCTGACCCGTAATGCCTACAATATCCGTGACTTCTACCAACTGGGTACCAATTTCAACAACTCCATCTCGTTGAGTGGTGGTACAAAAGTGGTTCAGACCTATTTCTCCTACGGAAATACGACGGCCAACGGTATTGTCGAGACCAACAAGTTCGAGCGTCACAACATCTCCTTGCGTCAGAGCTTCTCGTTCTTCAAGGACAAACTCAAATTCGACATCTCGGCCAACTACATCAACCAGAGGACCAAGAACCGTCCTACCGGTGGTACCTTCTTCAACCCCATCTACCAGCTCTACACCTCGCCGCGTAACCTCGACATGAACTGGTATCGCAAGAACTACTACGACACCAACGCAACGTGGACCTCAAACCCGTACAGCTACATCGTATCGCAAACGGGATCCGACGGTCTGCCCATCTCGGTCATTCAATCGGGTAAGACCTCGACCCTCTCCGACCCCAACTACGGTAAGCAAGTATGGTACTCCGACAACATCAACCTCAACAACCCATGGTGGTTGCTCAACCGCATGACCAGCGAAGAGGTTATCAACCGTACCTTCGGCAGCATCACCGCCAACTGGCAGATTATTCCCGAACTCAACCTGCAAGCCCGTATCAAATACGACTACAACGAGCGTAACGACGAGAACCGTCAATACGCCACCACGTGGGGTAACGCCGAAATGATTGACCGCGGTCGTCTCATTCTCGACCACACCAAATCGCAAGACTTCTATGGCGATTTCATGTTGAGCTACAACAAGCAGATACAAGACTTCACGATCGGTGTCAACGCCGGTGGTAGCATGATGAACTCGTCGTACGACCAATGGATGATTACTCCTATCGCCAAATCGGGTGCCCCCAATACCGAGGACCTCTCGTGCAACCAGTTCGTCCTCTCCGACATCTACATCAGCAGCAGCGACAACTACGGGGGCCTCACCACCAAGAACTGGGAGCGTGCCATCTTTGCCACCGCACAGGTAACCTGGCAAGACAAGGTAACCGTCGAGGGTAGCTACCGCGACGACTGGTACCGCGCCTTCACGCAGTTCAAAGACATGGATCCCCACTTTGCCTACTACTCGGCAGGTGCTTCGGCCCAGATGAACAAATTGCTTACCTTGCCCGACCAGATCAACGAATTGAAACTCCGTGCCTCTTACTCCGAGGTAGGTAACTCGATTCCCAACAACCTCTTCCTGGCATCGGCTTCCCGTAATCCGGCTACCGGAGCCTACATCAGCAGCGCCATCATCAACTTCAAGAACCCCAAACCCGAGACGACCCAGTCGTTCGAGGCCGGATTCGACGTCAGCCTGCTCGACCGTTCCATCTCCCTGCAAGCCACCTACTACAACGCCATCATGAAAAACCAGTTCATGAAATACCAGGGCGCTGCCGGTAAAGAGATCTACATCAACGGTGGTAAGGTGCGCAACCAGGGTGTCGAACTGACCGCGTCGTACATCTTTGCTCCCAACAACGATTTCAGCTGGATCACCACCTTCAACTACGCCTTCAACGACAACAAGATTCTTACCGTAGCCCGCAAACAGAACGGTCAAAAATATATCCACGAGATTGACCTGGGTAACCTCAGCGGTTTGAAGATCAAGTTTGAAGAGGGAGGCTCCTATGGTGACCTTTATGCCGTAGGATTCATGAAGCGTGATCCCAATACGGGCGAAATCATCACCGACCCCAGTAAAGATGGCGACGTCATAGTCGATCCGCAGACCGGTGCTCCCTTCAAGCTCAACGGCCAGGCCAACGAATACCTGGGTAACATGAATGCCAAGCACACGCTCGGTTGGGCCAACACCTTTAACTACAAGGATTTCTCGTTCTACTTCCTCATCGACGGTAAAGTAGGCGGTAAGGTTATCTCCTTCACCGAGGCTTATCTCGACTACTTCGGTACCTCGCAACGCACGGCCGAGGCTCGTGACTATGCCCTGGCCAACGACCTCTATTGGACTTCGTCCGACGGAGCCGTAACCAAGCCGGGTATGTACATTCCCGGGACCAAACAAGTGGTTCCCGTAGATCAATACTACCAGACTATCGGTGGCGGATCGCCCGTAGGTCGCAACTATGTATACGATGCCACGAACTTCCGCCTGCGCGAAATCTCGCTGGCCTATACCTTCCGCAACCTCTTCGGCCCGAGCAAGAACCTCACGGTTTCGGCCAACGCCCGTAACCTCTTCTTCCTGTACCTCGACGCCCCCATCGACCCCGATACCTCATTGAGTACGCAAAACGCTCTGGGCAATGTCGATATCTTCAGCATGCCTACCACCCGCTCGTTCGGCATCTCACTTAAAGCATCATTCTAATCGAAAGGTAACATTATGAAAAGAACAATATATTCATCAGTATTTGCGTTAGCCGCAGCCGTTACGATGGTAGGATGCGGCGACCCCCTGCTCGATGACCTCAACTCGAATATCGAGGTGGGCTCGGGCGATCTCGCCGTAGCCGCGACTTATGACCAGGCAGCCGGTATGTTCCTCACCGCCCAACAAAAGATGCACGATGTAGGAGCCGCTAACGGAGCGCACGTGTATCAGGTGCAGTTCAACATTCACATCGACAACTACTCGGGCTATCTGGCCGGTACCCAGAATTTCAGCGGTAACCTGCCTTCGACCTACCGCTACTTTGCCCAATATTGCGACGGTCCCAAAGCCAGTTTCTTCCTGGTAGCCCAAGCCGCTCTGCCCGTGATGCGGTCGGCAGCTCAGCTCAATCTGAAAGAGATTGGTGCCATGTGTAACATCATGTACTGCTTCTCGGCCCTCGAACTCTCGGACGTCTACGGCCCCTTCCCCTGGACCGACTACAAGAATGACAAACAGGAACCGCCCGTTACCTACGAGCCTATGGACCAAATCTACGACTCCCTCTTTGTCAACCTCAAAGATGCCGGTCAGATTCTGAAAGACTTCTCCTCAACCTCACAAGAGCATCAGGATTCCATTAACGAGATTTTGACCAAATATGACAAAATCTGCGGTAGTGTAGATACGTGGCGCCAATTCTCCAATTCCATTCGCCTGCGTATGGCAGTCCGCATGAGTAATGTAGATCCCGACCGGGCCAAAACCGAAGCCGAAGCCGCCATCAGTGATGGATTGATTTCCAAGAATATCGAATACAATACGATGGTAGTTTCGGGTAACAGTCACCCCTTGCAGTTCATTGCCAACAACTGGAACGATACCCGGTTGAACGCTTCGCTCGAAAACATCATGAAGCGACTCAAAGTACCCTACATGGATCTGATCTTCACCAAAAACAGCGGTGATATCTTAGATGAAGATGGAAATGTAACCATGGCGGCCAACTCGGAGATTGTCGGTGTGCGTACCGGAATACAACTTACACCCCGCGACGACAACAACCAATATGTAAAATATTCGAGTGTAACGACGAATTACGCCAACTACCCATTGGCCATCTTCAAACTCTCGGAACGTCATTTCCTGGAAGCCGAGGCCAATCTCCGCTGGGGTATCGGGACCAACTACCTGATGGCCTACACCTTCGGCATTCAAGCCATGCTTAAAGAGTACAGCATCGAAACCGGAGGTACCGAATTCAGTAACTATTACACCCAAACCACAGCCGATACTTCGATCGATTATGTCGATCCGCACAACGAGCGCAACAACCTCAAAGGTTTGGTCACCATCGGTGTAATGCTCGGCAACGAGGATAAGAAGACCATACTCGAAAAGATTATTACTCAAAAGTGGCTGGCACAGTTCCCCATGGGCCTCGAAGCCTGGAACGACCTGCGTCGTACCGGTTATCCCCGAATCTTCCCCACCAACGACTTGGGTGACGGTTCGCTGGGCAACGGCTTCATGATTCGCCGTATTCCCTGGAACATGACCGACGCCTCAGCAGCTGCCGATGTAAACACTACCGGTGTTCCTGCATTGGGAGGCCCCAACCTGATGGCAACCCCGTTGTGGTGGGACGTAATTGACCCTGCCGGACTGGGTGACAACCGTCGTTGGGAAACCGGAGGCGAATAAATACACCACGAGAACGGTCGTGCTTGCATGACCGTTCTCTAAAATACAGACTCTAAATTTCATCTATTTACTCATTAAAAACAAAACAAACATGAAAACACCCAAATTACTACTATCCGTGTTGTTATGTATGGCCATGATGGGTAGTTACGCCCAAAACGTACCGACACACGACAAGTATGTAGAACTCTTGCCGACTAAAGTAGTCCAAGAGGGTGACCCGAAGGAAGACAAAACTGTCTACCTCGATTTATTCGACTACTTTGTAAACTGGGAGCCCGGGACCAAACTGTCGGAAGATGAGAATTTCTACATCGGCCGTGTACCCTTGAAAAAACGTTTCGAAAATGCACAAACGCAGGTCGATCCCACGATGACTACCGAGCGTCAATTCTGTATGTGGACACCTATGGGTATCTCCGACACCTACTGGCAATCGCTGCCCCGCTATGTATTCGACGGCGATAACTTCAGCATGTGGTCCTATGTCGACTACCAAGGCGGCTGGTCGCTCCCCATGGTCCGTGTACCGGGTGCATACAGCGATGTGACTCACCGCAATGGTGTAGCCAACTGCGGCGGTGTCTTGTTCGTTGACGGTTCAAATGGCGACGTTCGTCCCCGTCAAACCTTGTCTCTGCTGGTTACCCAAGAAGGTGGAAAATTCAAATGGGCTGAAAAATTCGTCAAATTCCTCCGTTACTACGGCCTTGACGGTATTGGATTCAACCCCGAATCCTACGTACCCGATGCAGCCAAGTTGCAAGATTTCTTCATTGCCTGTCGTGAAGAGGCCGAAAAGATTGGCTGGCAATTCCACGTATATTGGTACGGAACCAATACCAATGAAGGAAATGTGAACTTTGGACATGAATTCACCTCAAACAAAAAAGACTGGTTGTGGAAAAACAACAAGCAGGTTACCGACATGTACATGCTCAACTACGCATGGGGTACCGAAGGTAACACAGCCAAAGATTCTGAAAATTATGCCAAACAAATCGGCGCTGATCCCTTTACGATTTTTGCCGGCTACGATATTCAAGGCAACTGGTTGGGCCGCGGTCCCTGGTCGCAACTGAAAAACGCCAATTTGTCGATTGCCTTCTGGGGCAACCACACCACCGACATGATCTATCAGAACTCCTCCGAGTTCGGTTCGGGCGACGAAGCCGTACAAAATACCTACCTCGAAAAACAAGAACAGGTATTTTCGGGGGGTAACCGCAACCCGGCCAAACGCCCGGCCATCAAAGACGGTCTGACTCAATCGAGTGAGGCTGCTATGAAACAATTCCACGGCATCGCCGAGTTCCTGCCGGCCCGAAGCGTACTGCAAGAGCTCCCCTTTGTTACCCGCTTCTGCCTGGGTAACGGTAAAACCTTCCGCGACCACGGTGCCGTCACCTTCGACCACAAGTGGTTCAACGTGGGTGTACAAGACTACCTGCCCACCTGGCGCTGGTGGATTACCGACAACAACAAGAACGTGCCTGACGACGCTATCGAATGCGGATTCACCTTCGATGACGCTTGGTATGGAGGCTCGGCCATGCGCATGAACGGTGCCACGACCGTGTCAAACGTACGTCTGTTCAAGACCAACTTCAACGTATCGGGCGAAGACAAAGTGTCGATGACCTTCAAACTGAAAAGTGGAACCGACACCCACATGAAACTCTTCTGGTCGTTTGTTGGCAGCGAGAACACCCTGCACGAGCAGGCCATCACCTCGACCAAGGCCGGCGAATGGGAAACCATCGAAGCCAAAGCCTCTGAAATCGGTATGACGGGTAACGTAGCCCTCATCGGTTTGAAATTTGAAAACACCCCGGCTACCTACGACATCTACATCGGTGAGATGTCTATCATTCCCAACAAAACCTACTCGCCGGTTCAACCCACAATCAACGAAACGGCAAATATCTTGAAAAAACGCACCTACAACTCGATCGACTTCAAGTTCAGCTGGGAATGCGAATCGCCCAAAAACGATGCCGACCCCTATATACCCGTTTATAACGAAGATGTAGACACCTGGTATTTCGAGGTATATGTACAGGCCGAAGATGGCGATCCTGTCCTCTGCGGTACCACCTCGTCGTGGGCCCACTATGTAGTAGGAGCTCCCGTATCGGCCAACAACGAAGTGACCGACTATCGCGTGGGCGTATGTGCCGTAGCTCCCGACGGAGTCACCAAGAGCCCCATCACCTGGTCGAATTACATGACCTGCGATTTGACTATTGTAGACGGTATCGTATGCAACAAAGCCGTGATCAAAGCCGGTGAAGAGTTTACTCTCTCGCTCATCGACCCCAACCAAAGTGCTCCCATCTGGTGGCGTATTTTTGATGCTACAACAGGTAACGAAGTAGGCATGCAACCCGGTGGAACTTCCTTCACCACATCGCTCTCGACCGAAGGTTACTATGATGTAGAGTTGTATACCAGCGACACCAGATTCCTCAAATACCGCGGCTATGTACAAATCTCGCCCGAGAGCACAGGAGCCATTCCTTCGATTACCGACTTTACCGCCTCGAAGACCAACGTGACCAGCCCCGACGATGTCGTTACGCTGAGCTACACAGGCAAAAAAGGCGAAGGTACCGTATCGCGCGGATTGCGAATCGAAGACCCCTATGTATTCCGTATCCCGGCCGAATTCCTGCCGATGTCTCAAAATCAATACACCATCGGTATGTGGATTAAACCCGAAAAATTCACCTATGCCAAACAGGGTATGACACTCATGGGTCAAAGAGACTTGAATATTTCTTGGCCGGACAACAACTGGGGAGCCTTCTGGCTTGATGTTTGGCCGGCAAAAGCAAAAGCCTATAACAATATCGATCTTCCCGCCAATACGGTTTCATTCACCATGTGGGGAGATGCAGGCCGTGGATTCCACGATCTCGATATTCCTGTAAACGGAGCCACGAACCCGCACGAGAATCCCAACCTCTCTTGCTGTACCGATGGCCGGTTCGCTGGCACAACGGCTGAATCGTATAGCCTCTCCGAAGGACAATGGACTCATATCCTGATTTCCTACGACGGTAGCAAACAACGCATCTATTTCAACGGAAAGAAAACGGGTGAATACGAAAGACCCAAGTTGTCATATCGTCAAGTAAACGGCGGTTCCATAACTGTATCGAAAGCTCCTATCTACATTGGTGGTTCGCGTGTGTACTACGCCGGATTTGTCGGAGAAATCGACGATGTACAGATATGGCACAAAGCCCTGAGCGACAGCGAAGTGGTAGAAGCCATGAAGGGTTACGACGGCAAGACGATCCCGGCCGAACTGAAAGGTTACTGGACGTTCGAAAGCGATAACTACAATTCGGACGACTTCACCTTTACCAACAAAGGTTCATTGAATACCAGCGCCAAGGCTGCCTACATTGAAACGACGGGAACCGGCGGTGAAAATACCTCTTCCAACGGAGAGAAACTCCTCCCTGCCAACATCAACGTAGAGGGTAACCCCGCCATGTCGGGTACACTGCCCATCACTACCACCTCGACCTTCACCATCCCCGATGTCGAAGTGGCCAACAGCGATGACCAAGCTACCGTTTCGTTCAACAAGAGCGGCAACTACGATGTTACCCTCACGCTGGCCAACGGCTGGGGCTCGGACACGATGACGAAAAAGGAATATATCGTTGTGGTAGTTCCCGATGCTATCGAAGACAACTTGGTAAATGACCTCAAAGTATACCCCAACCCCTTCATCGAAAATGTAAATCTGCAATTCGCTGCCGATGGCAACTATGTAATCGACATCTTCGACGCTCAGGGCCGCAAGGTTACCTCGAAAACTCATCAGGCTATGGCCGGCGAAATCTGCACGCTCACAGTCAATGAGGCCCAAGGTGTTTACTATGTAGTCATCTCGAAAGATGGCAAACGTGTAAAAGCTCTCAAAGTGGTAGCTGAATAATGTAATCTCAATTCCTCCGCACCTCGTGTGCGGAGGAATCTTCTCGATATCATTTCATTTATCGTTTAACTAAATTTATCAGTATGAGAAAAATTTATCTCTTATTGCTCGCGACTCTGCTAGGCGGGGCCCTGGCAAATGCGCAAAACCCACTCGAAGGATATGAAGCTCCTACGTTTAGTAAGGAAGGAAATTGTGGAAATATTGTATCATTCTCTACTTCGGGTGCTTTGGAAGATTTAACAAATGTCTCTATTCCTAAAAAACCTAATGGAAAAATCCAACAAGAACTTTTAATAGCTCCAAATGCAACTGTAACATTAACCTTTAACATCAATTCCACTTGGGGTAAATTTGCTGTATTTTCCGATGCGAATAGTTCTAAATCAATGGAGCGACTCATCTTTTGTGGAAACGCAAATAAAGGAGGATTCGCAAATGAAAATGGTGTTACCGTATATAAGGAGGATACCGAAACCAAAGTATCATCAGGGACATTACCCACTATCACAATTCCTGGAGAAGCAGAGGAAGGTACGGTTTATTGCTTGCGTATGATGTTTATCGGAGCAGAAACAGCACCAGAGAATCCGACCTACAATGGTAATTACACAGAAGGTACTTACTATGACGTAAAGATTACCGTAAAATCGAACATTCAAAGATATGCCATCAACTTTACCGCACCCGAGAATGGAACGCTCTCGATCAAAAACGGCGCAACCGCCATTACCTCAGGTGAAGAGGTTGCCGAAGGTACTATCCTGACCGTATCGGCTACCCCCAACAGCGGCTACGAACTGGTTGCCGTAAAGAATAATGGCGAAATCTTCCCGAACTCGACTTATGCGGTAACCGCTGCTGCAAACTTTACGGCCGAGTTCAAACAACTGGCTACCGAGGGCGAAGCCATGCTGATGTCGGCTCCCGGCTATGGAACCGAAGAGGCTCAACTGCGATTCAGCGATACGGCTCTGGGGTCACACAATACCAGTGAGAATCAGGTATCGAGCGACCAACGTTCGCGCAACTACACCTTCTCGGCCTGGGTTTCGCCCATGGGCTACAACGGTGTCTTCATGGGTCACGTACAGAACAGCATCACCTGGAATGTAGAAGGTTCATATGGTATCGGTGTACAAAACGGTAAACTGGCTGTATGGTATCGTTACTGGGACGGCAGCTCAACGGGTTGCCCCGGTGCTTCGGCTCCTGCCGTATCGGAAACGACCACGCTCTATCCCGGTGAATTTGCCTTCATCTCGCTGGTAACCAGCAACGACGGCAAGAACTTCAAAGTGTACAAAAATGGCGAAGAGGCTATCTCGCAAGATGTAGAACAAGGTGGTCTGGCTCTGCTCTACGATGCCTGCGACTTTGCTATCGGTGACTCGAAATACAACCAGATGGCCTCGAAAGTAGAGGAAGTTCAACTCTGGAACCGCACCCTTACTCCCGAGGAAATCAAAACCTCGATGTATGGCTACAACGAAATGCCCGAAGGTCTGGTAGCCTACTACCGTCCCGAATCGGCTACGGGTACAACCGTAGACAATCTGGCCGGTGATGTAGACGCTTACTACCGTGCAAACAACAGATCCGGGGACTCCGGAGAATTCCCCATGGCTACGGCCATTCAAAAGACCAACGGTCGTGAAACGGTAGAGGTAACCTACAACACGCCCGAGGAGGAAAATGCCGCTTACACGCTGCAACGCTATGGTGTAGACCTGACCGCTTCGCCCGCTCCCGTAAAAGTATACAGTAACCTGTATGCCGTAAACGGAAGTGACTCGTATGAAATCAGCTCGATTACCGTCGACGGTACTCCGCTCACCAACGTAACCGACCCGATTCAAGTTGCCACAAGCCCCGTTAAGGTAGACGTAGTCTTCAACCTGGCTTCGGGTATCGAAGAAGAGGTTGTTGCCGAGCCCATCTACTACAACAACAACGTGCTCTATATGCCCGAAGGTGCTACCGCAGTTATCTACAACCTGCTGGGTACTGTCGTAGCCGAAGTAGCCGAGCCCGCTGCCAACCTTGCTCAACTGCCTGCCGGTATCTATCTGGCCAAGGTTTCGAAGGACGGCAACCACACGATCATTCGTTTCAAGAAATAATCAACCCCTTTGTCATGCACCCCGTACCCGTACTCTCGCGAGTGCGGGGTGCTTTTCTTCAAAAACAGATACCCCAACCGATCGGAGGGAAAAGTTCGATCGACTGATTTGCCAAGTAGAGCTATTCTACTTCAAACATGAAAAACAAAACCACACGATATCAAAGCCACAGAAAAACGCTCCTCCACTGAAAAAACGCCTTTATAATAACTTTTAGCGATGAGAAAACTATTTACGCTATTTACTTTATACTGCCTGTCGGGACTATTTTTTTATAGCCAAGCCCAAACTTATACCATATACCCTACCCCTCAAAAAGTCGTAGAAGGAGATGGCTCGGTCGAACTCTCCAAGACGATTAACGTCATCTGCGAAAGCACCATCGGCGAAGTGAGCCGCAACCGCATGAAAGAGGTACTGGAAAATGCAGGATACACGATCAATTATGTCGACGAAGCATCGCAAACCGTAACCAACCTGTATATAGGCACCAGCGGATCCGAAGGGGTTGCCGCTCGATATGCCGCCGACAACAATCTGCCCCTTACCGTTTTTGAACCGGGCGACAACAAGTTCGACCCCTATCTGCTTCAAATCAACAATCTGCACCCGCATGGCGACATCGTCATTTTGGGCAACGACAAAGGTTCGGAATATTATGCCTTTGCCACCCTCGAACAAATTTTCGAGCAAGCCGACGGAAACACGGTCCGTCAAATTACTTTTGAAGACTATGCCCACACACAATATCGGGGAATCGTAGAGGGTTTCTACGGCCACCCCTACTCGGTTGAAAATCGCATCAGCCTTTTTGAATTCTGCAAACGGTTCAAGATGAACGTATTCGTCTACGGTCCCAAATCGGACCCCTACCACCTGGGCAACTGGCGCGACGACTACCCCACCTCGCTCACCGAACAGGAGCGCTTCTTCGGCATGATAACCCAAGACGACCTGAAACAGATGACTGCCGCAGCCAAAGCCTGCCACGTCGATTTCATCTGGGCTGCTCACCCCGGGTTGCAACAGCCCATCAGTTTCTCCAACATAACAGCCATGGACCAGGGTATCGACGCCCTCATGACCAAATTTGACCACCTGTACAGTCTGGGAGTACGTGGCTTCGGCGTATTCATCGACGACATGAGCTACACCCCCTCGGGCGACATGCAGGCACACCTGGCCGACGAAACGCAAAAGAGAATACGCGAACGTTACACGACCGACAATCCCGACGACGAAATCGCCCCTCTCTTCTTCGTCCCTACGGCCTATGCACTGAATTACCCCGGCTCTTATACATTATCCAGTCTGAACAGTATCGACAGCGAGGTGGTCATCGCCTTCACCGGGTATGACTGCTTCTCCAACATACGCCCCTCGTCGATCGACGACATGGCCGGCCGCGTGGGCCGCAACCCCGTCATGTGGTGGAACAACCCCGTGAACGACGACCACGACGAACGCATCTACATGCGCGAACTCACCACCCACTGGACCATCGAATCGCCGGGAGCCATCAACACGCTCAACGGCCTTATCCTGAACCCCATGAACCAGGCCCAGGCCTCGAAAGTGGCCCTCTTCGGTGCAGCCGATTACAGCTGGAATCCCGTCGCCTTCGATGTACACCAGAACTGGGACGATGTATTCGCCCGCCTTGCCCGGCACGGCGATACGCAAACGGCCGAAGCCTTTAAATGCTTTGCCCGCTTCTCCGACGCGCTGGTCGAAGACGACGACATGATTGCCCTCTACGAAGGGTTCAAGGCAAATTTTGGCGGGGAGACCTTCCCCAAAGAGGCCGCTCAGTTGCACACCGAGTTGGAGAAACTCAACCAGGCTTGCATCTATATTGAAAGCCTGAAAGGGAGTGCCGAACGGGATTACCGGTTGATGTACGAAGACATTCGCTGCTGGAATGCCAAACTCAAAACACTTTCGACCATCGCACTCGACGCCCTCGACATGCTCGAGCAGGGTAACAACATGTCGCGAGCCGAAGGGTGGGAAAAATACATGCGGTTGAAAACACTCTACACCGGTATGCACTCCGACTCGACCTACCTGGTAAGTGCCCTCGAAGACTATGGAACCTCCACTTACGAAAAACTCTACGAAGTCACCCCGGGCGACAGCTATTTGCGCCCCTTCACCGATTTCCTCATCGAGAAGGTAGGGAACAAAGTACCGGGAGAGTGGCCCGAAAAGGATAACCCGCAAGTCATCACCAATATCGACAACCTGCAAGGGGTAGAACTGACCATCGAGGAATCGAGCTTCACATTGAGCGGACTGAACTCCACAGAACTCGATCCCGACCAATACATAGGTATCTACTTCGGCAACCTCGAAAAAATTACCCTTCCCGCTACCGATTTCAATACGGGTATCGCGGTCGAGATCTCGGAGAATGGTAAACAGTGGACTACCGTGCAACTGCCCGTTGAACAACAAAAGGCGGCTTATGTACGGATTAAAAACACCTCGAACACTATGGTTACCGCCGGTAGCAACCAGTTGACCGGTACCTGCCTCTTCTCTACGATCAGCAGTACCCCCACGGTATCGACCAACATGTCGCAATATCAGAACTATGCCATCGAACGGGTAATCGACGGCAACCCCAACTCCTATTTCTGGAGCAGTACTTCGCAGACCGAGGGAGACTATATCCTGCTCACCTACCCCACCTCGCAGCCTCAATACGAGATTACCATTACCTTTACCGATAACGACCAGATTTCAGGTACAGCCGCTATTGAGGTATCGAACAATAACACCGAATGGACCCAGATAGCCGAGTTTAATAGCGACTATCTCGACGCGAACCGTTCGTTCACCTGCAATGCCGACGGGCTCTCGGCCCGCTATGTGCGGTTTATCATTCGCAACGTCACCGGCGGATACTGGCTGCAAGTAGCCGAATTCAAATCGGAGATAGCCTCGAAAGATACCCAGACAACCGACCAGAACGGAGTCCAGATAGCCACCCTCTCCGACAAGGACCTCACGACCGGCTATCAGGCTGTCACTGCCGGTTATATCGAACATCATTTTATCGAAAACCTCAACATCGAGTCGATCGAGATTTTCCACAACACCACGTTCGACAGCCGGTACGAACTTCCCAAAATCTATGTTAATGACGGTACCGAATGGCTTGAAATGGGTCATCTCGACTCCCCCTGCACCATACTCGACACCCACGAGATGAAACTGGTTACCGCAGTCAAAATCGAATGGAACGCAGAGAATATTCCTGATTTGTACGAAATCCTGCCCTGTGGCACGCCTTATGTCGAGAAAGACGAAACGTCTACCAGCATCGAGGAGATTGGAACCTCAGGCATAAAACTCTATACACACGACAACCAGCTGTATGTACAGGCCGGCAGCCCCATCACGAACCTTGCGCTGTACGATCTGTTCGGCCGCACGGTAGCACAGGCTACCCCCCACAGCACCCAGGTTGAGATGACTCTCGGCAGCAACATGCCCCGGGTACTCATCGTGCGAGTAACCGACGATGCACAGGAGGTCTCGATTCACAAAATCGTGTGGTAACGAATAATCAAATGAACCGATACAGATAACGACAAGAACAAGAAAGAGTATACACTTATAAACAAAAGAGATGAAACGAGCAACGCTTTGGCTGGGACTGGGACTGCTTCTATTTTCGGGCTGTTCCCACTCATCGGAAACCCAGTTACAATATTCCGATTTTGTGAATCCGTTCATCGGGACGGGCGGTCACGGACACACTTTTCCCGGTGCGGTGGTTCCGCACGGAATGATACAACCGAGCCCCGACACCCGCATCTACGAGTGGGACGCCTGCTCGGGGTACCACTATTCCGACAACTCCATCAACGGGTTCTCGCATACCCACCTGAGCGGCACGGGGTGCGGCGACTATGGCGACATCTTGCTGATGCCTACCGTAGGAAAACAGGAGTACCGCTACATGGGTCCCGACAGCCAACAGACGGCCTATGCCTCACCCTTCTCGCACAACAACGAGACGGCAACCCCGGGATACTACTCGGTTATGCTCGACCGCTACCAGGTGAAAGCCGAGCTGACGGCGACCGAACGGGCCGCCATACACCGCTATCACTTTCCCGAGAGCCAGGAGGCCGGCTTCATCGTCGACCTGGATTACAGCCTGCAAGGGCAAGAGAATCTCGACATGAAGCTCAAACCCCTGAGCGACACCGAGATTGCCGGGTGGAAACGCACCCGGGGGTGGGCCGACAACCAATGCGTGGGCTTTTACATGAAATTCTCCAAACCGTTTACCTGCCACATTGTCGACACCGTGATCGACATCACCCGCAACGGCAAGCCCTATAAACTGGAACAAAAAAAAGCGTTGCTCCAATTTGCCACGACTCAAAACGAAGAGGTACTCGTGAAGGTGGGCATATCGGCCGTCGACATGGACGGAGCCCGTCGCAACGTCGAGACCGAGATTCCCCACTGGGATTTCGACAGCGTTGCCTTGCAGGCTAAAAACAAGTGGAACGATTACCTGGGAACCATCGAGGTCGAAACCGATAACGAGACCCAGAAGCAAATCTTCTACACGGCTCTCTACCACACGGCCATTCACCCCAGCCTCTTCTCCGATGCCGACGGCCGTTACCGCGGACTCGACCAGATGATTCACCAGACCAAACCCGGGAAAGAGATTTATACCGTCTACTCGTTGTGGGACACCTTCCGGGCTCTCCACCCGCTGCTGACCATCACGCAACCCGAGTTGAACGACAAACTCATCATGTCGCTCATGGAGAAATACCACGAGGGCGGTATCCTGCCCATGTGGGAGCTGGCCGGCAACTACACCGCTACCATGATCGGCTACCATGCCGTGCCGGTCATTGTCGATGCCTACATGAAGGGATTCAACAAAATCGACGGTCGGGAGCTGCTCGAAGCCTGTGTGAGAAGTTCGGTCTACGACACGACCGACATCATTGCATCGAGCCGCATGGTCAATGCACTGGTGCCCATCTCGAAATACTATAAAAACGAAATCGGTTATATTCCTCACGAAAAAGAGAACGAATCGGTGGCCAAGGGTCTGGAATATGCCTACAACGACTGGTGTATCTCCACGCTGGCCAAAGCCATCGGCGATACGGCCACCTATGAGAGATACAAAGCTCTGTCACAAGCCTATACCAACTACTACGACCCCAACACAAAATTCATGCGGGGCAAAAAGCTCAACGGCAAATGGAACACACCCTTTAACCCGTATGCATCGAACCACCGCAACGACGACTATTGCGAAGGCACGGCCTGGCAATGGACCTGGTTTGTTCCTCACGACATTGACGGACTCATTGACTTGATGGGCGGACAGGAACAATTTGTCGACCGGCTCGACTCGCTCTTTGTGGCCGACTCGAAAATCGAGGGCGACCTGGTTTCGTCCGACATCTCGGGCCTCATCGGGCAGTATGCCCACGGCAACGAACCCAGCCACCACATTGCCCACCTCTACAACTATGTGAACCAGTCGTGGAAAACGCAACAGATTATCGACTCGATACTCTTCAACCAATATTTTGCCGATCCCAACGGGCTCTCGGGCAACGAAGACTGCGGACAGATGTCGGCCTGGTATGTACTCAACGCCATGGGCTTCTACCAGGTATGCCCCGGCTCACCCATCTACTCGGTGGGACGCCCCATCTTCGACAAGGTGACCATCAACCTGTCGAACGGCAAGAAGTTCGAGATTGTTGCCAACAACAATTCGCGCACCAACAAATACATTCAAAGCATACGTCTCGACAATATCCTGCTCGAATCGCCGTTCTTCATGCACAGTGACATCATGAAGGGAGGCCGCATCGTGGTCGACATGGGTAACACCCCGGTAAAACCATAAACACACTGTACATTCAAACAAAACACATAATAAATACATCTCATGAAAAAGCTCAACCGTTATCTGGCCCTTTTGGCCACGGTCCTAGCCTTAATCTCTTGCCAAAGCGAGGAAAACCGCTATGACCTCATTCCCTACCCCAACCACATCGAGCAGATGCCGGGTAGATTTGCATTCGACAACCATACGCAAATCTTTGTTTCGCCCGAATGCGGCGACGAAATAACCGGCGTGCTGAAACAATTTGCCGGTCAGCTTCAAAAAACCAGTGGCCTGGAACTGAAATGGGCCGAGAAAGAGGGCAAGAACGGCATCGTCGTAAAACTCAATCCCGAGTTGGCCGACGAGGCTTACAACCTGCACATCGGTAAAAACAACATCGAGATAGCCGCAGCTACCCCCAACGGCGTACGCTTTGCCCTGCAAACCGTCAAACAGCTGCTCCCAGCCGCCGTCTACGGCGATACACTGGTGACCGATGCCAACTGGTCGGTACCTTGTGCCACCATCGACGATGCTCCGCGATTCGGCTACCGCGGCCTGCACCTCGACGTAGCCCGTCACTTCTTCTCGATTGCCGAAGTGAAACGCATTCTCAACGTCATGGCCGTGCACAAGCTCAACACGCTGCACTGGCACCTCACCGACGACCAGGGCTGGCGCATCGAAATCAAGAAATATCCCCGCCTCACCGAGGTGGGCAGCATGCGCAGCAAAACGATGATTGCCAAAGAGTGGGACAACTACGACAACACCCCCTACGGCGGATTCTACACTCAGGACGAACTGCGCGACATAGTGAAATATGCTGCCGACCTGGGTATCACAATTATCCCCGAGATTGACCTGCCGGGTCACATGATGGCTGCTCTGGCCTCCTACCCCGAGTTGGGTTGCACCGGCGGCCCGTATGAGGTTTCGGGCCAATGGGGTATCCGCGACGATGTGCTCTGCGCCGGTAAGGACAAGACCTTCGACTTCATCGAAAACGTTCTGCTTGAAGTGATGGATATATTCCCCTCGAAATACATTCACATCGGGGGTGACGAGTGCCCCAAACTGCGTTGGGAGAAGTGCCCCGCCTGCCAGGCCCGCATCAAGGCTCTGGGTCTTAAAGACGACGAACACGGCACGGCCGAGCACTATCTGCAAGGTTATGTGACCGAGCGGGTGGAGAAATTCCTCAACGACCACGGTCGTGAAATGATCGGCTGGGACGAGATTATGGAGGGCGGCCTCTCGACCCATGCCACCGTCATGTCGTGGCGCGGTGTCAGCAACGGTGTCGAAGCTGCCAAACAGGGACACGACGTAATCATGACCCCCACCAGTCCCCTCTATTTCGACTACTACCAGTCGCGCGACACCCAGAGCGAACCCCTCGCCATCGGCGGCTACAACCCGGTAGATCTGGTCTACAAATTCAATCCCGTGCCCGACGAGCTTACCGAAGAGGAGGCCAAACACATTTTGGGCACGCAGGCCAACGTATGGACCGAATACATGCCTACCAACGAGCAACTCGAATACATGATCATGCCCCGTATCGCCGCATTGAGCGAAGTACAGTGGGATCAACTGGAAAACAAGGACTACAACCGTTTCCTCAACCACATCGGTCACATACTTGAAATCTACAACGCCATGGGGCTCAACTACGCCAAACACCTCTTCGAGGTAGAGGGCGAATATATGGTCGACGAGAGCAAGGGTTGTATTGTAGCCACCTTGCGCACGCAGGGCGACGCTCCCATCTACTACACCCTCGACGGTACCGAACCCACCACGGCCAGCACCCGCTACACGGAGCCGATAGAGATCAGCACCGACACCGATACCTGCACCTTGAAAGCCATCGTTGTGCGCGACCAGGTCAAGACCCGCACGCTGGTACGTCCCTTCTCATTCAACAAAGCGACCGGGCACCTGGCTGAACTCAAAGATGCTCCTAGCCCGAAATACACATTCGGCGGCGCATCGGTACTGACCGACGGCATACATGGCGATTTCAATTACAGCAACGGCTGCTGGCTGGGCTTTATCGACACACCGCTCGATGCCACCATCGACCTGGGCGAAACCCAAGAGGTGAGCCGCGTCAAGGTGGGTTCGCTCGTGCAATATTCCGAGTATATCTTCCCCCCCACGAAGATTACGGTCTATGCAGCCGACGGTGAAAACCCCATGACCGAAATCGGCAAACTCGACATACCGGTAGCTCCCAAACAAGATGCCGACGGTGTGCGCGAATATACCTGCGAGTTCCCCTCGGTACCCGCTTCCAAGATACGGGTAGTGGTCAATACGACCGACAAGATACCCGACTGGCACGGAGCCCGCGGTGAGAAAGGCTGGCTCTTTGTCGACGAAATTTCCATCAACTAATCAATTCACAGTACACACATGACAAAACACCATAGATTCCTCATCACACTTTTTGCGGGGCTCCTGCTGCTGGGCGGAATCAGTTGCAGCACCCCCCAAAAGGCCGAGGTAGACCTCATACCCATGCCCCGTTCGGTCGAATACCACCGGGGAGCCTTCACCCTCTCGCCCGAGACCAAGTTCTACACCCAGCTCCCCACCGAGGGCAAGGAGGCTCTTGCCCGCTGCCTCGAAGGGACCTTGCTCGGCTCGGTACCCTTTGCCGACGAAGCAACGGGAAATAACGGCATCAGTCTGAACCTCTGCGACAGCACCGTCGTACCCGAAGCCGAAGGCTACCGCCTCGAAATCGGGAAAAAGGGAGTGACCCTCTCGGCCAGTACCGAGGCGGGACTCTTCTACGGCATACAGACCCTGCTGCAACTGCTCAACAACGGCGACGGCAAGACTCTGCCTGCCGTCACCATCGACGACGCTCCCCGGTTTCCCTACCGGGGCATGCACCTCGATGTGTCGCGCCATTTCGCCGACAAGGAGTTTGTGAAGAAACAGCTCGATGCCCTGGCCTACTTCAAGATGAACCGCTTCCACTGGCACCTCACCGACGGTGCCGGCTGGCGTATCGAAATCAAGAAATACCCGCGCCTCACCTCGTTTGCCGCCTGGCGTCCCTTCGAGAAACTGAACGACTGGTGGACGGGCGGACGCACCTTCTGCGACCAGAACGACCCGCGCGCCGTGGGCGGATACTACACGCAGGACGATATTCGCGAGGTGGTAGCCTATGCCGCCGAGCGTCACATTACCATCATTCCCGAAATCGAGATGCCGGGTCACTCCGAAGAGGTGCTGGCCACCTACCCCGAGCTCTCCTGCTCGGGCAAACCCTACGTCGATGCCGACTACTGCATCGGCACCGAGAAGACATTCGAGTTCCTCGAAAACGTATTGCTCGAAGTAATCGATCTCTTCCCCTCGGAGTATATCCACATCGGTGGCGACGAGGCTTCGAAGAACGGCTGGCGCAAGTGTCCCCGCTGCCAGAAGCGCATGGCCGACGAGCACCTGGCTTCGGTCGAGGAGTTGCAAAGCTACATGATACACCGCATCGAACGCTTCCTCAACGAGCACGGCCGTAAGATTATCGGCTGGGACGAAATTATCGAAGGGGGGCTCACCCCCGGTGCCACGGTGATGTCGTGGCGCGGCGAAGAGGGTGCTATCCATGCCGTCAAGGCCGGTAATCCCGCCATCATGACACCCGGCAAATACTGCTACCTCGACGCTTATCAAGATGCCCCCAGCACCCAACCGATGGCCATAGGCGGATACCTCACCCTCGAAAAGGCCTATTCGTTCGAGCCGGTACCCGACTCACTCACCACCGAGGAGGCGGCTCTTATTCAGGGCTTGCAAGGCAACGTGTGGACCGAATACATGACTACTCCCGAACACACCGAATACATGATTTATCCCCGCATTCTGGCTCTGGCCGAAGTGGGTTGGACGCCGGCCGAACGGAAGGATTGGAAGAGTTTCCACACCCGTGCACTCCATGCCGTGCAGTTTCTGAAAGAGAAGGGCTACAACCCCTTCCCGCTCGATAAAGAGGTAGGCGACAAACCCGAATCGATGCGCACCGAGGAGAATCTGGCTCTGAACAAGAGTGTCACTCACCTCTACCCATACAGCAAACAGTATGCGGGCGAAGGCGACCAGGCACTCGTCGATGGTGTGCGGGGCGGCTGGATGTACAACGACGACCGCTGGCAGGGATTCCTCAACAGCGATATCGATGTGACCATCGACCTCGACAGCATTACCGACATCAAACAGGTCTATGCCGAATTTCTGCAACTGAAAGGCCCCTATGTGTGGCTGCCCAAGCAGGTTATCATCTCGGCCTCGACCGACGGGAAGGAGTACACCACGCTGGCAACGGTCGACAACGACATCTCGCCCGAAGTGGAGACGCTTCAATTCAAGACCTTCGGCTGGGAAGGCAATGCCAAAGCCCGCTATGTGCGCTACCAAGCCCTGTCGAACGGAATCGAAGGCGGCTGGCTCTTTACCGACGAAATCATTATCCGATGAACCAAGGGTCGCACAGACCTGAACCTCTAACTCAGTTAAATAAGACAGAATGGAGAATATCAATCCAAGAAAATCGCCCAAACCTCTGGCATGGGTCCCCTCGGTCTATTTTGCCATGGGGCTTCCCTTCATTGCGGTGAACCTCGTGTCGACCTTCATGTTCAAGGACTTGGGAATATCCGATACCCAAATTGCATTCTGGACCTCGGTCATCATGCTACCCTGGACGTTGAAATTTCTTTGGAGCCCGTTTTTGGAGATGTACCGCACCAAAAAATTCTTCGTGGTGGTCACCCAGCTGCTGAGCGGACTCCTGTTCGGCGTGGTGGCCTTCTCGCTGAAATTTGATTATTTCTTTGCCATCAGCATCTCGACCATGGCGGTCATCGCCCTGAGCGGTGCCACGCACGACATTGCCTGCGACGGTGTGTATATGGCCGAACTCTCGCCCGAGGACCAGGCCAAGTACATCGGGGTGCAGGGTGCCTTCTACAACATCGCCAAGCTGGTAGCCAACGGTGGACTGGTGGCGGTGGCCGGTATGCTGGCCGAGCATTTCGGGGCCGTCGAAGGAGCCTCCGTTCAGGAGAACATGCCGGCCTACAAGGAGGCCTGGATGATTATCTTCATCATCATCTCGGCACTGCTGCTGGTACTGGGACTGTACCACTCGCGCATGCTCCCCTCGACCCAAGTGCCCAACCGGGAGAAACGGTCGAGTGCCGAGGTGCTGCTCGAATTGTGGGAGGTCATCAAGAACTTCTTCACCAAGAAGCACATCATCTACTACATCTGTTTCATCATACTCTACCGCTTTGCCGAAGGGTTTATCATGAAGATTGCCCCGCTCTTCCTCCGCTCCTCGCGCGAGATTGGCGGACTGGGGCTGACACTCACCCAGATAGGCACGCTGAACGGGGTATTCGGGTCGGCCGCCTTCGTGCTGGGCTCGTTGCTGGCCGGTATCTACGTGTCGCGCCGGGGACTGAAACGCACGCTGTTCACCCTCTGCTGCGTCTTCAACTTCCCCTTCGTGGCCTACACGCTGCTGGCGGTATGCCAACCCGAGAACATCTACTTGATCGGGGCCGGTATCATCACCGAATATTTCGGCTACGGATTCGGCTTCGTGGGTCTGACCCTCTTCATGATGCAACAGATTGCGCCGGGCAAGCACCAGATGTCGCACTACGCCTTCGCCTCGGGTATCATGAACCTGGGCGTGATGCTGCCGGGCATGATGAGCGGACTGGTGAGCGACTGGCTGGGCTATGAGAAATTCTTCATCTATGTGCTCCTGGCCACCATTCCGTCGCTGTTGATCACCTACTTTATCCCCTTCACCTACGACGACTCGAAAAAAGCGGTCGAGAAATAGCTCCCCGACCGCTGGCCGTGTCAACGAAAATGCCGATATTTATCCAATCAAATAATATCCACACAAAAAACAGACAATATGAGCAAAAGAATAGCAATTCCCTGGGAAGACCGTCCGGTAGGCTGTACCGACGTCATGTGGCGTTATTCGCACAATCCGGTAATCGACCGTTACCATATCCCCACCTCGAACAGCATCTTCAACAGTGCCGTAGTACCCTTCGGCGACGGCTTTGCCGGGGTGTTCCGCTGCGACAACCGCGCCGTGCAGATGAACATCTTTGCCGGATTCAGCAAAGACGGTATCCACTGGGACATCGAACACGAACCCATCAAGTTCAAACCGGGCAATACCGACATGATCGAGTCGGAATACAAGTACGACCCGCGCGTGACCTGGATTGAAGACCGCTACTGGATTACCTGGTGCAACGGTTACTACGGCCCCACCATCGGCGTGGGCTACACCTTCGACTTCAAGGAGTTCTTCCAATGCGAGAACGCCCTGCTGCCCTTCAACCGCAACGGCGTGCTCTTCCCGCAGAAGATCAACGGCAAGTATGCCTTGCTGAGCCGTCCCAGCGACAGCGGTCACACCCCCTTCGGCGACATCTACATCAGTTACAGTCCCGATATGAAATTCTGGGGCGAACACCGTCACGTGCTCTCGCCCACCCCGTTCCCCGAGAGCGCCTGGCAGTGCACCAAAATCGGAGCCGGTCCTATCCCCATTCTCACCGACGAGGGCTGGTTGCTCTTCTACCACGGCGTTATCACCACCTGCAACGGCTTCCGCTACTCGATGGGTGCCGCCCTGCTCGACAAGGACGACCCCTCGAAGGTACTCTACCGCACGCGTCCCTACCTGCTCGCCCCGGCTGCTCCCTACGAGCTGCAAGGCGATGTGCCCAACGTGGTATTCCCCTGCGCCGCCCTGCATGAGGACGACCGGGTAGCCGTCTATTACGGAGCCGCCGACACGGTAGTGGGCATGGCCTTCGGTTACATTTCGGAAATCATCGAGTTTACCAAAAACAACTCTGTATTATGAACCTGCGCAATCTCATCATTGCGGGTATCTTAACGGCAGTCTCGTCGGTCCCGGCAGGGGCAGGCGAGCCTGTCGCTTATATCAACCCCTTCATCGGCACCACCAACTTCGGCACCACCAACCCGGGAGCCCTCTGCCCCAACGGACTGATGTCGGTTACTCCCTTCAACGTGATGGGCTCCGACCTGAACGTCTACGACAAGGATGCCCGCTGGTGGTCTACCCCCTATGAGTATCACAACCGCTTCTTCACCGGCTTCTCGCACGTGAACCTGAGCGGCGTGGGCTGCCCCGACCTGGGGTCGCTGCTGCTCATGCCCACGAGCGGAGAGTTGTGTGTCGACTACAAGCAATACGGCAGCGAATATACCTTGGAGGAGGCTCACCCCGGCTACTATGCCAACCACCTCACCCGCTACGGCATCGATACCGAGGTGAGTGCAACCCTGCGCAGCTCGATTGCCCGCTTTACCTACACCCAGGGAGGCGAGAGCCACGTGCTGCTGAACCTGGGCGAGGGGCTCACCAACGAGAGCGGCGCCACGGTGCGCAAGGTGAGCGACACCGAATACGAAGGGAGCAAACTGCTGGGTGGCTTCTGCTACTACAACCGTCAGGGGGTATTCCCCATCTACTTCGTGATACGGGTCGACAAGAAGCCCATACAGTCGGGCTACTGGAAAAAACAGCGTCCCATGACCGGCGTGGAGGCCGAATGGGATCCCGACAACGGAAAATACAAAATCTACTCACGCTATGCCAAGGAGATGTCGGGCGACGACATAGGGGTCTACTTCACCTACCAGACCCAACCGGGCGAGCAGATACAGGTGCAGATAGGCGTGTCGTTCGTGAGCACCGAGAATGCCCGCCAGAATCTCGACAACGAGCAACAGGGATTCCAGTTTGACCGGGTGGCCCACCAGGCTCGCCAGCAGTGGAACGACATCTTGTCGCGCGTCGAGGTCGAAGGGGGTAGCGACGAACAGAAGACCATCTTCTACACGGCGCTCTACCACATGCTCATTCACCCCAACATTCTGCAAGACGTCAACGGGCAGTATCCCGCCATGGAGAGCCAGCAGATACTCACCACGAAGCACAACCGCTACACGGTCTTCTCGCTGTGGGACACCTTCCGCAACGTGCACCCCTTCTTCACGCTAGTCTATCCGCAGATGCAGCTCGACATGGCACAGTCGCTCATCGACATGTACAACGAATGGGGGTGGCTGCCCCGCTGGGAACTCTATGGCAACGAGACCCTCACCATGTCGGGCGACCCGGCCATCATCATGCTGGCCGACACCTGGCTGCGCGGCTTGAAGGGATTCGATGCCGAGACGGCCTATCGGGCCATGGTGAAATCGGCCACGGCCCCGGGCAGCGAGAATATCCTGCGCACCGACAACGACGACTATATGAAGCTGGGCTACGTACCCCTGCGCGAACAGTTTGACAACTCGGTATCGCACGCCCTCGAATACTACCTGGCCGACTTTGCCCTCTCGCGCTTTGCCGCCGACCTGGGGCACAAGGACGACGCCAAACGCTTTGCCAACCGCTCGCTGGGCTACAAGCACTACTACTGCAAGGAGTACGGCACCCTGCGTCCCCTCCTGCCCGACGGCAAGTTCTACTCCCCCTTCGATCCCATGCAGGGCATCAATTTCGAGCCCGCCCCGGGATTCCACGAAGGGAATGCCTGGAACTACACCTTCTACATTCCGCACGACATCGACGGGCTGAAACGGCTCATGGGGGGCGAAAAGAAATTTGCCGCCAAGCTGCGCAAGGTATTCGACGAGAATCTCTACGACCCCGCCAACGAGCCCGACATCACCTACCCCTACCTCTTTGCACAGGTCAAGGAAGAGGAGTGGCGCACCGACTCGCTGGTGAACGTGCTCTTGAAAAAACATTTCAAGAACCAGCCCGACGGTATCCCCGGCAACGACGATACCGGCACCATGTCGGCCTGGGCCGTGTTCAGCATGATGGGGCTCTACCCCGACTGCCCGGGCATACCCCGCTACACGCTCACGGCACCCACGTTCGACCGCATCACCCTGCAACTCGACCCGCGCTACTACAAGCACGAGACGCTGGTCATCGAGTGTGAACGCCCCTCGGCCGACGCTATCTACGTAGACCGCGTTGAGGTCGACGGCAAGAAGCTCAAAGGCCGTTTCATCTCGCACGACGAGCTGGTCAATGCCGGAACCCTGAGGTTTGTCCTCACCAACCAAAAGAGATAAAAACTATCTTTCTCCATAAATGAACGGGGCCGATTCTCCAATTCAGGAAATCGGCCCCGTTTTTTATCTCTGACCCGAGCAAACGCCCGGTGTGGAAGAATCGACGATTACTCCCACTCGATAGTCGAAGGCGGTTTGGAGCTGATGTCGTAGACGACGCGGTTCACGCCGCGCACCTTGTTGATGATGTCGTTCGATACCTTGGCCAGAAACTCATAGGGAAGGCGGGCCCAGTCGGCGGTCATACCGTCGGTCGAGAGTACGGCACGCAAGGCCACGGCACGCTCGTAGGTACGCTCGTCGCCCATCACGCCTACCGACTGCACGGGCAGCAAGATGACACCGGCCTGCCATACCTTGTCGTAGAGGTCGTTGTCGATAAGTCCCTGAATGAAGATGTGGTCGGCATCTTGCAGAATGCGTACCTTCTCGGGGGTGATGTCGCCCAGGATACGCACGCCCAGACCGGGTCCGGGGAAGGGGTGACGCCCGATGAGACGGTTACTGATGCCCAGCTCACGGCCTACGCGGCGCACCTCGTCCTTGAAGAGCAGGCGCAGGGGCTCTACCAGTTTCAGATTCATCTTCTCGGGCAGACCGCCTACGTTGTGGTGCGACTTGATGGTCATGCCGGTAATCGAGAGCGACTCGATTACGTCGGGGTAGATGGTGCCCTGAGCCAGCCACTTGATGTCGGTGAGTTTGCGGGCCTCGCGATCGAAGATGTCGATGAAGCCCTTGCCGATAATCTTGCGCTTCTTCTCGGGGTCGGTCACCCCTTTGAGCTGTTCGTAGAAATAGTCTTTGGCATCGATACCCAACACGTTGAGACCCATGTCCTTGTAGTTGGCGAGCACGCTCTCGAACTCGTTTTTGCGCAAGAGTCCGTTGTCGACAAAGATACAGGTAAGGCGACTGCCGATAGCCTTGTTGAGCAACACGGCGGCTACGGTCGAATCGACACCGCCCGAGAGGGCCAGTACCACCTTGTCGTCGCCCAGTTTCTCCTGCAACTGAGCTACCGTATGCTCGATAAACGAGGCGGGGGTCCAGTCCATGTTGCAGTGGCAGATGTCACGCACGAAATTGGTCAGCAACAGGGTACCGTCTTCGCTGTGATACACTTCGGGGTGGAACTGTACGCCCCAGGTCTGTTCGCCCTCGATGTGGAAGGCTGCGGTCTTCACCTCGTGGGTGCTGGCCACCAGCTTGAACGACGGGGGAATGACCGTGATGGAGTCGCCATGCGACATCCACACCGTGGAGTTCTCGCGCACGCCGTGCATGAGGGGATCGTTGTCGTCGTGCCAGGCCAGGTTGGCGCGTCCGTACTCGCGGGTATCGGCCGACTCGACCTTACCGCCCGAAGTGTGTGCCAGGAACTGGGCTCCGTAGCAGACGCCGAGCACGGGATAGACGCCACGGATACGGCTCAAATCGACAAAGAGTGCCTGGGGATCGTTCACCGAATAGGGACTTCCCGAAAGAATCACACCCTTGATACCCTCGTCGCCGTAGGGGAACTTGTTGTAGGGCAAGATTTCGCAGTAGGTATTCAGCTCCCGCAAACGGCGGGCGATGAGCTGAGTGTACTGGGATCCGAAATCGAGAATAATAATCTTTTCCTGCATAATCGTAGGTCTTTATGTGTGTTGTATTGGATTGTTCATGATCTTTTCGCGCGTCAGACGCTTGATGTTATCGGGCTCGCCGGCCAGCCAAATGACATCGTGCGCCTCGAAACGTATCTGCCCGTCGGGCTGATGGAAGGTGCCGTCGGCCCGTTCGATACCCACGATCAGGCAGTTGTCCTGGTTGCGGATATTAAGCGACGAACTGGTCTGCCCTATAAGCGGCGAATCGTCGGGGACCACCACGTGGGTAAAGGTCACCTCGTTGTTGTCGGGCTCGTCGTCCGAGGAGTTGCTCCCCTCGACCACGGCGAGCAGCGACTGTATCTGGTCGTCGGTACCGATTACCCCGATCGTGTCGCCGGGGAAGATGCGGGTCTCGCCCTTGGGGATATTGATACGCTTCGAGCCACGCTGGATACTCACCACGTTCACGCCATACTCCTTGCGCAGGTTCGAGTCCATGAGCCGGCGCCCGGCAAAGGGACAATCGGCATTCACGTCCATGTAGGCCAGGTGCATGTCGCTCACGAGGCTGGTATTGCGGCCCGTCTTGCGCAGCTCCCGCTCGTTGAGGTTGTCCATAAAGATAGTCTCGATGCGCATGAACTGCTTCTGAATACGTTTCGACAGCAGAATGAGCACCACGATGAAGAGCCCCAACCCCAGCAGCACGCCGGTGCGCTGCGAGTGTACGCTCGACAGATAGTAGATGATATAGAAGAGCGCGAGCAGAATGCGTACAACAATCATCAGCGTGAGGGGTACCCGATTGGCCCTCCCCTCGCCCAGTTTCTTGATGAGCGACATGTTCACCTCCTTGACCATGAGGGCCCACAGGAAAGGCGACATCGCTACGAGTGTCACCACGGCGGAAATAAGCCGCCCCCAGTCGGGCAGGATATCGAGCATGAGGGGCATGAACCACGACTTGGAGATAAGTATGATGGCCACGATGATGGCCGAATAAAGTACAATACGCCACAGATATTGGGCCAAAGCCTCTTTCCATACCGCCTTGTGGGGTTTGATTTCGGTCTGGCTCTGGCTATACCGGTTGATGGCTGCCAACCACTTTTCGGGCAGGCGGCGTTCGACCCACCCATAGGCGGGGTCGGCCAGGCGTATGCAATAGGGGGTGAGGAAGGTGGTGATGACCGACACGGCCACCACAATGGGATAGAGGAACTTGTCAATCACATTCAACGACATACCCAGCGAGGCGATGATAAAGGCAAACTCACCTATCTGGGAGAAACTGAATCCCGACTGCATCGAGATTTTGAGTGACTGTCCCGAGGCCAGCATACCCACCGTGCCGAAGAATACCTGCCCCACAATCACAACCAGCGAAAGCAAGCAGATGGGCAGGGCGTATTGGCTCAGGGCATCGGGGCTCACGAGCATGCCCACCGACACGAAGAAGATGGCGCCGAAGAGATCCTTCACCGGGCCCACCACCTTGCCGATGCGCTCGGCTTCGTTGGTACCCGCCAGAATCGACCCCATGACAAAGGCGCCCAGAGCCGACGAGAAGCCCACATAGGTGGCCAGTACCACCATACCCAGGCAGAGTCCCATCGAGACGACCAGCAGGGTCTCGTCGTTGAGGAAGCGGCGGGCCTTCTTCAAGAATATCGGCAGCACGGACACTCCCACGACAAACCAGATGATGAGGAAGAAGACCAGCTTGGCTATGCTTTCAATCAGCTCGGCTCCCTCAAAAGAGTTTTTCACCGCAATCGACGAGAGTATCACCATCATCACCACGGCAAAGAGGTCCTCGACGATGAGCACCCCGAAGACCAGATTGGCAAAGGCCTTCTTACGCAGATTCAAATCGGTGAATGCCTTGATGATGATGGTCGTGGACGACATGGAGAGCATGGCTCCCAGAAAAATACTGTCGAGATAGGTGAAGTGCAGCAGGCGCCCGGCACCGTAGCCCACGAGCATCATGCCCGCCACCACGACCAGCGCCGTAATCACAGCCGACGAACCTACCTGAAACAGTTTCTTGAAACTGAATTCCAGTCCCAGGGAAAACAACAGTACGATAATACCCAGTTCGGCCCACAGGTTGATGTCGGCCTCATCGACAATCGTCGGGAAAAATCCGAAATTGGGCCCCACCAGAAAACCAGCCACGATATAGCCCAAGACCACGGGCTGTTTCAGCTTCTTGAATAGCAAGGTCACTACCCCGGCTACAATCAAGATAAGAGCCAAATCGGTAATGAGTGAATCCAAGCCTCCCATAATCAAATTTCGTTTTGAAGAGAAATATATTCGGTTTTATACAGCCCGCGCATATGGGCAAAAAGGGAGATGAAATCGGTAGTCGAGCGAGCCAGCACAACAAATTTCAAGTCGGTCTTCTTCCCGGCATAGTCATACTCGACCAGCACGTTGTGCAACGAGACATTATACTGTTTCAACAACTGCTCATACCGAGACAGATCCTCGACCACCTCGCCGGCTCGCAAGTGAATGATGCGGCCTTCCCAGTCGAGTTTGGCATGCCGTTCATACTGTTCGAGGCTTACCAGGGTAAAGAGGATAAGCACTGTCGAGACGACGGCAATCCAGTAGAGCCCCACACCCACGGCCAGCCCCAGAGCCGCCACCATCCAGATGCCCGCGGCGGTGGTCAACCCCCGCACCGAACCTTTGGTCTGGATAATGGCACCGGCACCCAGAAAACCCACACCGGTAATGACCTGTGCGGCCACCCGGCCGGGGTCGCCGTTTTTCAATCCCAAATAGACTTGCGGAATGTAAATCGATACGATCATCGCCAGCGTCGCCCCCATCGAAATCAGGGCAAACGTGCGGGCTCCGGCCACCTGACCCTTGCGCTTCCGCTCAAAGCCGACGATACCGCCCAGCAACAGACTCAATGCCAACTTAAATACGGCCGAGGTGGCGGTCACCTCTGTGTCTGATATCGTTGCCAGAAAATCCTTGAAGATATCCATATCTTACTTTTTACCTGTACAAAGATACGCAAAAGATAATGACTAAAAAAGCAAACTTATTTGAAAACTCGGGCTCTATTTGCCTCGATACCCGACTTTCATTATCCTCGAATAAGTTGTGGCTCAGTATTGATAATCTTGAAAACTTGGTTCCCGTTTGCCCCGACTCTCACCTTTTTTCGTAAATCTGTATAAGGAATATACCTCTTTGAAATCAAGAGAGTTAGAAGAATTACCTCGTTTTTAGGTAATGAGTTGGCAACTGTCCCAATTGCCGTGGTCTGCATCGCTTTGCCTGTTCGGGTAACTCTTACGGATGCAAATATAGTGAAATATAGCAGGCAAAAAGAAAAATGGCTTTATTTTTCTTTTTGCCTGCTTACATTGTTTTTATCAAAACTGGAGACAATAATGTTGTTGCCAAAATCAGCAGCCACAGATTGCCGGTCAATGGATTATATGCTGCTAAAAGTTCCGAAGCAGTATTGCCTCCCGCCAGTCCTACTCCAAATTCAAAAGCGATAGTTAGAACGCCCCAGCATATTCCTATCATCCAGCAATCTTTGAAAGTAAGGGCTTTTATAATCCGAGGCAACAGCAACCATGTTATCAGAAAAATACATACGCTTAATATAATCCCGCTAACAGGTAATGCCCATTTCTCTCCGAGAATCTTCGTCAATACATATTCCCTCAATCCTCCATTGAGAATTGCTACAGGAATAAAGCATAGCCAAACTATGAGCGATTTCAGAATGTTCATACTATCTTTCCACTATATGTTCTATTGACAGAAGGTGCTTGCATAGTGAGTTTCATAAATAATTTCGTATATCCATTCTTTTTCTTTGTCTTCTTAAAACCGGTGAAGCCTAATTTTGTATAACAGTTTACGGCGGGACGATTTTCTTCTATTACATCCAGAATATATTCTTTATATCCTGCTTGCCGCATACTTTCTTTCAGTAAATTAGATGCAACTCCACTCCGTCTGATAGATTTGCGTGTTGCAACAAATTCAATAAATCCGGTCGTCATAGGATAGGGCAGAGGCATCTCAAATTCTTTCTTCAGGACAAGTTTGGCAATAGTTCCCATAATCAAACCAAAACATTTCCTATATGATAACCAATCTGTATAAACAGCTCTGCCTGTGCAATCCGAAATACCTGCAACACCGACTATATTGTCGTTATATAATGCAACATAAAATCTTTCCGAACGGATACCTGATTCAAGCGCCTTTGCTACAATATTCATATCCTTACGGAAAAAAGAAAAATCACGTTCAAAGCCTTCTGCGATACACAAGGCTATTTCACTTCGTTCATCTTCTCGTGCTAATCGGACAGTGATATTCATGTTTTTCCTTATTTAAGCTCTTCCCATTCTTCTTTTGTCATCTTCATAAAATGTTCTGTGCGAATATCCCCAAGCGGAGAAGTCTTGCCCTCTTCCGTATGATGGAAACGGAAACCACACTTCTCCATCACCCGACGGGATTTCGTGTTACCGTCATAGTAGCCACACCAAATGGCATTTATTCCCAAATCCTCGAAACATCGTTGCATCAGACGGCGCACGGCTTCCGGTATCAATCCTTGTCCCCAATACGGCTTGCCTATCCAATAACCTATCTCCGCCTCATTCTCTTGCATTTCGACACTATGCAGACCATCCCCGAACATAATACCTATGCTCCCGACCGGTTCACCGGTTTGTTTTAACTCAACAGCGTAGGTTTCCGGAGCAGCAAAAACGGTACGGATGATGTTCAAACTGTCTTCCACGGAAGTATGCGGTGGCCATCCAGCAATAGGCCCGATTGCAGGGTCTTGAGCGTATTTATATAAAGCCTCGGCATCGGATTCTTGCCAAGGTCGCAGTATAAGCCGTTCTGTATTTATTTCTTTAATCATTGTTAGATGTTAGAGTGAGAATATTCGCCGTTAATCCAAAAGGTAGCTTCTGTACCGGTGAAATGCAAAAGCACATAATTGGGGTCGCTCGCTCCACCGGGGAAATGATGAATGAACCAGTCTTTCCACATTTCCTTGCGGATAGCATCATCAGTAACCACTTCTACCGTGCCACGCATGGCAACGCCATCCCCATAGTAATCGTAGCAAAGCCCTGCCTTGTTGTTCGCCTTAAAATCATTCACTTTCACGGAATCTGCACAGGTTGCCATCCAAACCTCATGGAACCCTCTTGCTCCTATCTTAGACATCTGCACAGGACGAGGATAACCGTTGGCGTCAATGGAAACTACGGTAACGTTCTCGCATTGGGAAAGCAAATGCGTTGCTTTTTCCGCCAGTGTCCGTTCATCCTTTTCCTTCCACCGTTTCAGGTGTGGAAAGTATTGGAGCATTTGTTCTTTTGCTTGTATGGGAGTCAGCTTACATTCAGCTTGCACATTCCATTGGTCAAAGAATTGCAGGCAGAACTCTATCATTTGGGTCATTGTAAACTCTTGAGTAAACTCACCATTTTTGTAGCAATAGACGCAATAATCTTCACGACGGCTTCCATCGGCATTTGTCCCTCTGTTCTCATCTGTCAAGGGCATACCGCAACTTTGGCAAAACTGTTGTTCCATATATGTTTTCTATTCAATGCCTGTCAGTCCCTTTACAGGCGGTTATAAAATGCGAAAGCGTGGAACTGCAATGCTACCACGTCTAAGTTGGAGGTCGTAGGAAACCTTTAGTACAGATATGAAAATAGCAGCCCACGCTATGGCGTGAGAACCACTATGCCTTCCCTTGTACTACGTTGAAATTTCTCAGGTTTCTAACTTACAAGACAAGCATAACGCTTCTTCTTTTTCTAATATGTTTTGGATAGAGCTACCTCAATCCTAACACAAAGATAATTAAAGATAAACATAAAGGGGCCAAATCCTTCTAAATTTTTACAAGACCTGTCTTATATTATCTGAGTACACCTCCCTGCTGAACCCCGCGTCGTAGCGCGGGGTGACATCACGTCATACCCAACCCCGGTGCGGTATCAAAAAATACTACAATTCCTGACTACCACTATTTCGAGCTCAAATCGGCCGGCTCGGACATGGCCAATCTTGAAAACTTGGTTTCCATTTGCCCCGACTCTCACCTTTTTTCGTATTTTTGTACAACTTTTACCCAAACGCCTCGATAAAGGCGAAGCCAAGAGACAACTAGAAACAAGCAGACTATTCATGATTAAACCCCTCACATCGCTACGATTCGTGTTTGCCTTTCTGGTGTTCATGAGCCACATGAACCTCTTCCCTCATGAAGAACCGGGGTTTCTGTGGCATCTCTTCTACGAAGGGTATGCCGGGGTGAGTTTCTTTTTCATGCTAAGCGGTTTTATCCTGGCCTACACCTACCAGCAACGGCTCATCGACGGCACAGCGACCGTGCGTTCATTCTACGTGGCCCGTATAGCCCGCATCTACCCACTGCATCTGCTGGCCCTGTTCGTAGCACTCTTTTTCTTGAAGTTCTTCAACCACCCGTCGCCGACCGACTTTTTCGACCTGGGTATTAACTCTTTTCTGTTGCAGAGCTTCATACCGGGGCAGGAGTTTCTGTTCAACTCCGTGAGTTGGAGCCTCTCGGACGAGGCCTTCTTCTACGCCCTCTTTCCCCTGATTGTCTTTTCGACGTTCCGAGACCGACGCCGGGGTACCATACTCTTTTGGAGTGTGCTGGGGTGCGTCATCGTCGTCTCGGCCTATCTGCTACGCAACCACCCATGGGCCAACTGGGTGCTCTACATCAATCCGCTTTTCCGCATCTTCGATTTCCTGTTGGGCATTGCGCTCTATAACCTTTGCCTCCGATGGACCCCTCACCCTCACATCAGTTACACGAAACTAGAATGGCTGGCCCTGCTCCTTCTCCTGGCGGCATACGGGTTAGCTTTCTTCATACCGGAATCTTTCCGTCAAAGCGTGTGGTACTGGATTCCCATGGGATTGCTCATCGCCACATTTTACTTTCATCAGGGGGCTATCTCCCGTTTCCTCTCCCACCGGCTGTTTGTCAAACTGGGAGAAATCAGCTTTGCCTTCTACCTGTTTCATTTCCAGACCATACAAGGGGTGAGAATTGTTCTCGACCATCTGCACCTGCCGGTCTCGCTCCCCGGAGAATTCTGTCTGGCTTTTATGGCCACCCTGGTTATTGCCTATATCGCCCACCAATATATCGAACAGCCGCTGAACCGCCTCATTCGCAAGCGTTTCTCGTCCTAACAAAAAAGGGTGACAACCATTTGGTCGTCACCCTCGTATTCAATTGATAACTATCGTATCTTACTGTACGCCCGAGGTGGTTACGGCAGAAGAGATCTTCTTGACCAACCCTTGCAGTACGGCACCGGGACCTACCTCGATGAAGGTGTCGGCACCGGCGGCAATCATGTTTTGAACCGATTGAGTCCAACGTACGGGAGCCGTCAACTGAGCAATCAGGTTCTTCTTAATCTCCTCGGGATCGGTTTGCGGCTGAGCGTTTACGTTCTGGTAAACGGGGCACTTGGGCGTGTGGAAGTTGGTGTGAGCAATAGCATCGGCCAATTCGGCACGAGCGGGCTCCATCAGCGGCGAGTGGAAGGCACCACCCACTTTCAGCGGGAGGGCACGTTTGGCGCCGGCGGCTTTCATCAGTTCGCAAGCCTTGTTGATGCCTTCAATGCTTCCCGAAATCACAATCTGTCCCGGGCAGTTGTAGTTGGCGGCCACGCAAACTTCGCCTTCGGCGGCTACCGATGCGCAGATTTCTTCTACTTTCTCATCAGGCAGGGCAATGATGGCTGCCATGGTAGAGGGGTGGGCTTCGCAAGCCTTCTGCATGGCCTGAGCACGAGCCGAAACCAGACGTACGCCGTCCTCAAACGAGAGAGCTCCGGCAGCGACCAGAGCCGAGAACTCGCCCAGCGAGTGACCGGCAACCATGTCGGGGTCGAAGGCGTCGCCCATCGTCTTGGCCAGAATGACCGAGTGCAGGAAGATAGCAGGCTGAGTAACCTTGGTTTGACGCAGGTCCTCATCGGTACCGTTAAACATCAGGTCGGTGATATTGAAACCCAATATCTCGTTGGCCTTATCGAACATCTCTTTGGCTACGGGGTTGTTCTCGTAGAGGTCTTTACCCATACCTACGAACTGGGCCCCTTGTCCGGGAAATACAAATGCTTTCATTTCTATTTGTTTTTAATTACGGAAATTTTTCCTTATTCAAAAATCGCTGCAAATTTAAATCAATTTATCAGTATGAGCAAACTTTTACATACCAATATCATTTTTAACGCTTAAATTATATGTCCAACCGACTATAACAGGCTATAAAACAAACTTTTCATCTAATATCCAACCCCATGTACTGTTTCCGGTCCACCGCTGCCACCACCCTGTGTCTACACCCTTTTCCCGACAGTCATTGGCGGTTGCGACCGAACTTACACCCGCATCGAAGCGTTTATCAATTTTGATATGGAATTGTTGTATTATACAAATATTCTTTCTTATTTTGTTCCACAAATACTAACAGACATACACAAATGAATACACTCGCTGCGATATTGCTGCTTTTTGGTAACCTGGGAACCACCGAGGTGATTATTATCTTTGTTGTGATTCTGCTCCTGTTCGGCGGTAAGAAGATTCCCGAACTGATGCACGGCCTGGGAAAAGGGGTGCGCAGTTTCAAAAAGGGCATGAACGAAATCGAAGAGGAGATAAATACCCCTCCCGCTCCCGATAATAAAGAGAAATCGAAAGAAGAGAAAAAATAGAACCGACGGCCTCGCTGCCGCCTGTCGAGATGAATCGAACACAGCCGTGGGATTGCATCGGGGGCATTACCCGCCGCTCGACCTCACAGGCTGAACTCCCATATTTTTTATGAGCAACGAATTGAAAGAGATGAGTTTTTGGGAACACGTCGAAGACTTGCGCAAGGTCATTCTGCGCTCGGTCGGCGCCATCATTCTACTGGCCATCGTCTTTTTCGCCCTCATGCCCCACATCTTCGACAGCGTGATTCTGGCTCCCTGCCACTCCGATTTCGTGCTGTACCGCTGGTTGTGTGCCCTTAACCAGCACATGGCTATTCTCCCCGATTTCTGCAACGACCAGTTCGAGGTGAAACTCATCAACATACAACTGGCCTCCCAGTTCTTTATCCACATGAGTACCTCCATGTGGCTGGCCTTGCTGGTAGCTTTCCCCTATGTCATCTACCAGTTGTGGAGCTTCGTCAGCCCGGGACTCTACGCCGGCGAGAAGCGCCACGCCCGAGGGGCCTTTCTGGCGGGAAACATCATGTTTTTCATCGGTATCGCCGTCGGGTACTTCCTGGTATTCCCCCTCACCCTGCGATTCCTGGCCGAGTACCAGGTGAGCGAAATGGTTCCCAACCAAATCTCGCTCGACTCCTACATGAACAACTTCCTCACACTCAATTTCATCATGGGATTGGTATTTGAGTTGCCGCTCCTCTGCTGGATACTCTCAAACATGGGGCTCATCACCCGGCAGTTTTTCAAGACCTACCGGCGGCATGCTATCGTCATTCTGCTCATCTTGGCCGCCTTCATTACCCCGTCGAGCGACCCTTTCACCCTGTCGGTAGTCTTTATTCCGCTCTATGCCCTCTACGAAATCAGTGCCTGGGTGGTCAAACCGGCGCCGAAAGAAGAGGAAGAAGAGAGAACCGACTCCAACGATTAATAGCTATCAGATACCCCGCTGGTCCCCGCATCGGGGTGCAGGGTGACTCTCACCAGACCCTATATCAAGGCGAGAGGTGACCGCCACGTCATACCGCGCTGTGACACGGTATCCAGAAATACCAATGGGCCCCGCATCGGGGTGCGAAACAATCCACAAGTACAGGCACAAAAAAGGAGATAGTCGCCTGTGTGGCAACTATCTCCCAGAGTGGTGACTCCAACAGGATTCAAACCTGTAACCTTCTGATCCGTAGTCAGATGCTCTATTCAGTTAAGCTATGGAGCCAATCCTTAATTTTGTTTTTTCATATTTGACCACCCTCGCTTGGGTGACCCGATGTAGTGACTCCAACAGGATTCAAACCTGTAACCTTCTGATCCGTAGTCAGATGCTCTATTCAGTTAAGCTATGGAGCCGTTTGCGGTTGCAAAGATAGAAATAATTTTATTCGTGTGTATCTTTTTTGTCCATTTTTTTATCACTCATTCTCAAAAAACTTGCTATTCTACCTATTTTCAAGGCCATAGCCCTTACTTTTTTTATTGCAGGAATTTAGGGCTAAATACCAATAAACCAATATTTATACCGAAATTCCAGTTGCGAGCGGGATAGTCGTAGTAGTTGGCATAAAGACTGATCGAGGCAAACGAGAGGTTCAACACCAGCGAACTCTCGCCCATGAAGTGATATTTGGTAAATGCCTTACCGTAATAGGGCTCGTAGTTTTCCCCCTCGTAAATCTGACGGAAGGGGGCAAAGAGATAGAACTCGTTGCGGAATTGCAGGTTGTTCAGGATTTTCCAAATGGGTATGACGCCCGCAGCCAGATATTGCGTGGAACGGAATGCAGGGTTGAAAATGGTCTGACTGTGAGGCGTGGGGGTAAAGGCCGGCGCCTGTGCCAGAGTGGAGGTGTAGTTGCTCAACAGCCCCTTGCTCGACACGACGGCTTTCCCACGGAGTCCCAACACGAACTTGTTACCCAGCGGAATATAGGTGTGGATATTCCCTTCGAGTTGCAACCACGAGAGGGTCTGCGTGCTGTTGGGCTGCAAGTCGGTATTGTAGGGGTTGAAATGCTCCTTGCCGTAAGCGAGCAACCCCAGTACCGAACAGTCGGTACCGGCCGTGGGATACATGTAGCTGTTGAGGTTGTTGCGGTCGAATTTCATCGAAGCGACAAATAGGTTGTAGCGGCTGCGGTCTTGCTCGTTGGACGAGAAGTCGACGGTATTGGACTGGTAATAGCGGTCGGTCATCGAGCCGTAGCCTACCGACACGACGGCTTTCGAGCTGGTGAGGAAGGGCAAGCCCAACCGCAGCTTGACATACTGTTCGGACTGGGTGACGAACGAGGGCATGCGGTCGGAGTAGAAGAGGGTCTCGTTTTGATAGAACTTCTGCTTGGAGGCGACAGCCTGCATTTTAAGATACATGGGTATGGCGGTCTTCAAGTCGAAGCGGGCCGAGAGAATACCCGAGGTGTAGGACTGCCCGATCTGCCCCGTCAAATCGAGGTCGAGCGAGTTGAGGCTCACCGTGCGATAGTGGGCTCCGATACAGATCTGGTTGGAGCTGGTCGACGAGATGAAGCCTCCCATGCCCACCGAGAGCTGGTCGTGCACCTTGGCCTTGATATCGAGGTTGAACATGCCGCTCGCCTTGTCGTAGCGGGCATGAGGTATGAGGTCGGATATTTTCCCGTCGGAGATGGTCTTGTAGTACGAGGCTTTGGCATCTTCGTCGGTAAAAGGTTCATCACTCTCGAACTGCCGCTTGATATACTCCTTCTGCTGATGATTCCCGCCCTCGACCGACACGCTGTTAAAGACGAGGTCGGGCGTCTGGCTCTTGAACACCATGCGCTGCAACTGGCGGGTCTCCTGCGACAGTTCGCGAGGAATGCGGCTCTTGATCGAGTCCATCAGCTCCATGGCATAATCATATCCTATCTTGGCAATCTGCCGGGCCTTGGGAAAGTCGAGCAGACCCACGTCGCTCAGGTCGAAGCGCATCAGGATTCCGTCCTCGGGGTCGAGCGTATAGTCGCTCTTCTGCATGACCATGTTTTCGATCTGGTTGATAAGGTCGTCTTCCTTGGGCTTGTCGATTTTGGCGGCCACGATGCTGCCGATGATGACATCGGGATTGAAATCGTTTTTCATCACGTCGACCGGGAAGTTGTTGTAGATTCCGCCGTCGTAAACCAGCACGCTGTCGATTTCGATAGGCTTGAAGACGAACGGGAAACTCATCGAAGCCCGCACGGCATCGCCCAGATCACCATCGCGCAAAACCAGTTCGCGCTTGTGGTAGACGTCGGAGGCCACGGCCCGGAAGGGAATGAAGAGCTTGTCGAAATTGCCGTCGCACTGCGCCGTATAGGGCGCGAACAGACTCATAAAGGCGTAGTTCATGGGGAACGGATTGATGAGGCTGTTGGGCAGGAAGTGGGTCTCGAACTTGGAGGAGTCTTGCAGTGCGATATTGAAGTTCACCATTTCGGGCGAAGGGTCGGGTTTCTTGAAGTAGTAGACGTAGCGCTCATCGAAAATACCCCGCGACCAAAGGCTGAAATCGTCGGAAAGAATCAGATTCAACATGTCGTCGGGGGTATACCCCATGGCATACCAGGCTCCCACGATGGCCCCCATCGAGGTACCGGCCACGTAGTCAATGGGCACGTTGTTCTCTTCAAGCGCCTTAATGATGCCGATGTGGGCAATACCCTTGGCGCCGCCACCACTCAACACGAGTCCCACCGTCTGAGCCGACACCTGAGCCCAGCCGCACCACAAGACCAAAAGCAGCAGCAAAATCCGTTTCATCGTCAATCGCAACGTTTGCACAAGGGACGTATAAACAACAAGACTATTTCGTCTCGGAGATAAACGAGTCTTTAAACCCGATAAAGTAGAGTACGCCGTCGAGACCGATGGTCGAAATCGACTGACTGGCATTCTGTTTCACCTTGGGCTTGGCATGATAGGCAATGCCCAATCCGGCGGTGCTGAGCATGGGCAGGTCGTTGGCGCCGTCGCCCACGGCAATGGTCTGGGCAATATTCACATTCTCGACCTGAGCAATCAGTTTCAGCAACTCGGCCTTGCGACGGCCGTCGACAATGTCGCCCACATAGCGACCGGTGAGTTTGCCGTCGACGATTTCGAGTTCGTTGGCATAGACGTAGTCGATGCCGTAGCGTTGTTTCAGGTAGTTGCCAAAGTAGGTGAATCCACCCGAGAGAATGGCAATCTTGAAACCGGCCCGCTTCAACACCTGCATCAGCCGGTCTACCCCTTCGGTCACCGGCAGCGACTCGGCAATCTCTTTCATCACCGACTCGTCGAGCCCCTTCAACAAGCTCACCCGGCGGGTAAAGCTCTCGCAGAAATCTATCTCGCCGCGCATGGCCGACTCGGTGATGGCCTTCACCTCATCACCCACCCCGGCCCGCATGGCCAGCTCGTCGATTACCTCGGTCTCGATAAGAGTCGAGTCCATATCGAAACAGATCAACCGGCGGCAACGGCGGTAGATGCCGTCCTCCTGCAACGAAATATCGATGCCCAGGTTGGACGAGAGCTGCATGAAGGCCGACTGCATGGCCACCCGGTCCTTGGGGGTACCCCGCACCGAGAGCTCGATGCACGACTTGGGCGAGCGCACCGTCTCGTCGAGGGGTATACGGCCGGTAAGCCGTTGTATGGCGTCGATATTGAGCCCCTGCTCGGCCACGATGCGAGTCACCTCACCTATCTGACGAGCCGTGATGCAGCGTCCCAATATGGTGATGATGTAACGGTTCTTCCCCTGCAAGCCCACCCAACTGGTGTACTCCTCCTCGCTGATGGGCGAGAAGCGGATATTCACGTCGAGTTCATAGGCCTTGAACAGCAGGTCTTTGAGAATATCGCCCGATTTGGTCTCGTCGGTCTTGAACAGGATACCCAGCGAAAGCGTGTGGTGAATGTCGGCCTGACCAATATCCAGAATAAAAGCGTCGTATCGCGCCAGCACCTCGGTCAGCGCCGTGGTTACACCCGGTTTGTCATCGCCCGATATGTTAATCAAAATAATTTCGGTCTTTGGTTTCATGTCTGTTGCATCTATCATTTTAGCAGAATTTCCCGATTGTCAAGCAGGGCCGCCCGTCCCCGCCAACCGGAATCGAACCGCCAGCTATCAATCCGGCACAAAGATAATGCAATCGGCGGCAGAAACAAATATTTTCAGCCTCAGACTTTGTCTGGCCTCCCCATCTTTGTCGCCCACCGCACCCCCGACAAGCGCCACACCATACGCAAGCCCGCTCCCTCCTCATCGACAGAGTTCATTCGCCTCCTAAAATCCGGCAGGAAAAAGCACTCAAAATAGAAGACACCAATCCTATTAACATTTTCATATACATCTATATTACAATACATTACAGATTACACAATGTTAAATCGCTCGGAATATTTGGTTAATTCCCTAAAAACACTCAACTTTGCCGTCGATTTTATGGGTTCCCGGTAGCAAAGGAAGCGTCCCGCGCAAGAGGAACTAACCGCTGAAAATCAGCGGGGTCTGCCGTTTCGGTGTGACGCCCCAACGTCAGATTTAGTATGAACCATAACACTTCAGTATGAAGAAAACCAAGTCAGTTATTGGTATGCTGGCGTTGATTTTACTGTTTTCGTCGGCCTTCAATCCGGTAAAGACCGGTTTGAAAGAGGGAGAGCAGGCTCCGGAGTTGAGTTTGCAGAACGCTGAGGATAGCGTGTCACTCCAATCCCTGAAAGGCCGCTACGTATTGTTGAACTTCTGGGCAGGCTACGATGCCCCTTCGCGTATGGAGAACATACGATTTGCCCGGGAAATCGACAAGAGCGGACTCGAAAACATCGCACTCGTTTCGGTATCGTTCGATACCAACCGCAAGGTCTTTGAAGAGACCATCAAACGAGACGGCCTGAACGCAGCTACCCAATTCTATGACAAAGACGGATCACGGTCGGATATATTCGGCAACTACCGTCTGAACAAAGGATTCGCCAGTTATCTGATTTCGCCCGAGGGTGTTATCATCGCCAAAGACCCGAATCCGGAACATTTGACAAAACTTATTCGTCAATAATCAAAAACCGCCGCTGTACATTTTTGTTCAACGGCGGTTTTCTTTTTTCCCAGGAGAGAGGCGCGACGGCCATCGGTACTACCGGATCGGTACTACCGGGAAGATACCCGCTCCATCGGGACAAAGCACCACTGCTCCCCACCCCGCGGCACCGGCTCCCTGCCGTTTATTTTTGCCCGGTAACATTGCGACAGCGAACGATTTGTATTAACTTTGCCGACAATTTGGGGAAGCCCCCTCCCGGCCCCGACTTTGGCGGCCGTTCCCGAAGGGCCTCTCCTCGAAAAAATTGTAACGACATGATTATCGCCAGCCAAAAGAAAAAAGAGAATATCGCCGAATATCTGCTGTACATGTGGCAAATCGAAGACCTCATACGGGCTTACGGGCTGGACATCGACCGCATACAGCAACAGATCATCGACCCCTACAACCTGCCCGAAGCGCAGAAGAAGAGCATGCGCGAATGGTACGAATCGCTCATCGACATGATGCGCTCCGAGGGGGTGGAAAAGAAGGGACACCTGCAACTGAACAAAAACGTGCTCATCGACCTCACCGACCTGCACCTGCGCCTGCTCAAATCGACGCGCGAGCCGTTCTACGGGGCGGCCTTCTTCAAGACCCTGCCCTACATCGTGGAGCTGCGGGCCAAGTCGGGCGACGAAAAGGTGGGCGAATTGGAGACCTGCTTCAACGCCCTCTACGGCGTGCTGCTGTTGCGGTTGCAGAAGAAAGAGATCAAGCCCGAGACGTTGAAGGCGATTGAACAAATATCGTCGTTTCTCTCGCTCCTGGCCGAGAAATACAAACAGGACAAGGCGGGCGAGCTGAAACTCGAAAACGATTAAATACGGGAGAGACAAGTCATGACCAAAAAGATACTGATCACCGGCGCCAACGGACAACTGGGCCACGAGATGCGCAACCTCCTGGCCGACGACAGCCGTTTTGAGTGCCGGTTTACCGACGTGGCCGAGCTCGACATCTGCGACGCCCAGGCAGTGAGCCGGGCACTGGCCGAGGCCCCGGTGGATTATGTGGTCAACTGCGCCGCCTATACGCAGGTCGACAAGGCCGAGGAGAACGTGGAGCTGTGCCGCCGCATCAACGCCGAGGCCGTGGGCAACCTGGCCCGGGCGGCCGCCGCCTGCGGGGCCCGCATGATACACATCTCGACCGACTACGTATTCGACGGGCACGGCTATCGCCCCTACACCGAGACGATGCAGCCCCACCCGCAATCGGTCTACGGCTCGACCAAACTCGAAGGGGAAGAGCTGCTCACCCGGTATTGCCCCCAAAGCGTCATACTCCGCACCGCCTGGCTCTACTCGCCCTACGGCAACAACTTTGTCAAGACCATGTTGCGGCTGGGGCACGAGCGCGAGGAGCTGACCGTCGTGGCCGACCAGATAGGCACCCCCACCTGTGCCGCCGACCTGGCCCTTGTCGTCCGAACCGTACTGCTGGCCGACCGCTTCGTGCCGGGCATCTACCACGTATCCGACGAGGGGGCATGCAGCTGGTACGACTTTGCCGTGGCCATTCACCGGCTGGCCGGCATCACCACCTGCCGGGTGAAACCAATCCGCAGCGACGAGTACCCCAGCCGGGCCCGACGCCCCTTTTACAGCGTGCTCGACAAGAGTAAAATCAAACAGACCTACGGGCTCACGTTGCCGCACTGGTACGAAAGCCTGTCGCATTGCATAAACCTATTACAAGAAACCCATTAACATCGTGAGTACACTTACAGAGGAAATCAGTAAACGCAGAACATTCGCCATCATCAGCCACCCCGATGCCGGTAAGACCACTCTTACCGAGAAGTTGCTCCTCTTCGGAGGCGCCATTCACATCGCCGGTGCCGTGAAATCGAACAAAATCAAAAAGACAGCCACCTCCGACTGGATGGAGATCGAGAAGCAACGCGGTATATCGGTTGCCACCTCGGTCATGGGCTTCAACTACGGAGACTACAAGATAAACATTCTCGACACCCCGGGTCACCAGGATTTTGCCGAGGATACCTACCGCACCCTCACCGCGGTCGACAGCGTCATCATCGTGGTCGATGTGGCCAAAGGTGTGGAGACCCAGACCCGCAAACTCATGGAGGTGTGCCGCATGCGCAACACCCCGGTGATTGTCTTTGTCAACAAGCTCGACCGCGAAGGGCGCGACCCCTTCGACATTCTCGACGAACTGGAATCGGAGTTGAAGATAAACGTGCGCCCGCTCAGCTGGCCCATCAACATCGGCCAGAAGTTCAAGGGGGTCTACAACATCTACGAGCAGAACCTCAACCTCTTCACCCCCAACAAGCAGGTGGTGACCGAGCGCATCGAGCTCGATGACGTGAACAGCCCCGAGCTGGAAGAGTACATCGGCGAACAGGACGCCGAGAAGCTGCGGGCCGACCTCGAACTCATCGAGGGGGTCTACCCCGAGTTCAGTGTCGACGACTACCTGGCCGCCAAGACGGCGCCGGTATTCTTCGGGTCGGCACTCAACATGTTCGGTGTGAAGGAGCTGCTCGACTGCTTCGTGAAGATAGCCCCCTCGCCCCGCCCCGTCCAGGCCGTGGAGCGCGTGGTGCGTCCCGAGGAGGAGAACTTCACCGGCTTCGTCTTCAAGATTCACGCCAACATGGACCCCAACCACCGCAGTTGTATCGCCTTCGTCAAGGTGTGCTCGGGCAAGTTTGAGCGCAATGCCAACTACAAGCACGTGCGCAGCAACAAGATGATGCGCTTTTCGAGCCCCACGGCCTTCATGGCCCAGAAGAAATCGGTAGTAGACGAGGCCTACCCCGGCGACATCGTGGGTCTGCCCGATACCGGCAACTTCAAGATAGGCGATACCCTCACCTGCGGCGAAGAGCTGCACTTCAAGGGTCTGCCCAGCTTCTCACCCGAGATGTTCAAATATATCGAGAACGACGACCCCATGAAGTCGAAACAGCTTAACAAGGGTATCGACCAGCTCATGGACGAGGGCGTGGCCCAGCTCTTCATCAGCCAGTTCAACGGCCGCAAAATTATCGGCACCGTGGGCCAGTTGCAATTCGAGGTTATCCAGTACCGCCTGCTGCACGAGTATGGCGCCCAATGCCGTTGGGTGCCCATCAGCCTCTACAAGGCCTGCTGGATCGAAAGCGACGACCCCGAGGCCCTCGAAGCCTTCAAAAAACGCAAGCACCAGTTCATGAGCGTCGACCGCGACGGACGCGATGTCTTCATGGCCGACTCGAGCTACGTGCTGCAAATGGCTCAAAACGATTTCCCCAAGATTAAATTCCACTTTACCTCCGAATTCTGATAACAGCATATAAGGAGGCCCTGTAACAAGCGGGTGCGGGAAGAATGATTTCCCGCACCCGCTCCGTTTTTTTCAGAGGACAAACCCGGGAAAGTTTCTACTCAATTATTTCTTTCCTAAGCTCTTGCCAATCGATTTATCCACATTCCCCGAGTCCCCAAAAAAGGAGTTCCAATCTGTTAAAATATGCACCTTATATTCTCTCTAAAATAAAAGAATACTCCTTTTACCTGGTCATTTTAGTTAAATATTAACAGATTGACCCTACATTATTAAAAAACATAACCTATTCATAACTTGCAATTCCGAATTTTAATATTATATTTGAGTAGATTTCACAATTTACATCTCCATGAAAAAATACGTAACGAGCCTGATGCTATGCCTCCTGATGTTGCCACTCGTGGCACAGACACAGGGCGACACCATCTACCACTTTCGGTTCGAGCCGGGGAACGACGGCCTCTATACCGCTTACCGAAACAACGGCACCGAGCTGAGCCGTCTGCTCGCGTGCGTAGTACAGAACAAAGAGGCGATACTCGCCGGCACCGTCCCTATTCAGGTCGACGGCTACTGCAACTCGCTCGACGACGAAACGGAAGCCCGGGCTACGGCCCGTATCCGTTCCAACCGGGTGAAGAGCGAACTCATCACTCGCGAGGGGCTCACCGAAGCCTGCTTCACCACCCGCCACCACACCTCCGGCGGCGACTATGTGACGGTGCGAATCGTGATTCCGACCTCACCCTCCGAGACCGGGCCGGAGCAACAGGCCGAGACCGAACGGCTGGCAGCCGAAGCTCAACGAGCCACCGCCGAACAAGAGGCCGAACAGGCCCGACAAGCCGCCAAGCAGCAACGCACCGAAGCCTCGCACCCGGCGCACGACTCCTACCACCTCGCCCTGCGGGCCAACCTGCTGCGCTGGGCTACCCTGACACCCGACCTGGGCATCGAATGGCGCATCTGCCCGTCGTGGGGCATTGCCGTAAACGGCTCGTGGACTTCTTGGACGTGGAGCGACAAGGACCGCCGCTATGCTCTGTGGGAAGTGGCTCCGGAAGTGCGTTACTATATGGGCGAGAAAAAAGCCTGGTATCTGGGTGCTATGTTCAAGGCCGGACAGTTCAACTACAAGCTCTCCGAAACAGGCAGGCAGGGCGACCTGATGGGTGGCGGCATCACTGCCGGCTACCAGTTGCGGCTGAACAAGGCATTAGATCTTGATTTCAACCTCGGCTTGGGCTACCTCAATGCAGACTATGAGAAATATGAAGTCATCGACGGTGTGCGCGTGCGCCGCGGCAACGAGACAAAGGACTGGTGGGGCCCCATCAATGCCGGTGTGACATTGGTATGGAAGTTATTCTAACTCGGAGGAATCGAATATGAAAGCAAGACAATATATAAATGTGATGGGAATGGCAGCCGCCGTGCTGCTCTCTTCCTGCGTGAAGGACACACTCTATGACACGCCGCATCCCGACAAGGGAGCTGTCACCGTCAGTCTGACGGGACTGTCGGCAGACGATAACTATGTACTCGACATCGACGGGAAGGTGGCCGACATCACCGGCTCGCCTTTTACCTACCCCGACCTGCTCGCTCCGGGAACATACCGTATGGTGGTCTATAACCGCGTGGAAGGTTTCACCTTCCACGGACGGACGGCACGGGTCAATGCCCACACGGACGGGACCTCGGTCATTCCCCTGCCGGGCTATCTGAAGACCGTCAGTCAGGAGATAACCGTAACAGCTGACGACACGCTGCGTGTCAATGCCGTTCCGGTGCAGCGTGTACGTGACCTGCAACTGGAACTGGAAGTGACACAGGGACGCCCCGAACTGATACAGAACGTGACCGCCACCCTCAGCGGCATAGCCGGAATTTTTGACATGGAGAAGGGACAGACCATCGGCGAACCTGTCTCCACGGTCTTCTCCTTCACCCGTGACGGCAGCAAGCTCACGGCCGACGCCCGCCTGTTAGGAACCATGGGAGCCGTGCAGACGCTGGTGCTGGACATCGTCTTCACCGATGGCGGACGCACACAGCACACGGAAGTCGACCTGACGGAAGCCCTTGCCGACTTCAACGGCAACATGACCACCGCCTACCGGGTAACCGGTACATTGGAGACCCCCGTCGGCATGGAGGAATGCAACGCCGAGATCACCGATTGGGAAGAGGTGGAAGGTGGCAATGCCAGTGCCACGCTGTAAGTTCCACACACCGCTCGGGTCACCCCGCACTACGATGCGGGGTCCAGCGAGGGGCCGCAAGGGACAAGTGCCGCTGCCGGTATTTCCTGGATACCGCGTCGAAGCGCGGTATGACGTGGTAGTCACCCTGCACCCGATGCGGAGTCCAGCGAGGGGCCGCAAAGGACAAGTGCCGCAGACAGTATTCCTGGATACCGCGTCGCAGCACCGGGTCACCCCGCACCCGATGCGGGGTCCAGAAAAAGGGAAGACGGTGCATTCATTTGCCGGTATTCCTGGAATGACCGAGAAGAAAAGAAATATATAAACAAATAAAAATATGAAGACAAGATTTTTTGCTTTCGCAGCGCTGGCATTGACACTTGCCGCCTGCAACAACGACAACGAGAACCTGAATGACGGCCCGGTAGCCGCCAAGTTTATCGCTGACATTACGCCCGCTACCCGCGTCAATTCGGAAGGAACCGACTGGACCGAAGGTGACCGCATCGGCGTCACCGGCGCAGGCTTTACCAACGTGCCCTACAAGAGAGAGAACGGTAAGTTCGTGACCGACGGTACGGTCATCTATTTTGACGACACCGAAACGAAGACCTTTAATGCCTACTATCCGTATCAGTCTGACGGCGGAACGGTGACCGTCAACACCGCAGCCGACAAGCAGGGCCCCGGCATCGACTTCCTCTTTGCCTCGGGAGCGAAGGGAAGCACCCGCAGCCCGGAGGTGAGCTTCACCGACAAAACCGACAAAGGCGGTGAAGACAACTCCTTCCACCACCGCATGAGTCTCATCAAATTCACCTTCAAGCCAGGCTACGGCCTCATTTTCAACGGAATGGAACCTGCTGACTACACGTTGGACGGACTGAAGCACGAAGGCACTTTCGACACGGCTACCGGAACGACTGCCGTAACCGCAGCCGTCGAATCGCCGATTACCATGCAGCTGGGCGGTGCCACCACTTCGCAAGTCATCATTCTCCCGCAGGGAGTGACCACCTCTCTTGACCTTAAAGTGTCTTTCAACGGACTGGACTATACAACCACACTGCCGAATCCATCCAAGCCCGAAGCGAATCAGTTCTCCGCAGGCTATGCCTACACCTATAACATCACGCTCAACAACAAGGGCATCACGGTGGAAGAACCGGAGATTACCCCGTGGGAACCCGGAAATTCGAACGATGTAAGCATCACGCTGTAAGCCCTACATACCGCTCGGGTCACCCCGCACTACGATGCGCTCCGGGTCACCCCGCACTACGATGCGGGGTCCAGTGCGGGAGCAAGGATCAAGTGCCACTGCCGGTATTTCTGGATACCGCGTCGAAGCGCGGTATGACGGGGAAGTCACCCCGCACCACGATGCGGGGTCCAGCGAGGGAGCAAGGATCAAGTGCCACTGCCGGTATTTCTGGATACCGCGTCGAAGCGCGGTATGACGGGGAGCACCGCATCAAGTGCGGAATGACCGGGAGGGTATCCCTAGATTCCTAAAATGACATAGAAGAAAAAAGAAATATATAAACAAATAATAAGATGAAAACAAGACTATTTACACTCACCGCGCTGCTACTTGCCACGGCAGCCTGCACGAAGGACGAACTGGCGGACGGTGACCGTCTGCCCGAAGGACAATACCCGCTGGAGATAGCCCGCATCACCCTCGGCGTGGAGGGAGGCGAGGCGCAGCCGTGGGGCGCACCGCAGACCCGCGTCAGCGAGAACGGGGACGGCACGGGCAGCGTGTTCGACGCAGGCGACCGGTTCGCCGTGCAGATAAACGCCGAGGAGGGCATCTACATCGTGCAGGACGACGAATCCATCAAAGCCGAGTCACCCCTGTACTGGAGCGACTCCGGCGAACACACCGTCACCGCCTGGTACCCCGCCACGGGCGGCACCCTCGACCTCAGCGACCAAAGCCAAAGTCTTGCCTACCTGCTGGGCGGCTCGGGCACGGGCGACTACCTGACACCCGTCACGCTGACCTTTGCCCACCGTCTGGCCAAGGTGCGCGTCACGCCCACCGGCGATGCGCTCGGCGAAGTGCAGAGCCTCCAGCTCTATACCTACACACAGTGTACTTATGAAAAGGGCACGGTAGTGCAAGGCTCGCAAGAGGGCTGGATAGAGATGAAGCGGTGCGAATATACCGAGAACGGCGTCTCCTTCACCTGTTGGGAGGCGAATGTGGTGCCCGGCTACGAGATAACCAAGCTGATGGCGAACAACGACAACAAGGAACGCGACCTCTCCACCACCATCACCCCCGAGGCGGGCAGCTACTACAACATCACGCTGGATAAGGACAAGGGATATACCGACGACGGACAGGGCAACTACACCGTGACCTCCGCCGATGGCCTGAAGAACATCGCCAAGCTGGTGAACGAACAATGGAATTTAGGCATCAATATCACCCTGACGGCCGACATCGACCTCTCGGGCATCGACTGGACACCGATAGGCATAGACTATAACCACCAATACAAAGGCACCTTCAACGGCGGCGGCCATACCATCACGGGGCTGACCGTTACGACGAGTGACCAATATGCGGGCCTGTTCGGCTACATCGGCTCCGGCGGCACGGTGAAGGACGTGACGCTGGAGGGCGTGCAGATAGCAACCACTCACAGCGTGGGCGATGCCGGCGGCGTGGCGGGATATAGCTATGGCAACATTGAAAACTGCTCGGTGTCGGGCAGCGTCAGCGGCAGCGGCATGAACGGCATTGCGGGCGGTGTAGTAGGCTTCCAAGTGGGCGGTTCCCTTACCGGATGCAGCTCCTCGGCCACAGTGAATGCCGGGAATACAGCCGGCGGCGTGGCAGGTACGACGAATAATGGTGCCTCCCTGACCGCCTGCTATGCCACGGGCGACGTGACCCTTGTAAGTAACGATATAGGCACCTATTTTGCCGGCGGTGTGGTGGGAAGCAACGGCTCATCCAGCACCCTCAAAGCCTGCTATGCCTGGGGCAGCGTGACCGGTAGCGGAAGCGGCACCGTCTATGTAGGCGGCGTAACGGGAACCAACGATTGTGGCACCCTGACTGCCTGCTACCATGCCAAAGGGACTGTCAAAGGCTCGGACGGAGCCACAGACGGAGCCACAGGCGGCGTGGCGGGACGGAACTTCAAGGGCCTCATGCCGTATGGCGGTATCATCACCGCCTGCTACTGGGGAGACAACGGCCAGGAACAAGGCATCGGTGAAGACCAGGTAGGCACCGGCGGAACCACGATGGTGACGGACAGCAACTGGTCAGGAGCCAAGGATGCCATGAACGACGCCCTGCAAAGTGCAGGCTCAGAGTGGCAGTACGAACTCACCGGAGCATTGCCAACATTGAAGGAACAGTGAACCGTCGGGCATCGTGTCACCCCGCACCACGATGCGGGGTCCAGAGAGAGGCCTCTTGTGGGTATTGCCTTTGCCAGTATTCCTAGATTCCGCATCAAGTGCGGAATGACGTAAAGCACCGCGTCGAGGCGCGGTATGACGAGGTGACGGGGTCCAGTGTGTGAGTCACCCCGCACCACGATGCGGGGTCCAGTACGGGGCCGCAAAGGACAAGTGCCGCTGCCGATATTCCCTGGATTCCGCATCAAGTGCGGAATGACGTGAAGCACCGCATCAAGTGCGGAATGACCGAATTATCGCAGTATGGAGCAAAAAAAGAGCAAAAAGGCGGAGGAAAAATCCTCCGCCTTTTCTTCGACCTTATGTAAAACTACCTCACTCACTGATAACTACCACCCGACTGTTGGGCAGGTCGGGGATATAGACATGTTGGTCGATGACTGTAATATCGGCAGGTCCCACCAGCGGTTGGTCCAGCGAGATAGATACCGGGGTAACCGTTCCGGTATTCAGGTCGACCCGGCTCAGCCCGGCGGGGGCCCAGTTGGTGATATAGAGGGCGGTGCTGTCGGACGAGAAGGCGATGCCGTCGTATTGTCCCGGGGTCTCGATGACTTTCTCCAAGGCGGGAGCGGCCACATCGGCCACACGATAGATGGTATGCTGGGGCTGGGTATTGCCGTCGGCGGGATAGGAGGCGATATAGAGCGACTGTCCGTCGGCGAGCAGTCCGTTGGGACCGGGCACCGTGAACCACTCGACGGGGTTGCCGAGGTGCTCCATGTCGCTGATGTCGATCTTGAAAATCTTGTCGGCATTGGTCACCGAGGCGTAAAGGGTGTCACCCACGGCAGCGAGGTCGTTGGCAAAGAGGCAGCCCTCGGGCAAGGTGAGGGTGCGGGGAGCGGCCTCACGATTGTCCAGATTGTAAACGAGGATTTTGTTTACATCGCACACAAAGAGATGACCTTTGCCGATATACATGCCCTTGGGGGCCGAGAGGTTGCCGTCGGCAGGAATGAAGGTCGAGGTTTTCCCCTCTTTATAATACAGAATATAGCCTTTGCCCTCGGTATTGAGGGGGTTCAACTGCTCGGTGCCGAAGTTGGCGATGAGCATACCGCCATCGTAGGGGTAGGTGCTTTCGCAAAAGCGGATTCCGTCTTGAACCACCGTGGGTGCTTGCGACTCGGCCTTTTGTTTTTGTGTACCACAGGCCAACAGAAGAAACGAGAGGCCCATGCAGGCCATGCTAACCATTTTTTTCATGAATCTTTGAAAGTGTTTGTTTGTCTTATAAATTTGGAACAAATCTAATGCAATGCAAACTATTTGTCTATATTTGCAAAACTCATTTTTTCAATAAGATCTATCGATAAAACCGATTAAGAAAATGGAACTGCGTCAACTGAACTACTTTAAGGAGGCTTGCGAATTGCGCAACTTCTCGGAGGCGGCCCGGGTGCTGAACATCTCGCAGAGCACGCTGTCGCAACAAATCAAGCAACTGGAAGAGGAGCTGGGTATCCTGCTCTTCGACCGCATAGGCAAACGGGTGGTTCCCACCGAGGCGGGACTGGCCCTGCTGCCCTATGCCCACCGGGCGATACAGGAGGCCGAGGACGGCCGACAGATGATACGCGACTTGAAGGGGGTGCAGACGGGGAGGCTGCACGTGGGGGTGACTTACAGCATGATTTCGTTCATGCTGCCGGCTTTGGAACGGTTTACCCAGCGCTATCCCGGGGTGGAGGTGCATGTGACGCAGGGTACCTCGGAGGAGCTTTTGCAGCTGCTCGGCGACAACGGGCTGGACCTGCTGCTCTCGTTCAAACCCGAGTCGATGTGCAACGACTTGGAGACGGTGCCGATCGTGCGGTCGGAGCTTTACTTTGTCACGCACCACTCGCACCGGCTGGCCTCGCTCTCGTCGATTACCTTGAAGCGACTCGCGGCGACGCCGCTCATCTTGCCCGAGCGGGGCTTTGCCACCCGCAAGAGAATCGAGGAGCTGTGCCGCAAATACCGGCTGTCGCTCACCGTGGGCATCGAGATGAACGACGTGCACACCATTCTGCACCTGCTGCGCGGGGGCTACTGGGGGACGATTCTGACTCAGGCGGCCGTGGCCAACGAACCCGACCTGGTGCAGATTCCCATCTTGTGTGCCGAGCCGCTTACCTCGCAGGGGTATCTCTTCTGGCCGCAGGGGCTCTACCGCAAAAAGGCGGCGACGGCCTTTGCCGACTGTCTGCTGGCGGTGATACAGGGCCTTTCCCGCCGGACGACGACCGACTGATCCGGGCCTCAACCTCACATAAAGAGAGCGCCCCGGGAGGTTTTCTCCCGGGGCGATCCGTATCTTGTCAAGAGCCGCTCATGCCGCAGGCAGGAGCGTCACGAGGGTATCGTCAGATGCCCAGCTCTTTCTTGATGGCCTCTATCTTGGCATCGGCAGCCACATTGGCAGCGTCGTAGTCGGCATAGCTGTCCATCTTGATGCCGCGCACCTCGATGTAGAACTTGATCTTGGGCTCGGTTCCCGAGGGACGAATGGAGACTTTGGAGCCGTCGGCCGTGAAGTATTGCAGCACGTTGGAGGTGACGGGCATGTCGAGTTTCGACTTCTGGCCGGTCACGGTGTCGAGGGCTTCGAGCGAGTCGTAGTCTTTCACCAGAATGACGGGCGAACCGGCGAGCTCTTTCAAGGGGTTGGCACGGAAGCTCTTCATCATGGCCACAATCTCCTCGGCTCCCGATTTGCCCTTGCGAACGACCGAGATGCCTTTCTCCTTGGAGAAGCCGTATTTGATGTAGATGTCCTGCAACATCTGATACATGGTCATGCCCTTGTCCTTGGCCCAGGCGGCAATCTCGGCCATGAGCGAGATGGACGAAACGGAGTCTTTGTCGCGCACGAAATCCTCGGGCAGGAAGCCGTAGCTCTCTTCGCCGCCGCCGATGTAGCGGGCCTTGCCTTCGTTCTCGCGGATAATCGAGGCTATCCACTTGAAGCCGGTGTAGCAGTCGTACATCTTAAAGCCGTTGCGCTCGGCAATGGTCTTGATGGTCTCGGTGGTGACGATGGTCTTGACGATGTATTCGTTGCCTTTGAGCAGACCCAGTTCTTTGTTGCGGGTCATGAGGTAGTTGAGGAATATCATCACAATCTGGTTCCCGTTGATGAGGACAAACTCACCCTTGTCGTTGCGCACGGCCATACCGATACGGTCGGCATCGGGGTCGGAGGCTACAACGAGCTCGGCATCGGTCTCGATGGCTTTCTTGATGGCCATGTCGAGGGCGGCGGGCTCTTCGGGGTTGGGCGACACGACGGTGGGGAAATCGCCGCTCACCACGTCTTGCTCGGGCACGTGAATGATGTTGGTGAAGCCGAAGTTCTTCAACGAAGCGGGCACGAGGCGCACACCGGTGCCGTGGATAGGCGTATAGACGATTTTCATGTCGTGGTGACGGGCAATGGCCTCGGGGCTGAGCGAGAGAGTCTTGATACGGTCGAGGTAACGGCGGTCGATCTCCTCGCCGATAATCTCGATGAGGGCGGGGTTACCCTGGAATTTCACATCTTTCACCGAAGTGATTTTGTTCACCTCGTCGATGGTCTCCTTGTCGTGGGGTGCAATCATCTGGGCACCGTCGTTCCAGTAAGCCTTGTAGCCGTTGTACTCCTTGGGGTTGTGCGAGGCGGTGAGGATTACACCACTCTGGCAACCCAGTTCGCGAATGGCAAACGATACCTCGGGCGTGGGACGCAGGGCGTCGAACAGATAGACCTTGATACCGTTGGCCGAGAAGATGTCGGCAGCCACCTCGGCGAAACGGCGGCTGTTGTTGCGGCAGTCGTGACCGATAGCCACCTTGATCTGAGGAAGATCGGCAAATGCCTTCTTCAAGTAGTTGGACAAGCCTTGCGTGGCGGCACCCACGGTGTAGATGTTCATGCGGTTGGTACCGGCACCCATGATGCCGCGCAGACCGCCCGTACCAAATTCGAGATCCTTGTAGAAGGCCTCGATGAGGTCGGTCTTATCTTCGTTGTCGAGCATGGCCCGCACAGCGGCTTTGGTCTCCTCGTCATAGCCGTCGCCCAGCCATACCTGAGCTTTGGCAATCACTTGTTGCAATAAATCTTCGTTTCCCATATGTTTAGCGTTCAATAGTTAATTGTTTCTTCTGTGGACAAATTTAGTTATTTCCCCGAGACGGGCACACAAATTAAGCAAAAGTTTCGCATCGTTTTCACCATTCGGGGAAAAAACAAGGTTTAGAACTGCGGTGCCTTTTCGAGGAAGCGGTCGCCGGTCTGGCGCACAATCTCCTCGTAGTACTCCTTGGAATAGCCGGGGAAGAGAGGCGAATCGGGCAAGCCGTAGCCGTTGTCCTTGAAGTGGCCGTTCTCCTCGCGCTTCACGTTACCGTCGAGGAACTTGACCATGAGGTATTCGCCCAGTTTCTTCCAGCGGGCGGTCGATGCCTCGGCAGCATCGCAGCTGTACTGGGTGAGGAACTCGATGGCCTCGGCGGGCGAAGTGGCATAGAGTTCGGCAGCAGCCTTGTCGACAGCCGACTGGCGGGCGTTGAGCGAACCTTCGACAGCGGTCTGCACGCGGCGAATGTCGCCAATCATGGGCTCGTAGCGGGCATAAGCCATATTGGCAACCCAGTTGTGAACCCAGAAGGCCGAGGTCCAGGAAAATTCATACATCGAACCGTTTGCAGGGCTGAAACATTCGGGCACCCGGGTGATGCTGCAATACATGGGCACATAGATACAGGTGTTGGCATCGTCGACGCCGAACCAGAGTACACCGCCCACGGCATCGGGCAGCCAGTTGCGCATCTGACCCACGAGAGTGAAGCCGGTCTGCTGCGTGGCGATGGCCCGCTCCATGCAGTAGGATTTACCCTCGACCTCGAACGACATAGGGCGGAACCGATAGGGTACCTTGAAGGGACCGGCACCCACATCTTGCGTCATGTCGAAGGGGGTACCCTCGAAGTGGTCGCGCATGGCCTCTTTCATATCCTGCACGGAGAGTTTGCGCGAGGGCTTGATGTAGAGGGGGAAGGGGTTGTATACCTCGCCGTTGATGTAGGGCAGGTACTGGTCCATGGTCGTGTCGTACTTGCGGAAGAAGGCCCACACGCGGGCATCGCAGGCCCGCAGGGCTCCGAAGTCGGCGGGATAATAGGTCTGGGCAAAGCTGAAATCCTTGTTCAGCCCGTCGAAATAGCCCATCTCGCGGGCAAACGAAATGACATCGGCCGAATAGAGGCAGTTCTCCTTGTCTTCCAACGGGAACTTGTGAATGCGAGGATAGTTGGCGTGGCCGGCAATACAGTCGTCGGGGATACGCACGGCTACCCACACGGCACCCCGGCGCCCCGGGCCCTTGCCGATGAGGTCCATGATCCAGGCCTCATTGGGGTCGGCAATGGTGAAGGACTCGCCACTGCTGCAATAGCCGTATTTCTTGACCAGGCCGGTCATCACCTTGATGGCCTCGCGAGCGGTCTTGGCCCGTTCGAGTCCCAGTTGCATGAGCGAACCGTAGTCGATGATGCCGGTGGTATCGACCAGCTCGGGACGTCCGCCCCAGGTCGACTCAACAATGGTGAGCTGATGTTCGTTCATGTTGCCCACCACGGCATAGGTGTGCTCCACCTGCTCGATTTCGCCCAGCGGTTTGTTGGTATCCCACTCGATAATCTTACGCATGGAACCCTTGGGCCAATCGGCGGCTGGCGACGAAGTCAACGCCCCATAGAGGGTGTGGGAGTCGGCCGAATAGGTTACCAACACACTCCCGTCGGCCGTAGCCTGCTTACCGGCTATCAAACTCGTACAGGCCCATGCCTGCGGCCAAGCGGCCACGGTCAAAAGAGATAAAATCGCAATTTTCTTCATAACTCTATTTCTTGTTTTTTATTTACCATACAAAAGAGCCGGTATAGACCTGCTCGTTGCCGCACATGTCGGTAGCCCGCACCTTCAAGGTGTGCTTGCTTCCCTTCTTCACCCGGTTGCTTTCGAGGCGATAGGTGATGCGGGCCGTCTTCCCGTCGAGTTCAAAGAGGACAAACTTGCCGTCGATTTCGCCCCGGTAGCTTTTCAGTCCGCTACCGCTGTCGGTCACCTTCAACACCACCGTGCCCCGCGACGACCAGCGCTCGGGAGCCACGGGCTGAATGGAGGGATTCACCGAATCGACCGTAACGGCATAGGAGCCGAAGTTGCGAATCTTGGCCTTGTACCAGCCATCGGCATACTCACCGTTCACGGGATAGACCCGGCTGCCTTTGAGACGCACCAGATAATACTGGTTCTTGTTAGTCAGTTCGTCGCGGGTAAGCCGAATCGAGAGGTCGGCCGGGCGGTGGAGCGAAATATCGTCGGGCCCGATGACCTGCGTATCGGAGCAATATTTGTGCGATTCGAGCTTGCGCCGCGTGAAATCGATGTTTTCATAGAGGGCCCCGGCAGGAACAAAAAGACCGAAATCGTCCTTCTTGTAGAGATTGTCGACGGCATAGGAGAAATAGATGCCCGACTTCTGGGGCTCGACGGGCTCCTGCAACTTGCCGGTGAGGGTAAAGTCCAACACCGAGCGATTCCCGTCGTAGTCGGTGAGGACGTAGCGACAGCGATAGGGCCGCTCCTCATCGACATGGAGAATGCCGTGGTTGTCGACCTGCTTGTAGATGGAGCGCAGCCGGTTGCCGGGCGCCACATAGGTGCGCATGATCTTGCCGTCCTCGGTGAAGCTGTTGATGTAGCGGGTCTCGTCGAACGAGTAGCGGTAGATATAGGTCGAAAAAAAGAGGCTGTCGTCGACATACAGGTCGACCTGATGCACCCCGTATTTATTGGCCGTGCCGGTCATGCGGTCGTAGGCCTCGATACCGAACGAGACATCGCCCCAGACGGGGACAGGTTCGCCTATCGAGTAGGTACCCGCCCCACTCCGAGTTGCCTTGCGTTCCACCCGGCGAGCGGTATTTCCCATGACCCCGTCGTGGGTATAGACCACCACCCGACGAGGCTCGGGAGCCACATCGTCGGTAATGTACTGCGAGAGCCACTCCTGCGGGTCCATGGGGTCCTCGGTAGCGGTATCGCGAATGTCGAGATGCAGATGGGGACCGCCCGACGAACCGGCATTGCCGCTATACCCAATCAGGTCGCCCTGCCCTACCGGGATTTCGCCCTCGGCAAATTCGCAGTCGATGGCAAAGTCTTCCTGTTCGTACTGCAACCGGCGTACCACTTCATCGACAAAGGGAGCGAAACTCTTCAAGTGGCCGTAGACGGTCGTCAGCCCCGAAGGGTGATTGATGTAGATGGCCCGACCGAATCCCCACGGCGACACCACGACACGCGACACATAGCCGCCGTCCATCGCATAGACCGGGAGGCCGGTGCGGCCCTGAGTCTTCAAATCGATACCCGAGTGAAAATGGTTGGGGCGCAACTCCCCGAAATTGGCACTCATCAACAAAGGAATCTTCAACGGCGCAATCATTTCGCCTCGGCACACGGGAGCGATGAGCGCACAAATCACCCCCAATCCTATTGTACGTAAACGCATACTATCCTTTCTTTTCTACACGTGTAAAAACGAGGTGCCTCTCTGTGGCGAAAGCGAACGTCTTTTCGTCTCTTCCCGAGGCTTCTCCCCTTTTTACAATCCTTGCAAAGATAGTGAAAGGCGAGCGCAGAAAAAATAAGCTTGCTTGAATTTTTTATGCCGAACCGCATCCCATCTTCGTGTAACAAAGATAGTGAAAGGTGAGCGCAAAAAATCAAGCTCGCTTGGTCTTTTTGCCGAACCGACTCCTATTTTCGCAATATGCAAAGATAGTGAAAGTCAAAAGCAGAGGCAAATAGAAAACACAGTTTTCAATATTTTGACTATTCCAACCTGCAGCCTGCGACAAAAAAAGCAGCCCGGCTTGCACAGGCAAACCGAGCTGCTCCTTACAAATCCCATCTCCTAATGGAGAAACACATTATATCACAACATTACTTTTTCAGCTTTCTTGCTTACCCCGTCGGTGAGAACGAAGATGGCGCAACGGGCAGCAATATCCTGTTTGTTGACTGTCAACATATCGGCACCCTCGGCCGAGTAAACCGTGCGGCCCAACATATCGACTACGGTAAGGGTGAAGTGACGATCGGCCGTATTCACTACGGTAATCTGGTCGCCGTTGCGGGCGATGACGAAATCGGACTCATCGGCTACGACCGAAGCGATTGCCGACTGTTCGGTAGCACCGTATTCATAGGCACCGATGTCTCTCGTACCTACGGCTTTCAAGCCCCGAATATCGGTGGCCGGAATCATATCGGCATAAGCACCGTCGGCATAACCAGCATTGACAGCGTCGCTGTTCTCGGCAGTCAAGGGCAGATAGGGTACAAAGTTGTCGGTCGAGAGCGAGGAAGCCAGGGCAACCATCGACAACGGATAGGTAGCGAGAGTCTCTACCCGGTTGTTGCACTGATCTTTCTTGCCGTTGAAGCACTCGTCGTCGATAGCCTCGTTGACACCACGCTCGCCACCTATGATAATATTATTGTATCCCTCGATAGGAGTACGATAGTTGTTGACCGTATAGTTGGGGTCACCGAAGATACCTGAACCTGTAGCATAGACCAGGTTGTTGATAAAGTACAGTTCGCCCGTGTAGATATCGCCAATGCGCAGGGCACCGTCGTTGCCATAGAAGGTATTGTTGATAATCTTCATCAAAGCGCCATCACTATTGGTTACATCGACATCTGCCTGATTGGTGAGTTTGGAAGTATTGGCCAGGAAGGTACAGTTGACAATCGTTATCTCCCCTACATTGGAATAGGAAGCTGCCGCGTCTTCGGTCGAGATGGCAGAACCTACACCTTTATTCACGTCGTTGCTGTAGAAGGTACAGTTTTCTACCCGCAGGCTACTACCATCGACATCTTTTACACCGGCTTGAAGAATAGCTGCGCCCGTAGCGTAGCCACTACCCTCAAAGATGTAGTTGCCGTCGAAGTAGGAGTTGCGCACAGTCACATCTTTTCCACGCGAAGCTATGGCTGCACCACCGGCATCAGACTCGTTGTCGATGAAGATACAGCTGTCGACTACCAGCGTATTACCGGCAAAGAAAAGGCCTCCACCCGGAGCATAAGCAACTTGACGGCCGTTGAGGAAAGTGATACCTCTTACCGTGAGATTGCAACCGGTGGCGGCACGCAGGATACGGGCACCCTCGCCACCCTCTTTACCGGGTTTCTCGGCGGCACGCAGCGTGGTATTGTTACCGATGATGGTCACATTCTTGTTTTCGTCCAGATCGAGCTGTCCACCCGTATCGAATACGGTATTGGGTTCCAGATAGATGATGGTCTCTTCATTATCCTGTACACTACCGATAGCCTTGCTCACGGTTTTGAAAGCCGTGCCCCACGATTGACCGTTGTAACTGTCGTTACCCGAGCCGGCTTTTACATAAATTTTTGTGGCGGCAAACGAGTTGACTCCCAGAGAGCCCGCCAACAAAGCGACTAATAAGAAATTCTTTTTCATACGTGATTGATATTAAATTTATAAGATTACTTTTTTAACGATTTGGTCGTGTCCGTTGGTAGCTACTACCAGCAAAACACCGCGAGGCAGACGGTCACCGCCGATTACTGCCGTTTGCTCCACGGGCATAGCGGCTACCTGACGGCCGTCGATCTGGAAGAGAGTTACCTGGAACTCGGTGTCGGTATGATTCTCGACAACGAGGTTGCCCGACTGTACGTAGACACTAAGATCGGTAGCTGCATCAACACCAGCGATAGCCGTGGGCTGGTCGGAGGGTACATACTCATAGGCTCCTATGTCTACACCATCATCTTCGCGGGCCGTACCCAGCACGTCGACCAGGGGAACGATATTCTCCTCACCCACCAGATATTCGGCTACACCGGCGTTGACCAGCGGGCTGGTCTCGCTCACAGCCAGATAGGGTACGAAGTTGTCGGTTGCCAAGGTATCGCTGAGACCGGCTTCGGTCATCAAAGAGGTCAAGGCATCGATGTCGGCGATGAAGGGGTCGCCCACATTCGACTCGCGAGCCGTAATAAGCATGTTGCCGTTCTCGTTATCGGCCAGTTCGGACACATAGGAGTGAGGTTCCAGCACGACGGCATAGTTGTTCTGGCAGGCAATGGTGCGGCCGGTAGCTTTCGGCGAAATGACGGCATTGCGCAATCCTACCACGGCATTGTTGACGAAATAGAGGGTATTGTTACCGGTCTCGCTGATGTTGACAGCCGAGGTTCTCTTGTAAACCTCTTTCATCAAGGTCTGGTCGCCCTCATCGTCCGACTCGTCGCGCAGGTCGAAATAGAAGGTGTTGTTCACAACTTGAACCGAGTTGCCCGAACCTTTGATCAGGATATTGGGCACCGACCCTACCGGGACACCCTTGGTGGTATTGTTGTAAAAGGTGTTGTTGGCCAGACGAGCCTGTACGTTCGAGTTGTTGACGATACCCACAGCCATAGCTCCCGAGTTGGAATTGATTACATTGTTCTGGAAAATCGAGTTCTCAACCGTGAAAACTCCCTCCTTACCCTGGAAGTGAATGGAGGTACCACTCATGGCATCTCTATACCCTTCGGTCTGGTTATTCCGGAACACCGAGTTGGTGATAGTTACATTCATGGCGTTCGTACCGGTGGCGATAGCAGCACCCCCGTCGGCACCCGAGGTCAAGGCACAGTTTTCAAATACGCAGCTGTCGATGACCAACTCGGAGGCACTATTGGCATTACCGGCAAAATAGAGTACACCGCCCATACTGGTATAGTTCTTGACGCCAGTGAAGGTGATGTCTTTCAAGACCAGCCGGGCAGCCTCGGTACGCAAGATGCGCTGTGCGGAACCGGCATTGATGATGGAGCTATCGCCGATGATGGTCAAATCTACCCGGTTTGCACCGGTAGTCATGTTGCTCTCCTTGAACTCGTGTCCCGGTTTCAGATAGATGGTTACGGGCTCATCGGCCGTCACCGCGTTGATGGCCGCAGCCACCTTGGTATAGACGGCGTCGACGGTCATACCCTCGGGAGCGTTCCCGTCGGGGTCGACATAATAGACCTTCTCGGCCTGGCCGGGAAAGCTACATAAAGCAGCCACAAGGGCCGTACAGAAAAGTGTAGTTGTCTTTTTCATGATTTTAGTTCTTTATTTTCACTTTTTATTGATAAATACGCACATAGTCGATGACATACTCCATAGGCAGAGCGGTGACATCGATACCTTCGCGGCCTCCCCAACCGCCACCGAAGGCAAAATTGAGCAACAGGTAGAAATCTTTGTTGAAGGGCCAGTTGCTGTCGGAATAGGTACGTCCCCTCAGTACCGTAAATTGCAGTTCGTCGTCGATGTACCACATGAGCCGATCGGGGTGCCACTCGAAGGCATAGACATGCCAGTCGTCGGGATTATCGATATGGGCGCTCGATGCATATCTGTTCGGTTGGTTGTTGCCGTTGAACTCGGTCGAGTGTACCGTGAAATAGATATTGTCGGGATCATAGCCTACGTGCTCGATAATATCGATCTCGCCACAGGCAGGCCAGTCGCTGCGATCCTGCGGGAACATCCAGATGGCGGGCCAGGAACCCAGACATACGGGAAGTTTGGCACGGACCTCTACCCGACCGTAGGTAAAGGCGAACTTGCCTTTGGTAACGACACTGGCCGAGGTGATGGGAATAATCGTATCGGCCCGATAGCCGTGCGAACCGCCGGCACTCCAAGGTTTCTCGTAGAGGGCATTCTCGATGACCGAGCTGTCGTTGCGGCAAACGATGTGCAGATAACCGCCGTCCATGTAGCAATTCTCCTTGCGGGCTACCGTATAGTATTGCTCCTCGCCGTTGCGGGTATAGCCCTCTTCATATCCCCACTTGCTGTCGTCGAGCAGACCGGTACCGTCGAACTCATCGGAGAAGACGAGTTTGGTATAGTTCCGGGGAATCTTTACCGACTTCAAGTTACCGTTGTTGTCGCATTCGAGGCTCCATTGGGTACCGTCGTCCGATTTGAGCAGCAGGGCTTTCTCGGCCGAGAGGGCATAAGGCACGGAGGCCAGCTCCTGAGTCGTGGTAAAAGTCCGCTCGCCTGTACCCGTCAAGTCGAGTTCGACCTTGATCGACACTTTTCCCCACCAGTCAACGGCATCGAACGAGCCTTCAAGCGGAGCACCTTCGCCCACTTGCAGGCTCACCAGTCCGTTGGCATCGCTCTCGGTGGTTTGAGTCTCGCTGTACAGCAGCTGCGGGTCGGCATCGGAACGGGAAGAGATTGTGCGCTGGATATAGAAACGCACCGTCACCTCCTGATTGGGCACGGGGTTGCCTTCGGCATCACGCACCACGGTTTGGTAGGGTATCCCCTTTATGGTTTGGGCACTCAGATTGGTCACCGAAAAGAGGGCAACCGCCAATATGGCCAAAATTATTCTTTTCATCTGTTACTTATTTTTTTAGAATCAGAACCGAGCGGGCTCCTTTTTCATTCTCAACTTTCAATATATACTCACCGGCTTCTCTGTCGGAGAAAGCAATCACAGCCTGTTGGGCTTCGGGCAAACGGCCCGAGTCGAGCAGACGTCCCTGCACGTCATACAGATACCAGGTGCTGCCCTCAGCCTCGGAGAGCGTGAGGTACAGTTCATCGGCCACGGGATTGGGACCTACCTTCAAATCGAGATTATCGTTCTTGACCGAGAAGATGCCCGAGGTGGGAGCGACAAACGGCTGGTTGAATCCTTGGGAGAACCGAACTACGTTGGAACGCATGACCGACTCGGTGAATACCTCGCCCAGGGTCCAAACGAGTGTCTCGTTACCGCCTCCGGCCGTGGCTACTACCGACTGGGCTGCAACCCGACCACCCATGACCGAGGCGATACCTATTAATAATAGTATGGTTTTTCTCATAGAATCTTTCCCTCCTGCTTATTCGGTTACGGCTTCGGTCGTGATGGTTCCGTCGTTGGCCACCTTGATGCGCCACAATTTTCCGTCGGGCGATTTGATGTGTACGTTATCGGCTACTACGGCACACTTGGCATAGGGCACGCTCAACAACTGTTGGGTTCCCATGCTCACATAGCCGGTACCCCGGTCGACCTGGGTCTCGAAGAAATAGTTATCGGCACTCCAATCGATGTCGTAGAAGGTCTCGGTGCGGGAACTGTTGACCCCCTCGCCTACCTTGAAGGTAATGATTCCCGAAGCATTGCTCGATGTGGTGTGGGTCTCTTCATACACCACCGCACCATCGGCTGTACCCTGGTGAATGCACACCTTCACTTCGAGGGGTTCATTGGCGGCCACGCTGCCATCGTTGTTGCGCATGACGGCTTGATATTGGAACGAATTCGGGACCTGAGCAGCTGCGCCCAAGATTCCCAAGAAGACGGTCAAAATCGAAATAATTCTCTTTTTCATGAATACTAATTTAAAATTTATGGTTCTACAAAAAGTGTCGGCACGCTGTGCTTTTCAACAAGACAAATGTAAATTGAATCTCCACAATGTTTTTACAGCGAATATTATATTGTTTGAAGTTTTGCATTCGCCCTTGAAGATTTGTAGCAGAAACTTAAACTTATGTTGCATTTGAGCCCATGTGGGCGTAAAAACGACTTCCGACAGGTTATTTTTGGCACGAACTCCTGCAACCGGATGCTGACTGTTGCCGTCGACAAGAGCCACTGTCAACGGCATAATTATCGCTCTCCGGACTGTCATTTATCAAAAAAAAGGTGTATCAAACGATACACCTTAACGATAGACTTTCACATAATCGATCACATACTCCTGAGGTAACCCTTCGAGGTCGACACCCTGGCTGCCTCCCCAGCCTCCACCGAAAGCAAAATTGAGTATGAGGTAAAAGGGCTGGTCGAAGGGCCAGGCTTCCCAACCCTCTTCGTCCTTGACCACCGAATAGGTCTCGACTCCGTCGAGGTACCAGGTGAGCTTGTCGGCCCGCCATTCAAAACCATAGAGGTGAAAGTCGGTGGCCACGGTGGCACAATCGACCGTGTGGCGCTTCTGGTTGTTCTTGGTGTGGTTGTATTTCTCGGTGTGTATGGCGTAGTGCACCTTGGGCAGGTCGTAGCCCACATTCTCCATAATATCCAACTCGCCGCTTTTGGGCCATTCGCCATAGGTGTTTTCAGCCGGCATCATCCAGATGGCGGGCCAGGAACCCCGGCAATCGGGCAACTTGGCACGCACCTCTACCCGACCATATTTCCACTCGGCAATCCCCTTGGTAGTGATGCTGGCCGAGGTAACGGGGGCCACGCTGTCGCAACGCGTCGTATCGACCGGTTTCGCCCAAGCCTTGCCGAAGCGACCGTTTGCGATGAAGGCACTGTCGTGACGGCAGACGATGTGCAGATAGCCGTCCTGCTGGTAACAGTTTTCGGGGCGGGCCACCGTGTAATACTGCAACTCGCCGTTGCGCACATAGCCCTCCTCGTAGGTCCACCGGGTGGAATCGGGAAGTCCGCTCCCGTCGAAATTATCCTCAAATACCAACTCGTTTGTCGCACTGCATGCGGCCATCAGGCCAAGCGGCAGACTGGCTAAAAGCCATAATACTCTTTTCATGATCTCAAATTCTTTTACGTTAACACGACAAAGATAGCCATAATTCCCCTATCGGTGTTTTCAAATATGTAGCACAGATTTCGGTCTATGAGGAAAAGGCTCGTCGCCCCGGCTCTTTACAGATAACCCGGACACGAAAAAATTCAGAGAGCAACAGACCTATTCGTTCGAGGCATCGGGTTGGGTGGGTTCCTGACCGTCGTGTTGGGCTCCGTTGTGATACAACTCGACGTAACGGCTGGGCGACATGCCGTAGAACTCGCGGAAACTGTTGGAGAAATGCGACAGCGACGAGAACCCAGCCTCGTAGGTCACCTCGGAGATGGCAACTGGTCGAAGCGAGTACCCACATGGCCGCTACCGAAGCTCGTGAAGAGGGTATAACCTGGACCTTCACGCCCATGCTCGACATCTCGCGCGACGCCCGCTGGGGGCGCATTGCCGAGAGTCTGGGCGAGGATCCCTATCTGGCCGGTGAACTGGGTGCCGCCATGGTGCGCGGATTCCAGGGCAAACAGCTGTCGGACAGCGATGCCATTGCCGCCTGTGTGAAACACTTCGTAGGCTACGGTGCTGCCGAGGGCGGACGTGACTACAACTCGACCTATATCCCCGAGAACCTCCTGCGCAACGTCTATCTGGTACCGTTCCAGAAGGCTATCGAAGCCGGGGCCGCCACGCTGATGACCTCGTTCAACGACAACGACGGAATCCCCGCCTCGGGCAACGATTACCTGCTGCGCACCATACTGCGTGACGAATGGAAATTCGACGGCTTCGTCGTGTCGGACTGGTGCTCGATGAGCGAGATGCTCTCCCACGGATTTGCTACCGACCGCAAAGATGTGGCCCGCATCTCGGCCAACGCCGGGGTAGACATGGAGATGGTGAGCAAAACCTACATCGACTATCTACCCGAACTGGTGGCCGAGAAGAAGGTTTCGATGGAGGTCATCGACAATGCCGTGCGCAACATCTTGCGCATCAAATATCGGCTGGGCCTGTTTGAAAATCCCTACACCCAAAAGGGGAGCACAAGCTCAATCTACTCGGCCGAACATCTGAAAACGGCCCGTCAGGCCGCTGTCGAGTCGGCTATCCTGTTGAAGAATGACGGTGTCCTGCCCCTCAAAGAGGGTCAGACCGTGGCACTCATCGGACCCATGGCCGACGCGCCTCACGACCAACTGGGCACTTGGTCGTTCGACGGTGACAAAAACCGCACCGTCACCCCGTTGAAGGCCTTGCAAAGCGATGAATACAAACAGGTGAAATACTACTACGAACCGGGACTGGCCTACTCGCGCGATACCGATACCCGCAACTTTGAAAAGGTGAAAAGCGTGGTGCGCCAGGCCGATGTCGCCGTCGTATGTGTGGGCGAAGAGGCTATCCTCTCGGGCGAAGCTCACTCGCTGTCGAACATCAACCTGATAGGAGCTCAATCGGAGCTGCTCAAAGCGGTGAAGAGTACCAACAAACCGGTCGTGATGGTGGTTATCGCCGGCCGGCCGCTCACCATCGAGCGCGACCTGCCCTATGCCGATGCCGTGCTCTACAACTTCCACCCCGGCACGATGGGCGGTCTGGCCATCATGGACCTGCTCTTCGGACGGGAGAATCCCAGCGGCAAACTGCCGGCTACCTTCGTCCGCGAGGTAGGACAGATTCCCATGTACTACAACCACAACAACACAGGACGTCCGGCTCCCGACCAGGTTATCTCGCTGAACGATATCCCATTGGAGGCTCCGCAAACCTCGCTGGGCAACACCTCGTTCTACCTCGACTCGGGTAGAGACCCGCTGTTTGTCTTCGGTTACGGACTCTCGTACAGCACGTTTGCCTATGACAACCTCCACCTGTCGAGCGACGAAGTGCATGCCACCGATACCCTCACGGTAACGGCCACCATCAAGAATACCAGTGCAACCGACGGTACCGAGGTAGCCCAACTCTATGTGCGCGACCTGGTAGGCTCGATCGATCGCCCGGTCAAGGAGTTGAAAGGCTTCCAACGCCTCTTCATCAAAGCCGGCGACAGCCAGACGGTAACCTTCAAACTGCCCGTTTCGGAGTTGGCCTTCTACGGACGGGACATGAAGAAGAAGGTCGAGGCCGGAGCATTTGACCTCTGGATTGGCCCGAACAGTGCCGAAGGACTGAAAGGCTCGTTCACCGTCACCGAATAACCCCGACAGAAACGCTTCTTCGATACATTAAAACCAAGAAAATCGGCCGGCGTCCAAGCGCTCGGCCGATTTTCTTTTTTCGACCATAAACCACCCCAAAAACGGTCGTCCCGACAAACCGAAAATTCACGTATCCCGGCTTAAAAAACAGATAGCCTCATAAACAAGCATCGTGAGCAGAGAGTTCTCTTTGCCTCTATCAGTGTTCTAAAAGTCGGTTTTAATAAAATTTTACAGCCAATTCTCGAATATATTTCCATATATTTGTCCAAAACATCGCATCGACATGGATAGGACAGAAATCGAAAGCTTTACCCACTCCCGACTGTTGAAACTGATTGAAATAAAAAATCCTACCGGCCTGGAAGAAGATTTGCTCATCATAGGCGACAACCACGCCGATTCCAATCTACTCAAATACCCCTGTCGCATAAATTCGCTCGTAGCTCTGGTATGCCAAAAAGGAGAGATGGTGGTCAACATCAACCTGAACGAATATCACATACAACCCGGCACCATGATTCTGAATATTCCTCAAAACATCGTACAACTGAAAAAACAGAAAGAGTGCAAGTTTTACGGGATTTCCATCTCGACCTCGTTTTTTGAAAAAACGAATTTCAACACCTGTGACCTGATTCCGGTATATATACAGATACGAAACGAGCCTTGCCTGCAACTGACCGAAGAAGAGAACGATATTTTTTGCAAGTTCATCTCGCTAATCCAGCTTATCGGCCATTCGTCCGAGAGCCCTAAAAAAAAGACGACAATCCGGGAGTTGAGCACTGCACTCATCAACCAATTATACGATACCATTCTGAAACGCAAACCGATAGCAGAGTCCGAAAGCAAAAAAAACCGACAAGAGATTATCTTCGGCAAATTCATCACCCTGCTCGCACAATATCATATGAGCGAACGGAGTGTTACCTTCTATGCCGAACAGCTGTGCATCACACCTAAATATTTCTCGAGCCTGGTCAAAAAGTTATCGGGTAAATCGGCAGCCCAGTGGATAGACAACTATGTGATACTCGAAGCGAAAAATCTGCTGAAATACTCCGATATGAGTATTCAGGAGATTGCCTATCGGCTCAATTTCTCGACACAATCGTTTTTCGGGAAATATTTCAAACACCAGACCGGCCTGTCGCCTACCCAATACCGCACACAGACTTGATTGTGCTCGAAGGCCCCTCGCCTATCGACGCGTGCCGTCATAGTCGATGCCGGCACGACGTGCCTGCGTGTGCTGGAACTCGCGGCGAATGCGGTAGATGCGACCGTCTTTGCGCAATCGGGCACCCGTTTGATGAAAATTGAACGGGATTCCCTGCTCGACACATTGTCTGCGAATATCGAGCACCCAATCGTAGTCGCACACCCGCGCCTCGCTGCCCGACTCGCCTCCTACCGTCACTTCGTCGATGTCGCTGTCGAGCAGTCCGTGAAAATCGAGCGGGCCCAACAATGGTTCGCAGAAGAGAAGCCGATGACGTATGGGCAGAGCTTTGAAGATGGGCAGCCGCCGGTCGAGCTGTTCCTGATTTTCGATGGTACAGGCGATGGCTACATGGGGATACCCGTCGCCCCAGTCGGCGGGCAAAGCTACCCCGAATCGGTCGATGCGTTTGGTGGGAATGACGAACGACAAATCGCTCCGCTCACGTATCATATCCCAAGCTTCGGAGCGCCATTCGTCGGCCTCGGCAAGGAAGAAATCGGAGGTAAAACAGGTATAGACCTGTTCGCCCGAGGGAACACGATAGTCGCCGTTGCGCTTGCGTTTTACAGGCAAGTCGAAAGCTGCCGTGCGGGCAACCACACTGCTGTCTTTGCCATACAGGCTGTCCCGCCGATAGACGTAGCAGTGCCTGCACCCTTCACTTATCTTGCGGCAACCATGCCATAAATTCCACGAGACCGACATGTCGTTTTCTCTTTCAAAGACAGATAATTCTCCTTTGTAACAAAGGTAGTACAACCGGGCGAAAAATCAAAGGGAGTGTCTATCGGATTCACAGGTCATGCTCGGGTGCAGGGGGTAGAACAACACGACCTCTCCCGACAAACCGGCAAGAAATAAACGAGGCGGTGCGCCCCCTGCAAGGGAGACGCACCGCCTGCCAAACTATCATACTCTACCAAGAGATTACGAAAGGAATCCGAGCAGCACACCGGCAGCCACAGCCGAACCGATTACACCGGCCACGTTGGGACCCATGGCATGCATCAACAAATAGTTGGTCGAGTCATATTCGAGACCAAGGTTGTTGGAGATACGAGCAGACATCGGTACAGCCGAAACACCGGCGTTACCGATAAGCGGGTTGATTTTCTTGCTCTTGGGCAACACGAGATTGAAGATTTTCACAAACAATACACCCGAAGCCGAAGCAATGACGAAAGCCATGAAACCAAGAGCGAAGATACCGAGCGTGCTGGGGGTGAGGAACTCGGAAGCCTGAGTAGAGGCTCCTACCGTTACACCCAACAGAATGGTAATCGTGTCGCACAAGGGGCCGCTTGCGGTCTTGGCCAAACGCGAGGTAACACCGCTCTCACGCAACAGGTTACCGAAGAAAAGCATACCCAACAGAGGCAAGCCCGACGGAACCAGGAAGCAAGTGAGCAGCAACCCGACGATGGGGAACATGATTTTCTCGTTTTGCGAAACGGCACGCGCCGGTTTCATACGAATTACACGCTCCTTTTTCGTGGTCATCAAACGCATGATAGGCGGCTGGATTACCGGGACAAGTGCCATATACGAGTAAGCCGAAACGGCTATGGCACCCATGAGGTTAGGAGCCAATTTCGACGAAAGGAAGATGGCCGTAGGGCCGTCGGCTCCACCGATGATGGCAATGGCACCGGCTTGGTCGGGGGTAAACCCGAGAGCCAAGGCGACCATATAGGCCCCGAAGATACCGAACTGGGCAGCAGCACCCACCAGCATCAGTTTGGGGTTGGCGATAAGCGACGAAAAATCGGTCATGGCACCAATGCCCAAAAATACCAACGGGGGATACCAACCGGCACTCACTCCCTGATAGAGGATATTGAGCACCGAACCTTCTTCATAAATACCAACCTCGAGACCGGCATCGATTTTAAAAGGAATATTCCCGATAAGAATACCGAAACCAATGGGTACCAGCAACATGGGCTCGAAATTTTTCTTTATCGCCAAATAGATAAAGAACAAGCCCACCACAATCATAGCCAGGTGCGGGAGGGTACAGTTGGCAAAGCCGGTATACTCCCAGAACTGGACTAAGTTATCTCCTAAGAAATCTATAAATCCCATAGTCTTACTCAATTATGATAAGTTCGGTTCCTTCGAGTACCGAATCACCTTTATTTACTTTGATGGCCGTCACTTTACCGCTCTTGATGGCGTTGATGTTGTTTTCCATCTTCATGGCTTCCAGGATAAGCACGGCCTGGCCTGCGCTCACCGTATCGCCAACTTTCACCAAGATATCGTTTACAACACCGGGCAACGGCGATTTCACGGCGTCGGCACCCGAGTTGACAGTGGGTTTGGCAATAACGGGCTCACCCGTAGCAGTACGCGGAGCCGACGAGGGCTTGGGCGTAGAAACCTTTACAGGAGCAGCCTCTTCCATCTGTACTTTGTAAGTGGTACCGTTCACCTCGACATGGGCAATGTTTTTCTCAATTTCGCCAACAGAAACCTTATAGAGGTTACCGTTGATTTTATACTTATACTCTTTCATAAGTTTGTTTAATCGTTTTTTGGGGGATTACTTTTTAGAGGGAATTTCACGCAGCGAATAAATCTTGGAGTTCCAAGGCGAGTAGGCTTTCTTCACCTTGTTGATGGTGAGGATTGTGTCTTCTACGTCGTGGGCTTCGAGATGCTGGTACAGAGCCATGGCGATAGCGGCATATACCTCGCCCGCCTCGCGGCCGAAGCCTTTCTCCTTGGCCTCTTCTTTATCGGAAATACCATGTACTCGCATCGCATTGCGCTTCTTGATGAGAACCGAGATTTGCCCGATAAGACGGAACAACAGGTAGAGCAGCAACAAACCGGCAAATACGATAGCCATGGCCATGATTGCCATACCCACCCCGAAGGGGTCGTGCTCGGTAAACATATCGATTTTCACATTCTTGTCGAGCGTAATGTTGTTGGTACTCGGCGTTACATAGCCCGACTGCTCGTTTCCGCCCTTGATTACCCAATAGCCCACACCGTCTTCATAGCGGGCATAGGAGTGGTCGGTGGGAATCCCTGCCGGAACCGTCACCGAGTCGATGAGGTCACGGCCGTTGGAATCGTAGAGACCAATCCAGTTGTCTTTGTCGGGGTCGAGCGTAAAATTCACGTGGAATGTTCCCCTGTTAGGCTTGCCGTCGGCCCAGAAAAGCACATGTTGCCGAGGCGGCATCTCGGTGAGAACATCGCCCTTGGGAATAGGATATTTCTTGGGATTGTTCTTGTCGTTGGTCAAGTAGCAGCTGCGCACATCGACAGTACCAAAGGTGGTATTGAAAATCTCTATCCAGGCCGACTGACAGCCGTAGTCGTCCTGATAGTTGTTTTCGTTGGTCACCAGCACCTCGTTGATACGCAAGCCTTTCCTTCCCTGTGCCCATACCGACGATACCATGAAGGCAGCGAACAGGAATATCCCTAAAATTTTTTTATTCATCGTTTTATACTTTAAATGTATTACAAAGGAATATTACCGTGCTTTTTAGCCGGATTGGTTAATTTCTTAGTCTGCAACTGCTGCAAGGCGCGAATGATGCGGAAGCGGGTGTTGCGAGGCTCGATTACGTCGTCGATATAACCATACTTGGCTGCGTTGTAGGGGTTGGCAAACAGTTTGGTATACTCGGCTTCTTTCTCGGCCATGAACTTGGCGGGATCGGGAGCCTCTTTGGCCTCTTTGGCATAGAGCACCTCTACGGCGCCGGCACCACCCATCACGGCGATTTCGGCGGTAGGCCATGCGTAGTTCATGTCGCCGCGCAGCTGTTTACAGCTCATCACGATGTGCGAACCACCGTAGGACTTACGCAGCGTGATGGTAACCTTGGGCACCGTGGCTTCGCCGTAGGCGTAGAGCAGTTTGGCACCGTGCAGAATCACACCGTTGTACTCTTGTCCCGTACCCGGCAGGAATCCCGGTACATCGACGAGGCTGACAATAGGAATGTTAAAGGCGTCGCAGAAGCGGACGAAACGGGCGGCTTTGCGCGAAGCGTTGCTGTCGAGCACACCGGCCAGGTATTTGGGCTGGTTGGCTACGATACCTACCGACTGACCGTTGAAGCGGGCGAAACCGATGATGATATTCTTGGCGTAGTCGCGTTGAACTTCGAGGAACTCGCCGTTATCGATGATAGCACCGATTACCTCGTACATGTCGTAGGGGCGGTTGGGGCTATCGGGGATAATCTCGTTGAGCGAATCTTCGAGACGGTCGATGGGGTCGTTGCAGGGAACGAGCGGAGCCTCTTCGAGGTTGTTCTGGGGAATATAGCTGATGAGCTTGCGGATAATGGCCAGAGCCTCTTCACCGTTCTCGGCGGCAAAGTGGGCTACACCCGACTTGACCGAATGAACTTCGGCACCACCGAGAGCCTCCTGGGTAACGTCTTCGCCGGTCACGGTCTTGACTACCTTCGGGCCGGTGAGGAACATGTAGGAGATGCCTTTGGCCATGATCGTGAAGTCGGTCAGGGCAGGCGAATATACGGCACCACCGGCGCAGGGACCGAGAATGGCCGAGATTTGGGGAATCACACCCGAAGCCATGATGTTGCGCTGGAAGATTTCGGCATAACCGGCCAAGGCGTTGATACCTTCCTGGATACGGGCACCTCCCGAGTCGTTCAGGCCAATGCAGGGCGCACCCATCTTCATGGCCATATCCATGACCTTGCAGATTTTCAGGGCCATCGTCTCGGACAGTGAACCGCCAAATACGGTAAAGTCCTGAGCAAATACATAAACGAGGCGGCCTTCGATCGTACCGTAACCGGTTACGACGCCGTCGCCCAAAAACGATTTCTTCTCTTGACCGAAGTTGGTACATCTGTGTCGCACAAACATATCCAACTCTTCAAAGCTGCCTTCGTCGAGGAGTTGCGCAATGCGCTCACGAGCCGTATATTTACCTTTCTCGTGTTGTTTATCGATGGCTTTTTGTCCACCACCCAGGCGAGCCTGAGCGCGCAGCTCAATCAGCTCCTGTACTTTTTCAAGTTGATTGCTCATATTTTTTATTTATTAGGGTCTTCACAAAGTTCGGTTAATACGCTGCAAGTCGATTTGGGGTGCAGGAAAGCGATGTTCAACCCCTCGGCACCTTTGCGGGGAGCTTTGTCGATCAGGCGCACACCTTTGGCTTCGACTTCGGCCAAGGCATTGGCCACACCGTCTTCGATAGCGAAAGCCAGGTGATGGATACCCTCGCCGCGTTTCTCTATGAACTTGGCAATCGTGCTGTCTTCGCTGGTGGGCTCAAGCAGCTCGATTTTGGTCTGTCCTACTTTGAAGAAAGCGGTTTTTACCTTCTGGTCGGCCACCTCTTCGATGGAATAACATTTAAGACCTAAAATGTTTTCGTAATAAGGAATAGCTTCGTCAAGACTCTTGACAGCGATTCCCAAGTGTTCAATGTGAGAAATGTTCATAATAATTAGTATTTAGTTAACTTATACTTTTAGTTTCGGCTCTTATAAGCCAGTTATAAGACGGGCAAATTTACGTCATTTCGGTTGAATAACGAAATAAATCGGCGAAAATAAGCTGCGCGAAAATCAACCTTTTACCGGGCACGGGCGTTTTCTACACGGAGCCTAACGACCGGCCTCGACCGATATGACAAATCGACAGCATTACTGACAGGGGCGACCGACGCCGTTTTGAAAAGACTGACAAAAAAAACATTTTCGTCCCCCTCGTTTTTTGGCATGGCATTTGAAGATTATGGAGTGTCGCTCGCAAGGGCGGCGGATAAATTAACTCTATTGAATAACAAATAAAAAGTATATAACTATGGGAAAGATTATTGGTATTGACTTAGGAACAACCAACTCGTGTGTCGCCGTAATGGAAGGTACCGAGCCGGTAGTAATCGCCAACAGCGAGGGTCGTCGTACGACGCCTTCAATCGTGGCTTTTGTAGATGGTGGCGAACGTAAAGTGGGTGAGCCCGCCAAACGTCAGGCCATCACGAACCCGACGAGAACAATCTTCTCGATCAAACGTTTCATGGGCGAGTCTTATGACCAGGTAACCAACGAAATCGCTCGTGTGCCTTACAAGGTAGTGCGCAGCGACAACAACATGCCTCGTGTCGACATCGACGGTCGTCTCTACTCACCGCAAGAGATTTCGGCCATGATTCTGCAAAAAATGAAAAAAACAGCCGAAGACTATCTGGGTCAAGAGGTAACCGATGCCGTGATTACGGTACCTGCCTACTTCAACGACTCGCAACGTCAGGCTACGAAGGAGGCCGGTGAGATTGCCGGGTTGAACGTCCGCCGTATCGTCAACGAACCTACGGCTGCCGCTTTGGCCTACGGTCTCGACAAGGCTAACAAAGATATGAAAATCGCCGTATTCGACCTGGGTGGTGGTACGTTCGATATCTCTATCCTGGAATTGGGCGACGGTGTATTCGAAGTAAAATCGACCAACGGTGATACTCACCTGGGTGGTGATGACTTCGACCACGTAATCATCGACTGGCTGGCCGATGAGTTCAAGAACGACGAAGGCGTAGACCTGCGTGAGGATCCTATGGCCTTGCAACGGTTGAAAGAGGCTGCCGAAAAGGCTAAAATCGAATTGTCGAGCTCGACCTCGACCGAGATCAACTTGCCTTACATCATGCCTGTAAACGGTGTGCCCAAACACTTGGTTAAGACGTTGACGCGTGCCAAATTCGAGCAGTTGTGCGACCGCTTGATCCAGGCTACCATCGAGCCTTGCCGCAAAGCCCTGCAAGATGCCGGACTGAGCGCATCGGATATCGACGAGGTTATCCTCGTAGGTGGTTCGACCCGTATCCCCGCTATCCAAGCTATCGTCGAGAAATTCTTCGGCAAGACGCCGTCGAAGGGTGTTAACCCCGACGAGGTAGTTGCCGTAGGTGCTGCCATACAGGGAGCCGTATTAACCGGCGATGTAAAAGATGTGTTGCTGCTCGATGTAACGCCGCTTTCGCTGGGTATCGAAACGCTGGGTGGCGTGATGACCAAACTGATCGACGCCAACACGACGATTCCTACCCGCAAGTCGGAAATCTTCTCGACGGCTGTCGACAACCAACCTTCGGTTGAAATCCACGTACTGCAAGGTGAACGTCCTATGGCCAAGGACAACAAGACCATCGGTAAGTTCCACCTCGACGGAATCCCCGCTGCCATGCGTGGTGTGCCTCAAATCGAGGTTACATTCGATATCGATGCCAACGGTATCTTGAATGTATCGGCCAAAGATAAAGGCACGGGCAAAGAGCAGAGCATTCGTATCGAGGCTTCGAGCGGCTTGACCGACGCCGAAATCAAACGTATGAAGGACGAGGCTGCCGCCAACGCCGAAAGTGATGCCAAAGAGAAGGAACGTATCGATAAACTGAATCACGCCGATGCCCTTATCTTCCAGACCGAGAAACAGCTCAAAGAGATGGGCGACAAGATCCCGGCCGACAAGAGAAGCGCCATTGAATCGGCTCTGAACAAACTGAAAGAGGCTCACAAGGCTCAGGATATCGCCGGTGTCGACTCGGCTTCGAGCGAACTGGAAAGCGTTCTGCAAGCTGCTGCCCAAGACCTGTACAACGCTCAGGCTCAACAACAGGCTGGTGCTCAACAGGCTCAACCGGGTGCCAACGCACAACAGGGCGGTAACAACGACGGTAAAGATGTGACCGACGTGGACTTCGAGGAAGTTAAATAAACGAGTAAATCTCTAATCCTCTATAACCAGCGAGGCGTATCGCAACAGCGATGCGCCTCGCTTTTTTTGTGTCTGCCTTGAATAAGACTAAAAATAACTCTTTATTTTTACCCAGTTGTATTACTATAGAGATAAATATATTTTATTTATACACTTAAAGAATACGAGAAAACACTTATCTATCACTTCCTCCCAAGAATATCTATATTATTTTTTCTTAGCCAATCAATATAATTAGGATCCTGTTCCTCTATTTCCTTCAATGATTTCCCTTTATATTTTCCAAAAGGCATAATAACATTTTCTGCCATTTGGGAAAAGACTCTATCGTATTCCTCTGATAAAAGTTTTTTAGCTTCTGAATCATTTTTGGGTATTATCCCTAAGATTTCAAGAATATCAACCTTGAAATTTGGATCATTCTCAATTAGCCAATATATATATTTTGCATCTTTAAGATAGGGACTGTCGTAAAAAGAATAAAACTTTATAAAGAATTGATTGCTAATGTAATATAAAATCCGTATCTTAGCTAAAGATAAAAAGAATACCCCCAAGCGCCCTGGAAAAGCCAAATTTGGAGGTATCGCAAAAATTAATCTGCATGGCTAAGGTACAAAATTTCTCTGGAATATCACCCGATCTTCCTTTCACGGAGTTCGATTTTTATGAATTGCATAGGCAGACATTCGCGACTAGCGAGCTGGGAAAAATCAGGAAGAGGCTGCCGCTACGTGAGATGGCAGAGAACTTTGGACTGATAAGCAAGAGCATGAGAGCGAAGAAAGGACGAAAAACATACTTCACCCCGGAGGGCAAGGTTGCGCTGATGTTCCTGAAGATGTACACAGGTCTGAGCAGCCCGAAGTTGATGGAGCATCTTAACGGTAACGTCCACTATCAGCTCTTCTGCGATGTGAGAATAGACCCGATGCATCCTCTGACGAACTACAAACTTCTGGACGACGTGTTTTCGGAACTGGCCCGCGGGCTGAAGATCCAACAGCAGCAGGAGATACTGGCAAGAGCCTGGAAACCGTACATGAAGGACCTGGACACGATGTATACGGATGCGACCTGTTACGAGAGCGAGATGCACTATCCTACGGATCCGAAGCTTCTGTGGGAAGGAATAGAGAAGTCATATGAGATAATGTGCACTCTGAGTGCCAAGCTGAATGTGCACCGTCCGAGGACGAAGTACGTAGACGTAGAGAAGGCCAACCTGTCGTACAGGAAGCGGCGCAGGCATACGAAAGTCCAGACCAGGAAACTGACCAGACGCCTGCTCAACCTTTTGGGGAAGATACTGAAGGAGACCCGCACACTGGAGAGGGAGAATGCAGGTGCGGAGAAATTGCTGACAGCCAGACAGAAGAGCGATATTGAAATCATCACAAGGATGTACCGTCAGCAGAAGGCCCACTTCGAGAACAACAATCCTCGCGAGAGTGTCAAGGACAGGATAGTGAGCATCAGCAAGCCGTATGTGAGGCCGATCGTGAGAGGCAAGGAAGTGAAGAGCGTAGAGTTCGGTGCGAAGTGCAACAACATCCAGGTTGACGGACTCTCATTCATCGAGAAGCTGTCATTCAATGCCTTCAACGAGGGAACCAGGCTTACGCACTGCCTGAAGATGCACCGAAAGCTCTTCGGTGTGGACGCGAAGAAGGTCGGAGGAGATGCAGGCTATGCCGGCAGCGCCAACAGGGGGTACTGCAAGGATAGAGGAATACAGACGTCATTCGTCAAGCGTGGCCGTCCGTCCTTGGAAAAGAAAGAGAACGACATCATCCGCAACGAGCTGGCGAGGGTGAGGGCAACGAGGATGGAAGGCTCGTTCGGAACGCAGAAGGAACACTATGGCCTGAAACGCATCAAGGCAAGGACGAAGTTGACCGAAATCCTGTACATCTTCTTTGGCATCCACACGGCGAATGCAGTACAGCTCGTCCGGCGGGAAGTCAACGAAATTGCTCAGGCTGCCTGATGTTCGAGGTGAGTGAGAAACGGCCCTTTCACTGGAGTATTGGCTCCAGTTGGGTCCAAAAATGAAAAAAGGGGCTCCGAAACGGAGCCGAAAATATAAAAAGATGAGTTCGATCGGAAAAATTACCGGGACGGTCTGCCGATTGACTCATAATGACGGAATTAAACGACTGTCCCTAAGATAGACATCTCGATATGTCATACCTTTATACTGACCAAATGATAAAATCTCATCAGCTTTATGAATAGGGAATATTTCATCTAACGAATGGCCAGGAACATCTATCAATACCCATTCACCACAACCAGCACATGGTATCTCTGCTATATCATCAATACTATAATTGGGATTGTACATTTTCAAATATTCGTCATCTCTTACATTATTAACCAAACAATATCCATATGCTTTACCATATTTTCCCTTTGGCTCTACTTTCTCAACCATAAATGTACGGCCCGTAGGTTTATATCTATTTTCGAAAAGGGAACGTTTCAATCCCACTTCACAACGTTTTACTTGAAAAGGGACTCGCCTACCTATGTTATAATAAATATTGAATATATTATCTTTCGGATACATAAACGATATAAAAAATATTTTAATAGATTCTCAATATAAGTCTCTCCTCTTTCTCGTGTGACCACTGAACCTGCCATACATACCCCTCTTTTGATCCAATAATATAAAATTATAAGTATTATTGGTAGGATAAAGCGTGAAACGCCCATTTTCTTCGTCCTCACCATAGATTAAATTTCTTGTATTTAATTCTACTTCGAACCTATTATTTCCACTGACATCATATTGAATTTGCCACATTTTACCATTGCGTGTATCCAATTTAATGAAGGTCCAAATATTATTCGTTGGGAACAATTTATAGGATTCATTTGATACTTGTGTAACTTTCAGATTTCTAAATGCATTAACTTGGTCATAAAGTGCAGAGTTAGCACTATCAATATATTCCACCTTCAAATAGGAGTTTAGACATAAACGAACTATTCCTAACGGCAACTCAAACTCAGTTTTATAATTGTACCTCTTATTAGTTTCGTATTTAAGTTGAACCGAACCATTACTTACAACTGAATCCACCAATACTGAATCTATAGAAAACTTTTCCTCACTATAAGAAGGGTTTCCATACGTATCTATCAACCTTTTCTTTTGGTCCTCATATTCAGATAAAATATCGATTTTATCATCATCATTAGAGAGAAGCCAGCCGTCAACTTTATATACAAATTTACTTTCTGGAATAAATCCGACAGAAATAAACCAATCTTTATACACTCCAGCTATAGCTTTTAAAGTTATCTCCGTAACTCTTTCCTGCCAGACCTCATAATTCTCCCGTGGCAATTCATACAAAAAATCATCAACGGAGCCATTTATAGGCACTCCTTCAAATTCTAAGTGTTTTGTTTTTACTTGTGCAATTGCCCCAATTGAAATAAAGACAAGGGCTGCAATAACATAAACCTTTTTCATATTCATGGCATTAAATTTCAATAATCTCAAATATACATAAAAGCTTTAACTTTCTCTTTTCTTAGATAAAAAAATCGCATCTATTGCAAAAATGCAATAGATGCGATTTTCTATAAATGAGAGCTGTAGTATTACAGCAGGTATTGCGAACTGATGGATTTGTTTTCGTACACCCGACGAATGGTATCGGCAAAGAGGTCGGCAATGCTGATGATGTGCACCTTGTCGCACTGCTTGTTGTAGGGGATACTGTCGGTGAAGATCATCTCGGTCATCGACGAGTTCTGTACACGTTCAGTGGCAGGGTCGCTCATCACGGCGTGCGAAGCGATGGCGCGAACCGAGAGGGCTCCTTTGCTCATCATCAGGTCGGCAGCTTTGGTGATGGTACCGGCGGTATCGACCATATCGTCCACGAGAATTACGTTCTTACCCTCCACGTCGCCAATCACGGTCATGCTCTCGACTACATTGGCTTTGGCGCGTTGCTTGTGACAGAGTACCAGGGGCACACCCAGGTACTTGGCATAGGTGCTGGCGCGCTTGGAACCTCCTACGTCGGGGGTAGCAACCACCATATCCTTGAGATTCAACGATTGGATATAGGGAATGAATACCGACGAAGCATACAAGTGATCCACGGGAACATCGAAGAAACCCTGAATCTGGTCGGCGTGCAGGTCCATCGTGATGAGACGGTTGATACCGGCTACGCTCAGAATGTCGGCCAACAGCTTGGCGGCAATCGAAACACGGGGTTTGTCCTTGCGGTCCTGACGTGCCCAACCGAAATAGGGAACGACGGCTACAATAGATTTGGCCGAAGCGCGTTTGGCGGCATCGATCATCAACAACAATTCCATGAGGTTGTCGGAATTGGGGAAGGTCGATTGCACCAGATATACCTGGCAGCCCCGAATCGACTCCTCGAAGGATACGGCAAATTCGCCATCGGCAAAATGCTGAATGTTCATTTGGCCTAATTCGCAACCCAGACTATTACAGATTTTTTCAGCGAGATACCTTGAATTGGTTCCCGAAAATACCTTGAACGGAGGTGTTTGACTCATGATTTTTTGTATGTAAAAACAGAGGTTATTATTTGTGGGACAAAGGTACAATTTCTATTTCGAAATTTTCTTGTCCTTTTTTATTTTTTCTATACTTCGTTGGGAAAAATTTTTTAATTCGATTTTCCACACCACGGCTCCACAGGCTGGAATCGCAGTAGAGAACGGGGTGTCGGGCGAGAGTTCCTTTGTGGCTTTTTCGCCGCTTATCAGCTCGGTCGATTCGTATTGCCCGGCTGCGATTTTCATCGTATCGAAGGCGTGGTCGGGCAAGTTGATGGCGACCTCGGCGGGGTGGGTATCGAAATTGACGGCAATAACCAGCAGCTCGTTGCCGTATTTGCGCAGGAAGGCATAGTGGCGATGGGGATTGAAGCGGGGGTTCTCGCCGTTGACATACATCAGGTCGAAGAAACTGCCCTGCCCCACGGCTTTTTCGCGACGCCCTATGTTGAGTATCGTTTTATAGAGGTTGCGCAACCGCTTCTGCCCGGGGGTTAGTTTGGCTACCGAGCAGCGACCGCCGTCGTACCATTGACGCACGGCGGGTACGCTCCAATAGTCGAAGATGGTGGTGCGGCCGTCGTGTCCGCTGAATCCTTCGACATCGTCGCCCCGCTCGCCCAACTCCTGCCCGAAATAGATCATCATGGGGCCGGTGCTCATCATCGTGGCAACGACCAGTGCCGGAATGGCCTTGTCGGCATCACCGGCAAAAAAGGGTGAGGCGAAGCGTTGCTCATCGTGATTTTCGAGAAAGTTGAGCATGTGCCCCCCTATCCCGTCGACAGCTTGCCAGCAGTAGGTGAGTTGTGCCGCCGATACCTGATGGCACAGCACGCCCCGCAACTTGTCGTAGAGACCTACCTTGTCGTAGAGGTAGTCGAATTTGCCCTTCTCGATGTAGAGCCGATAGAGGCTCTGGTCGTAAATCTCGGCGATGAAGAGGACGGCGGGATAGCTCTCCTTCACCCGGGGAATGGCCCACCCCCAGAACTCGACGGGTACCATGTGAGCCATGTCGCAGCGGAAGGCGTCGATACCTTTGCCGCACCAGAAGAGGAGTATGTCGAGCATCTTGTGCCAGGTGTCGGGTATGGGATCGAAACAGAGGCGATGACCGCCCATGTAGTCGACGCCGTAGTTGAGTTTCACCGTCTCGTACCAGTCGTTCTGGCTGGGGAAGGCCCCGAAACAGTCGTTGCCGGTGGCCTTGGCGGGGTACTCAAAATAGCGGTCGTCACCCTCGCCGATGTAGAACTGGGGCGAGAAGGCTTGCCGGGGTATGTAGTAGAAATTGTTCGAGGGTGAGAAGTGCTTCTCCTTATCGTCGTGGGCTCCCAAATCCTCGACGCCCTGCGGAGCGGCATCGGAGTGGTATTGCCGGGCCACGTGGTTGGGTACGAAATCGAGTATCACCTTCAACCCGGCCTCGTGGGTACGGGCCACGAGAGCTTCGAACTCGTGCATGCGATTAAGCGGATCGACGGCCAGGTCAGGGTCGATGTCGTAATAGTCCTTGATGGCATAGGGCGACCCGGCCTCACCCTTGACCACATACCGGTTGTCGGGGCGAATGCCGTAGCGGGAGTAGTCGGTCTTGGTGGCATGCTCGATGACACCGGTATACCAGATGTAATTGGCTCCCAGCTTCTTAATCTCCTGCAACACCTTGGGGGTGAAGTCGTTCAGCTTGCCCGAACCATTCTGCGCATAGGTGCCGTTAGGCACACAGGATTCGCAACAGTTGGAGAACAGGCGGGGAAGCACTTGGTAGATAATTATTTTTTCGTCGGTCATATCGTAGGGGAATCGGTTTTATCTATTCAGTTCGTTGATTTTTGGGGCTCGTTTGCCGGTGAAGAGTTTCATCGTCTGCTGGTATCCCACGTTGGCAATGTCGCGCAGGGCGTGAATATCAAACACGGCATAACGGGCCGCCTCCTTCATGGGGATAAAGAGATCGCACAGTTTCATATCCTCGGTCACATTGCTCTTGGACATGAAGCTGTATGAACGGGCGGCAATGTCGACAATCGACTGCTTGTAGCGCTTGTTGACCAGCGGGCTCACGTTGATGCCGATGACCGTATCGCACTCGTTGCGTATGGGAAAGACGGGCAGATTGCGCAGCACACCCCCGTCGACATAGTGGGTGCCGTCGATGAGCACGGGCGGGAAGATGATGGGGATACTGCACGAGGCGGTGACCCGCTCGGCTATCGAACCCGAACGCCACACCACGTAAGTGCCGTGGTCGAGGTCGGTGGCGGTCACGACGACCGGGATTGAGAGCTCCTCGATATTCTTTGCCCGCAACGACTTCTGCAAGAAATGCTTGAAGCGGTCGATTTTGAAAAATCCGGCCCGGGGCAACGTGATTTCGGCCAGGTCGTTGAACGAGAGGCCCGAGAAGAGGTCGAGAATCTCGTCGGGCGAATAGCCGTCGGCATAGAGCACGGCGATGACGGCACCGGCACTGGTGCCCGAGATGATGTCGGGACGAATGCCCAACTCTTCCAATGCTTTCAACACGCCCACATGGGCAAACCCTTTGGCTCCACCGCCACTCAGCGCAAGCCCCAGCCGATACGGGCGAATCTCTACCGGTAGATTTGCTTTTGTTGCTGCCATTTCGTTTCGCTCTGTTTTTCCTGCGAAGATACTATTTTTCAAGAAGCTCGCCAAATATCGGCCCCTTCCTCCTCATCGGTGAGGCAGACCGCCCCAGTTCGCACCCCCGCACGGTTCCAGAACAGAAAAAGGGTCGCACCAAGCGAGTGTCACGTCTGGAACGGCCCCGAATCGTATGGAAGAAGCATCACGGCCAACCCTCTTTCGACCGCCGAGTTACCGTTGCGGCTCGACGGCTTGCAGACGCAGAATCTTGACTCCGGTATTGCCCAAGTTGGTCATGGCCATACCGATGTCGGCCCCGACGTAGGTGGGATCGCAAATGAGGTATTTCTCGCCGTCGACCTCGACGTTACTGCCCGTGGTCTTGGGGTTGTCGAAGTGCACGGCCGTGGCCAGATGCACACCGGTGTAGTAGACGAGTACGACTTTCATGCCCAGCAGATTTCTCACCAGTTGCGCAAACAGCACGGCCCGGTCGTCGCAGTCGCAATAGGCCGAGACGATGGTCTCCTCGGCAAAATTCCATTTCTCGTAGCCATACTGGTCATCGTCGGTCTTGTAGCGGAACGAACTTTGCACCCAGTGCAACAGGAAATTAACAGCCTCTTCCTGCGACTTACCGGCGATTTGCGGCGTGAGTTGCTCTTTCAGGCTGCCGAACGTAACCCGGTCGATGGGTGCGCTGGCATAAATCGAGAAGTCGACACAAGGATACGACTCGTAATATTTCACCCGGTTGCGGTTGTAGTCAATCTGATAGAGACGATTCTCAAAGGTCAGCTGCTGGGTCTCTATGTCGTTGGAGAGATTGGGCAGACGGTTGACGGCGAGATTCATGACCCGGCCGTCATTGCCATATTCGCTCGCACTGGTCTGCACCTTGGAGAGAACGCGATGATGCGGGTTTATCACATAGTAGCGCACCAAGCCGTTACGCTCCGTAATGTTGAAAAACGAGGTATTCGCCAAGTTGGTTTCGGTAGCCAGCAAGAGCAACAGGTCGGATTGCGAGCGGCCTATCTTGGCCTTGTAGCCCAACTGGTTGAGCATGAATACCTTGAAGATGACCGACTCGTTCTCGGTTCCTCCCGGGAGATAGGCTTTGAACAGGGTTCCCATCAACTGGCAGACGCCCCAGTCATCGAGTTGCAGTTCGTCGATCAGCCGTTGTACATCGTCCAGCCACAACGACACGGGCATGGCCGACAGGGCTGTCCAATAGTCGGCCACCGCCTGTTCCGATACTCCCGACAGATGTCTGCACGACCCACCGGCAGCACTCACCTGCACCCGGGTACCGTAGAAATCGGCCGGAATCATCTTCTTCGACTCGACTACCGGCACCGGTTTGAGATCGGGTTTGGGCTGATCGGGGGTGACCGTGACGGGATCGGGCTTGGGCTGCGGCAGCGGTTCCACCTCGACTACCGGCACCGGCACATCGGCTACCGGCACACTGTCGCTCGGGTCGTACACCGGCGGCTCGGGCATGGGCGCAAAACTGCGTTCCTGCCTCAACAGGTTGAAGCTCCCCCACGTCTTCTTCAAGAAATCGGCATACTGTGCATTGATCGAATCGCGATAATGGGCCATATCGGTCTGTCGCTCCTTGACAAATTCCCTCATGCTTGCCAACTGTTCCCGACGGAATCGAGCCATATCCTCGGCCATACTCTGGGCAAATACATCTCCGCTCGACAAGGCAAGCGCACACAAGGCGGCTGCCACCACTTGTTTTTTCGTTTTCATCGTTTCCTGTTTTTCAGTACCCCTTTTATCGGCACAAAAATCTGTAAATTCATGCACTCAAACCGCCCTACCCCGGCAACAACATATCATCACACTGGGCCGAACGGAATCTCCCTCACCGGGAGGGTTTCGACAAAGTTACGAAATTTATCAATTATAAACACTATTTATCTATGAATATTCCACCAGTCCGATACTTGCAACTGACTTAATAAACCGGAGACAGTTTCTGCGCAATATCTTGTACCACCTCGTCTATTGCACAAAAAAGAGACGGCTCGGTATAGTCTATCTAAAAACTGTGTATCTCATTTGCCACAGCCATCACCTTTTGCTATCTTTGTAGAAAATAGATAGCGGCTCGGCCTTGTCAAACTTGAAAACACCGTTTTCGTTTGCCACGGCTCTTACCTTTCACTATCTTTGTAGACCTGCGAAGGGGCGAATGTGGCTGCGACAAGCAGTCTTAACGCCTATCCGACGCAATAGAATAGAACGTATTATCGTATTAATAAAGAGGATTTACAATGGGAATCAGCGAAGATATCAAGCAGGCTTGCGAGGTGATGGAGCGCGGCGGCGTGATTTTATACCCGACCGACACGATTTGGGGTATCGGTTGCGACGCGACTAATGCCGCGGCGGTGAAGCGGGTGTATGAAATCAAGCAACGAGCCGACAGCAAGGCGCTTATCGTGCTCACCGACAGTGAGCCGAAGGTGGAATACTATGTGAGCGAGGTGCCCGAAACGGCATGGCAACTGCTCGACGTGGCGGTGAAACCGCTCACGATTATCTATCCGGGAGCCCGCAACCTGGCGCCTAACTTGCTGGCCGAGGACGGGAGTGTCGCCATACGCATCACGCACGAGGCTTTTTCGCAGGAGTTGTGCCGCCGCTTCAAAAAGGCGATTGTGTCGACATCGGCCAACATCAGCGGGCAGCCTTCGCCGCACAACTTCGCCGAGGTTTCGGTCGAGATTAAAAATGCGGTCGACTATATTGTGGAGGCTCGCCGCGACGAGACGAAAGAGGCCGTGCCTTCCAGCATTATCAAACTCGAATCGGACGGTTCCATCAAGATTATACGCGAGTGATTAACGGCAGACGACAGACAAGACGGTATGTGTTGGGCGACTACCTGGCCTCGAACGTGGCCTGGTTCCTGTTCAACATCGTGCGCTTTCACTTCCCGGGTATTGTGGCGGGCGGATCGTTGAAGGCGTACCTGCTGTCGCTACGGGTAATCGAGGGTCAGATTATCTTCCCGCTGTTGATGATGGGGGTTTATTATCTGTCGGGCTACTACAACCAACCGTTTTTCAAATCGCGTATCCAGGAGTTTGTACAGACGTTGGGGTCGGTACTGGTGAATACGCTACTTATCTTTTTCATTGCCCTCATCAACGATGTGCTGCGCATCAGAATCGACAACTATGAGTTGCTGCTGTTGCTGTATGCCTTGCAGTTCGTTTGCGTCTACACGGTGCGGGCCGCCATCACGGGGAATGCCACGACGCTTATCCATCAGGGAAAGTGGCAATTCAACACCTTTATCATCGGGTGTGGCCCCAAGGCGGTGAAGCAGATGCGGGAACTGTATGAACCGCGGCAGGCTCTGGGGTATCGCATCGTGGGATTCATTCGGGTCAACGACGAGACGCCGGCTCCCGAGGTGGCCGACCGCACCTACCCTATCGAGGAGTTGCCCCGCTTGTGCCGGGAGATGAAGATACAGGAGCTGATTGTGGCTCCCGAAGAGGATAATCTGGTGGAACTGCACCGGCTCATCAATACGCTATATCCGCTCAACCTGCCCATCAAACTGGGTACCGACGAGTTCAACATCATCTCGTCGCGGGTGAGACTGACCAATATCTACGGAGCTCCGCTCATCGACATGAGCAACTGTGCCATCTCGGAAGGGAACAAAAACATGAAACGGGTGCTCGACATACTGGTCTCGGCCCTGGCTCTGATTCTGCTCTCGCCGCTCTTTCTCGTGCTGGCTATCCTCATCAAACGCGACTCAAAGGGACCGGTATTTTACCAGCAGGAACGCATCGGGTATCGGCACCGCCCCTTCAAGATCTATAAATTCAGGACCATGAAGGCTGATGCCGAGGAGGGAACGCCCCAGCTGTCGGAGGAGAACGACCCGCGCATCACCCGCATCGGACGGGTATTGCGCAAGTACCGGCTGGACGAACTGCCTCAGTTCTGGAACGTGTTGAAGGGCGACATGTCGCTCGTGGGGCCACGCCCCGAGCGCGAATACTTTATCCGCCAGATTGTGGAGCGGGTTCCCTACTATGTGCTGCTGCACCAGATTCGCCCGGGTATTACCTCGTGGGGCATGGTAAAATATGGCTATGCCCGCAACATCGACGAGATGATATCCCGGCTGAAATACGATATTCTCTATTTGGAGAACATGTCCCTGCTGGTCGATCTTAAAATTATCATCTACACCATACGAACCGTGGTGACAGGAAAAGGAGTGTAATATATGACAGAAGACGAAGATATTGAAATAGAAGATACTCCAAAGACGGAGAGCCGAAACGACTTGATGATGCGCCTGCTGCTGTGGCGGGAGAAGCACATCAACGAGCATAATTTCGTATTGTTCCTGAGTTTCGTCATCGGAATCTGCACGGCTGCGGCCGCCCTGATTCTGAAATACCTCATTCATCTGATTCAGAACCTGCTCACCTCGCACTTCGATGCCGACGGGGCCAACTACCTCTACCTCATCTACCCCATTATCGGTATCCTGTTGGCGGGGCTCTATGTACGCTACATTGTCAAGGACGACATCAGCCACGGTGTCACACGCATACTTTATGCCATCTCGCAGAAGAAGAGCCGGCTGAAACCGCACAACATGTACACGTCGGTCATCGCCAGCTCCATCACCATCGGGTTCGGTGGTTCGGTAGGAGCCGAGGCTCCTATCGTGTACACGGGCGCGGCCATCGGGTCGAACATCGGGCGGCTCTTCCGCCTCGACCAACGGCTGCTCATGCTGCTGGTGGGCTGCGGTGCCGCGGCGGCTATCGCAGGCATATTCAAGGCGCCCATCGCCGGTATCCTGTTCACCCTCGAAGTGCTGATGATCGACATGACCACCACGTCGGTGCTACCGCTGCTCATCTCGTCGATTACCGCCGTAACGGTTTCGTATATCTTCACGGGCTACAATGCCGAGTTCAGTTTCGTACAGACCGAGACTTTCGAAGCCGCCCGCATTCCCTACGTGATATTTCTGGGAATCTTCTGCGGATTCGTGTCGCTCTACTTTACCCGGGTGATGACCCACATGGAGGACCTCTTTCGCAAGATAGGTAAACCGTGGAAGAAATTCATTTTCGGCTCGCTGGTACTGAGTCTCTCCATCTTCCTGTTGCCGCCGCTCTACGGCGAGGGTTACGGAGCCATCACCAGTCTGCTCAACGACGACTTGAAACAGCTGGCCGAGGGGAGCTTTTTCTATACCGAGAACGGCAACATGTGGGTGATGATGCTCTTCCTCGCCCTCATCATCTTGGTCAAGGTGCTGGCCACCAGTGCTACCAACGGTGGTGGAGGTGTGGGTGGTACGTTCGCCCCCAGCCTGTATGTGGGTTGCTTCGCGGGCTTCTTCTTTGCCTACGTAATCAATCACAGCGGGATATTCCCCATGGAGTTGTCGGACAAGAATTTTGCCCTGATGGGCATGGCCGGTGTCATGTCGGCCGTCATGCACGCCCCACTGATGGCCATCTTCCTCACCACCGAGCTGACCGGTGGATATGAGCTGTTCCTGCCGCTGATGATTACCTCGGCCGTGGCTTATGCCACGATACGGGTATTCGAGCCTCACAGTATCTACACCATGCGTCTGGCCAAGAAGGGCGAGCTGCTCACCCACCACAAGGATAAGGCCGTGCTCACCCTCTTGAAGATGGACAGCGTCATCGAAAAGGATTTTATCGAAGTGCACCCCGACATGAGCCTGGGCGACATGGTGAAGGTGATTTCGCAATCGCACCGCAACATCTTCCCGGTAACCGACAAAGAGGGCATGCTGCTGGGTATCGTTATTCTCGACGACATTCGCAACATCATGTTCCGCCCCGAACTGTACAAACGCTTCTATGTGCGCAAGTTCATGACCATGCCCCCGGCCAAAATCGAGGTGGGTAGCAGCATGGACAACGTAATGAAGGTGTTTGACCAGACCAACGCCTGGAACCTGCCGGTGGTGGAAAACGGCAAATACATCGGGTTTGTCTCGAAATCGAAGATTTTCAACTCGTACCGCCGGGTACTGGTTCACTTTTCACAAGACTAACAAGCAATGAAAAAACAGAATTTACGCATCGTCTATATGGGCACTCCCGACTTTGCCGTGGAGAGCCTGCGCCGCCTCGTCGAGGGCGGATACAACGTAGTGGCCGTCATCACCATGCCCGACAAACCGGCCGGGCGCGGTCACAAGATTCAGTTCTCGCCGGTCAAGGAATATGCCCTCTCGCAGGAATTGCCCGTGCTGCAACCCGAGAGGTTGAAGGACGAGGCTTTTGTCGAACAGCTGCGAGCCTTGCGGGCCGACCTGCAAATCGTCGTGGCCTTCCGCATGCTGCCCGAGGTGGTGTGGAACATGCCCCCGATGGGGACCTTCAACCTGCACGCCTCGCTGCTGCCCCAATACCGCGGCGCCGCCCCGCTCAACTGGGCGATTATCAACGGCGATACCGAGACGGGAATCACCACCTTCTTCCTGAAACACGAAATCGATACGGGCGAGATTATCCAACAGAAGCGCATTCCCATTCTGCCCGAAGATAATGTGGGCACGATTCACGACAAACTCATGGTTCTGGGGGCCGACATGGTGGTCGAAACGGTCGACGCCATCATCGCCGGGACGGTACACCCCATCGACCAGGCCTCCATCAAGACCGACGAGCCGCTGCGCCCCGCCCCCAAGATATTCAAGGAGACCTGCCACATCGACTGGGCGAAACCGGCCGTCCAGATTCACAACCTCGTCAGAGGCCTGTCGCCCTACCCCGCCGCCTGGTGCGAATGGGTATCGCCCGAGGGTCAACGCACGGGGGTAAAGATATTCCGCACAACGGCGATACCCGCCTCCCACTCATTCATGCCCGGCACAATACACACCGATGGCAAGAGCCACATCGACGTGGCCTGCGCCGACGGCTATGTGCGCATCGAGGAGCTGCAACTCGCCGGGAAAAAACGAATGGCTACGGCCGACCTGCTGCGGGGATTCCGCCTCGACGACCGCTTCACGTGCGAATAAAAAACGGCATTAATGCTTGTGCAGCGGGACTTCCCGCAGGACATGGCCTATCTTGGTCATGACCCGATGCACCGGTATGGCCTTGGAGACAATGATAAGAAGCACGGCCACGAGAATCATCAAGATACCTACCCCTAACCGCAGGGTGAAAGCCTCGCCAAAGAGAGTTACCCCCACGACAACGGCCGTAAGCGGTTCGAGTGCCCCCATGATAGCCGTGGGAGTGGAACCTATGGCATGAACGGCGCGGGTCATCGTGACCAACGAAATGACCGTCGGTATCAGCGCCAGCATGAGGGCGAAAATCCACATGCGCGGTGTCGTGAGCGGCTGCAACGAAGTACCGCTGATCAGCGTTGCCTGCAATGCTATGGCTGCCATGCAGATGAGCAGCACGTAGAAGGTGAGTTTTATCGATGACATGGCTATGGACGACTGGTTGACCACCACGATATAAAGAGCATAGGTGAGCGACGAAACCAATACCAGCAAAACACCGGCGGTACTCAACCCGGCACCGCTCCCACCCTGATAGAGCAAGGCTATGCCCGAGAGGGCCAACAGAATGGAGAAGAGGGTGACTCCCGACAGACGCTCCTTGAAGAAGAGGGCCATAATCACCGCCACCATGATGGGATAGACAAAAAGAATCGTGGCGGCAATACCGGCATCCATATAATGGAAACTCGTGTAAAAGGTAAGGGAGGAGACGGCAAAAAGAATCCCCAGTGTACCGAGTGTCTTTAACTCCTTACGCGACAAGGCGAACGATTGCCGTTGTACCAGCATGATGCCGGCCAAAATCAATACGGCAAACAGGAACCGATAGAAAAGCACGGAACTCGACGAGAGTCCCTCTTGATACAAATACAATGCACCCAGCGGATTGGTGCCGTAGCTTACTGCCGAAACGATACCGAATATCGTGCCTTTGACTTTCGTATTCATCTCTTTTCCCTTTTTCGGGGTGCAAAGATACGAAAAGGCAAAGGCAGAGACAAATGAAAAAATGCTGTTTTTTTTCTATTTAACTATGATGTCCAAGCAATTACTACCTTGTGCCTACAAATTATGAGAAAGAGACCAGGCAGTACCCTGTGTTTTTTTGATTCCCTACTGATGAAGTCGGGGTTAGAGGTCAGAATGCATTCTTCTCGCCCTTGAAGGCGTTGAATACGGTAAGGAAGATAATCTTGATGTCGAGCCAGAAGTTCCAGTGCTCGATATACCACACATCGTATTCGACCCGACGCTCCATCTGCCACAACTCCCGGGTCTCACCCCGGTAACCGTTCACCTGGGCCCAACCGGTAATACCCGGCTTGATGAGGTGTCGCAACATGTATTTATCGATAATCTTGGAGTAGTCGAGGGTGTGCTTTACCATGTGCGGACGAGGGCCCACAACCGACATGTCGCCCAAAAAGACGTTAATAAACTGGGGCAGCTCGTCGAGACTGGTCTTGCGCAGAAACTCACCCACCCGGGTTTTGCGCGGGTCGTTGCGGGTGGCCTGCACTTCGTCGCTATCGGCATTGACCCGCATGGTGCGGAACTTGTAGCAATTGAACTCCTTGCCTTTGAAGCCTGTACGCTTCTGCTTGAAAAAGACAGGACCCGGCGACGAAAGTTTAACGGCTATGGCAATAGGTATAAAGATAACCGGTGAGCAGATGAGTACAACCGTAGAGAAAACCAGATCGAATGCCCGTTTTAACAATCGGGAATATACGTTCCTTAACGGCTCGGGGTGCAACGAAAGAACCGGCACATTCCCTACCAGCCTAAATTCGAGTTGTCGATGGATATAACGCCCTACATCGGGAACCATATAGAAAGAAATGGTATGGGCCTCGGCAAACTTCAACAACCGGGTAATTTTCTCTTCCTGCCACATGGGCAAAGCGCAATAGATTTCGTCGACATTATTTTGAAGGGCAAAATCCTCGACTGCCAGACAATTTCCCTGAAAACTGGGGAGCGATTTTTTCAGCGCCAGGTTATCGTCGAAAAATCCCATGAACTTGTATCCATATCCGGCATCGGAACGTAGCTCATCGAGCAGTTTTACACCCATTGTACCGGCCCCGACAATAACCACCCGTTTGAAATTATATCCTTTACGACGAAAGATTTTGAGGAGTTTGCGCGACCCTACCCACCAGACAGCCAACAACACGGATAAAAGGATATAGAATTTTATCAAGACTACCTCACTGAGGTATTCTATCTGAAGAAAAAATACCAGCAGCAGAAATGCCGCCAAGTGGCTCACTATGGCTTGCGATACTTTTACCAATACCCGGTCGACATGCAGGATACGCAACTCGTGGATATTGGAAAAGAACAGGTAGACGGGGAAATAGGAGAGATTAAGCAATAGCCAAATGATTTTCTCGGCAAATCCGTCTTCAACCCCACCTCCACACAGACAGACTACGGCATAGGCTATGTTCAAGCAAAAGAAATCGCCGATTACAATCAGCGACTTAATCATATGTCCATACCGACCTCGTGCCATACCTCTTTCTTATTTTGATATCTATTTTAGGGAGAGAGACTCTGTTCCCTCAAAAATTCCCCACAAACGGAGGAAATGACAGGGCAACTCAGTACCCCTCGAAGCTGCCCTGCCCTAAACTATACTTTCGCGTTCTTTATAAGTTCTTATCTATAAGTTGCACTTTCTGCTCGATTAGCTGCATCTCTTCTCGAATTTTTTGCATTTTCCGCTCCATTTCCTTCAAGAGACCGCTCGACTTCTTCGACGAAATATTCAAGAATCCCACATTATTCTCATAGGTTTGCAACTCAGCCTTCTTCTGATCATACATGCGCAGAAGCCTTTCACGCTCACGATAAAGTTTATCGTGATTGCCGTCGGCCATTTGCTGAACCGTAGCCGAGAAATTGCTCAACCGATTGCGGGTTTCGTTCATATTCAGGCGAGCGAAGAGTATATCGAGTTGTGCCTGGTATTCTTTATAGATTTTATCTTTCTCCTTGAAGGGCACATAGCCTATCGTGTTCCACTGAGCCATCAGTTCGCGCACGGTCTTGATAGCCTCATCGGGCTCGACCGACTCGTCGATGGCTTTCAACCGGGCGATAATCTCGCGTTTCTTTTCGAGATTCTCCTGCTCGGCCTGACGGGTAGAAGCCAACTGGCTGTTCTTTTGAGCAAAGAAATAGTCGCAAGCCGACACGAAGCGTTTCCAGATGGCATCGGAGTGTTTCTTGGCCACCGGCCCTATCGTCTTCCACTCTTTCTGCAAGGCAACGTAAATATCGGTCGTGGCTTTCCAGTCGGTGCTGTCTTTGAGGGCCTCGGCTTTCTCGCAAAGGGCTTTCTTCTTTTCGAGATTGGCGGCCATACGCTCCTTCACAGCCTTGAAATACTCGGCCTTGCGGGCGAAGAACTCATCGCAGGTTTTGCGGAAACGTTCAAACAGCACGTTGTTCATCTTGCGTGAAGCGAATCCCAGGGTTTTCCAGCGGCTTTGCAGATCGAGTACATGCTTGGTAGCTTCGTCCCACTGAGCAAACGAGGTGAGTGCATTCATGTCGATGGCTTCGATCTCTTCGCACAAGGCGGTCTTGGCCTCCTCGTTCTTACGCTCCACCTCCTTGCGGGCTTCAAAGAAACTTTGATAGCGCTTGTTTACCTCGGTCGAGGCGTCCTTAAAACGGTTCCACAACTCTTCGCGCAACTCCTTGGCCACCGGGCCTATAACGCGCCACTCATCGTGCAACAGTTGCAACTGCTTGAAGGCCGATACCACGTCGTCATTGGTCAACAGGGCTTCGGCTGCTTCGCACAGAGCGGTTTTCTGTTCAAGGTTCTTCTTGAAATCATAATCCCGCAACTCCTTGTTGATTTTCAACAGGTCATAGAAATTCTCGACACAGGCTTGAAAACTCTTCCACAGCCCCGATACGGCCGACGAAGGCAGCTCGCAGGGCTCTTTGAAGGCTTGTTGCAGCTCCTGGAAACGGGTATATTGCTTGTTGATGTTGTCCGAATCGGCCGTAATGGCTTTCATCTCGTCCAGAATCTGTTGCTTGCGGGCAAGATTCTCCTCTTTCTGCTTTTCGAGCGAAGCGGTGTATTCGGCCTTCTTCTCACGAAATACGGACAACAGGGATTTAAGGGTCTCTTCCAGTTCGTCGGGAGCGGGAACAAAATCCGACTCGGGATTACCGGCGGCGACAAAAGCGCTTTTCGCCTCTTCTATTTCGAGTTTTTTCTGTTTATAATAGGCTTGTTTCAATTCATCGACTTCTTCCTTGACTTCTTCAACCGGGCCTTCGACCAATTTTTTCAAGGTCTCCACAATCTCTTCTCGCGAGAGTTTGGGTGCCGGTTGTGCCGAATCTTGTTCCTCTTCGGCGGGAGTCATAGTTTGACCTGCATGGAGTTCTTCTGCATTCATATCAGGTTTTTCAAGCTCTGTTGTCATAGTATATCTTATTTTTTATGAAAGGGAATCCATTATTCTCTCATACAAATTAAAAAAATTTTTTTGTCATTTCATACAAAAAAATCAGATTATTTTCATGGGAGGCACCTCTTTTTCGGGCAAAGGTGTCTCTTTTTTACTGTCGGGGGCATCTCGGCGCAAGATTTCCACACACCCGAATCCCAGGTTTACCTTCTCACCCACCCCGGTCTCATACATGATTTGATGCAACAGGGGGTTCATTACGATTCTGAACTTGTACATATAGCCTATCACCTTCGATTCGTCGGGGGTAAACCGCATCATAAAAATGCCTTTGCGCTTGGGCTCGGAGAGGAGATTCCACGAGAATTGAGTATCGTCTTCAAAGGGACGCCCAAAGATGCGCTCATATTTGGCGAGTATGGAGCGATAGAAACAGTCGGCATAAGTGGGGTAATCGGGGCCTACGTACTCCATGCTGCGGTTGGAACGAGGCACCATGAAGACGATAGGCGACAAGGCCAGATACTCGGCTTCCACATCAAACTCGGGTACAGGACAATCGAGAATCTCTTCGACCTCCAACTCGACCCGGCTGCGGCGATCGCCCAGCACAAAGGAGATGCCCGAAAATAACCGTTCGACAAACTCACGGGTTCCCCGCACGGGCAGGAACGAAATCCACATCTGCACTTTCTTGACCAAGATGTGGAGCCGATCGCCTTCGACTCGAATGCGCGGAATGTAGAGATTGGAAAAGGAGAACAACCGATTGCGAAAATCGTCGACCGGAGCAAAGCCATTGCTGGAAAGCCAATGCAGATAGGCTTCGTAATTTTCACGAATGCGCCGATACACGGCTGCCGACAATTCGTACTGATAGCTCACCGGCAAGATGTTGCCAAAACTTTCGGACTTAACCGCCAAGACTAATTTAAATCGCATAACAACTACTCCATATCATTTATTGTCCGACGCGTCGGGAGTTGCCGCCTTGTACCACAAGGTCGAGCAGTTTTCCGGCGCAAACAGATCGCTCGCAATACGTTGCAAGTCAAGCGGAGCGAGTTTCTTATACCGCTCGACTTCATAATCGATATTCTCGGCACCTCCCAACAACTCATAATAGGCCAGATTGGTGGCTTTGTTCAGATAGTGTAAGTTGGAGAAAAGGTCGTTCGACTCGAAGCGGTTGACCACTTTATCGAGCTCCCGCCGGTCGACGGGTTTTTCGACGATTTGGCGCAACTCGGCTTCGATGGCCTCCTCGCCTTGTTCCAACGTGATGCCCGGCGAGAGTTTTCCCCGCAGGAGGAAGAGTCCCGGTTCGATGTCGCCAGTGACCGACGCATCAATCTCGGCAAAGAGTTTCTGCTCCATGACCAAATGCCGGTAGAGCCGGGAGGAGCGCCCCGAGGCCAAAATGTCGGAAAGGGCATCGCAAGCCTGATAGTCGGGGTGACGACGGTCGACCATGTGATAGGCCTTGAAGATGGCGTCGAGGGGGACGTTTCGCTCGACTGTCTGTCGGCGAGGCTGGGTCTGTGCCGGTTCTTGTGGCAAGTGCCGGAGAGCTATCTCGCGCCGGGGTATGGGGGCGAACCATTTTTCACACAAGGCCAGAGCATCGTCAAAGGGCAGACTGCCCGAGATGCTCAGTATGGCATTGTTGGGGGCATAGTGAGCGAAGAAGAACTGCTCGACCTCGTCGAGCGTGGCATCGGCAATGTGCGACACCTCTTTCCCGATGACCGGCCACCGATAGGGGTGCACCCGATAGGCCATGGGCCTGAGCAACAGGAAGGAGTCGCCGTAGGGCTGGTTGAGGTTGCGCTGCTTGAACTCCTCGATAACGACCTGCTTCTGCACGGCCAGCGACTCGGGCGAGAAGGCCAGACTGAGCATGCGGTCGGACTCCAACCAGAAGGCTGTCTCGATGTTGTGCGTGGGTGCGACCGTATAGTAGTTGGTCACGTCGTTGCTGGTCCAGGCATTGTTCTCGCCCCCGGCTTTTTGGAGCGGCGTGTCGAAGTCGGGGATATGGACCGAACCGCCGAACATGAGATGCTCGAAGAGATGGGCAAAGCCAGTGCGACGGGGCGACTCGTCTTTCGACCCTACATCGTACAGCAGGTTCAACGCCGTCATGCGAGTAGAGGCGTCGTAGTGGTGTATGATGCGCAGACCATTGGGCAGTATGTGACGGCGGAAGGGTATCACTTATTTCTCGATTTTCATTTTAATGACTTTGACATCGGCCACCGGTCGGTCGGCGGCACCGGTCTCGACCTGCTGTATCTTGTTGACCACGTCCATGCCCTCGATTACTTCGCCGAAAACGGTGTATTCGCCATCGAGATGGGGAGTTCCACCCACGGTCGTATAGGCCTCGCGCTGGGCCTGGGTAAAGGTGCGTTTACCCTCTTTCTTGATTTGTTCTTTCATCTGGGCGATAAGGGTATCCTGCAAAGTTTGCAGTCCCTGCATGTCGCGGGCCTTGCGCATGTTCAAAATCTCTTCACGATGAGCGGCGGCCAGCGACTGGAATACCGACTGTTCCTGCTGCATTTGCATCTGTCGCTCCATCTGGTCGAGCTGTTGCGGGTTGAACACCTTGCCGGTGACAATGTAGAACTGCGACCCCGAAGAGGCCTTCTCGGGGTTGACCTGATCGCCCTGCCGGGCAGCGGCCAAGGCTCCACGTTTATGAAAATAACGAGGATAGACAATTTCTGCGGGAACGGTATACCCCGGATCGCCCAGGCCCAGCATCTTGCCGGCGGGGGCATTCTTGGAGGTACCGTCGCCACCTTGTATCATGAACTCATTGATTACCCGATGGAACAGGGTTCCGTCATAATATCCCTCGTTGACCAGTTTCACGAAATTGTCACGATGTGCAGGAGTCTCGTCGTAAAGTTTTACTTTGATATTTCCCAAAGAAGTTTCCATAAGGACAACCGTCTCCTTATGTCTTGTCGAGGCACAACTCATACTAATTACTATTAATAAAACGATAAAATAAATTCTGTTATTCATATACCCGCCATTTTTACTACTTTATTCCAGTAGACGCGATAGATAAAGGGGAGGGATTTCTCCATTCGCCTTTATCAGAGCCGCATTTTATACTTTTCAAAACTTAACAGGGATTGTATACAAAAGCCTTCTGTTCTTCGGCATTTATTGAGATGCATCTTATTCTACAAATATAACGACAAAAAATAATCCAATAATCATTCACCTGTACCGTCGAATCCGTATTGTTTTTATTTTGGTTCTCCTATTATTCACAAAGGTACAAAATTAAACGACTTCTTAACATAGAAAAATAGAATTTTGTATTTATGAGAATCTTTTCCTTACCGGGACTGAGATTTTTGCGGACTTGACCCTTAATATTTCACCACTCGCACGGTAACCACGGCGTGATCCCGGGCAACGGTTACGAGATAAACTCCTGCCGGGAGATGGTGCAGTGAAACGGACGTCACACCGGCTCGTGACATCACACAGTTCCCTACCAGGTCATACACTGTCACCCGGGCTATTCCACCGGACCATCTTAGATAGCCGGTCGTGGGATTGGGATACACGGTAAGGTGAAACATCTTCTCATGACCGACAGAGAGTGCGGGCATCTCCTCGATGTCGCCAATATAGATTTCGTCCAAAGAGGCTCCGCCCGGCACCCGGGTATTCTCGGAGGCGATAAAGCGCCAACGCATATTCACCCGCTTGCCGGCATAATTATCTAACAGAACATATTTATGACGCCAGCAGAGGCTATCCTGCGTGTAGGCCAGGGGAATCCAGTCGTCGGTATCGACCGGTTTGATTTCAAAATAAAGGGTGCCTGCGTCATCGTCGACTTCGTCAATAGGGAGTTCGGTCACAAATTCGTCCTCATAACCGGTATACAACTGAGTACACAAGGCTCTGCCCCAAGCGAAAGAGGCAACCATGCCGTCCGTTGCGGGGAGGGCTATCTCCGGGGTGGTCAAGGTCGAAAGAGCACTGCCAAAACTGTGATATACCGATGCGGAATATTCACCGGCAAATGCTCCGATACTGTCAGGGTCCCACGATTGAATGCCTTTGCCTTCATATTCGCTTTTCCAACCCTTCGGAGGCACGGCCCCGGCATCAAAATTCATCGTATAGGGGAAACGGCTTATCGATTGGTCGGCCATGGTTGTAAACGACCAGGTATCGCCCTGCTCGTTCTTCCCGCTCGAATTGTAAGGGACTACCCGCCAATAGTATGTGGTATTGGGAGCCAATTCGGGAATAACACGGGAGACCGCTGTATTCCCTTCGAGACGAACATGATTCAAGACCGAGATGGGATTATCACGGTTCGTCCCTACCGAAAGCTCATAGCCGTCGGCAAACTGGGCAGGAGCCCACGAAAGAGCCAGACGAATGTAATCGACATCAACAACTCCATCGGAGGGGATTGGAGAGGAAACGCCCATGGGGATACCGTCTATGCCATATAATTGGGGTAACACCACGTTGTCAAAATAGAGCCTGGTTTTTGAGTTGTCGTCAGGGACTCCATTTCCCGACTCAGACTCACACGTCCAACGCAAATAGACTTCGTCATCAACCACGGGATTGCCCTGCGCGTCTCTGATCTCAATCTCCTCCCGCATCCATTCGTTATACCTGCGGTCGTCGGGCGAGCGCCACAATTCGGTCCAACCGGGGTCAGACCCAGTCTTATAATAGCAAATAAAGGAGGTGGAAGGGAGGAATGAACCGTCGGCATACGATTCGTCGGCAAATTCGATGTAATCGAATTTCACCTTCCCGGCTCCGTCCGAAAGATTCAGGCGAGGAGACACGATTTCGCAGAAAGCCTCATCGCCTGCCGTAACCGATTTTATACCCGAAGCCGCCATCTCGCCGGTCGTATGCCAACCGGTATTGAGAGTCCAGCCGGCCGGGGGAAAAACATCGCTCTCAAAGCTCTCCAAGGTAAAGCCCTCTTCAAGCATCACCTTCGTTCCCTTCAAATTGACGTAGAGGGGGCCTCCATTGGTATTGATCTTCATCACAGCACTACTTGCTCCATCGAGTGTGGGCGTGTAGTAAACGCGATACGTAAGTTTTTCTCCCTGCTCCAAAGCCACCGTTGCAGGGTCGAGCGACGTAGAAAAATCGGTACCGTCGAGCCCTTCGATATGGGAAACGGTCAGAGTTCCATAGCCCGAATTGCGGATTGTCAAAAGTTCGGACTGAGCCGGATAACCTATATAGGAATTGAAAAACTCATAGGAGGTAGTACCTTCCGCCTCGGGGTAGAGCCCGGTGCCTTGATCTCCTACCCGCACATCGTCGACAGCCAGCCGGGCCCGCGTGTAATGGTTTATAACGAATGACTGGAAATAGAAAGCTATTTTTATCGTTTGCCCCACATATGCTTGCAGGTTAATCTTCGGAGCTGCTTCTGACAAACCATTTGAATTTTCCATGCCGCCCTCGTTCCAGGGCCAGGAGAGCCCCGAGTTTTCTACATCTTCCTGTGATGCGGCATTCCACAAGTCGTGCCATGTAGCACCATTGTCGGTGGAGACTTTAACCAAAAACCGGCCATAGATTCTATCGGATTGTATGAACGAAGAAGCATTGCAACAAAAGGTAAACGAGAGCGAGGATCCCTGGGTAATCTTTACAGCCGGAGAGATGAGCCATTCTTCTTTCGAGATATTGGCAACCCCCTCATTGTAATAGCTCTCAACTACGGCAGATCCGGCTCCGTTCACGATCAGACTCCCGTCTTTATTCCAATTCAGCCCCCAGTGAGCGAATGGATTTGCCTCTAATTGAGCCGGCAGTTCAGTTCCCTTTACAGTCCATTCGACAGGCGGAAATACCTGACCTTCAAAAGTCTCGTTCAATACAAGATTATCAGCCGAATGGACTTTCGCACAGCCTAACAACAGTACAAAAGCAAGCACGATTATTCTTTCTGCCATGAGTTATTTTATTAGATTAAATGATAAAAAAAGCCATTCTCCATGTGTGACCGGGCGGCGGCAACCTGCTAATTCGTTCGTCACAAATATACTAAATTGTTATTAACATCTTTATTTTTTATTCAACATATAACAACCAAAATTCCCGCTGCACATAAAATGACGATTATCCATATACAATATCTTCCCATGGAAGAGGGCCCGATATACAACCTTTTTCATGAAGACTGTCGGGAAAGGTCACGCTTGATTCCATAAAAAAACCGCCTTCCCCGATTAGGGAGAGACGGCCTGTTATCTCGTTGATACCAACTCTTTTTACTACCGGAATCAGATGATGTCGTTGGAGTAGATGCGCTTGTAGATGCGTCGGAAATTATCGCTCGCCCGGTTCAATTCCTCCACATGCGATTTGTAGTCTTCGCCCCAAATGCCCGGGAGCAGATCGACAATGTACTTGTGCTCACGGTCTTTTTGCAGAGAAGCGGCAATGAGTTTGTCGATAATATCCTTGTACTTGTCGGGACCGGTCGCATGGAGATAGAGAGCAGCACTCACGGTAATCTGCCCGGTGAGGTCAACCCGGATAATATTATCGGCCAAGGCTGGCATATCGTCGTCGCAGGTACCCATGTGGTTGGCTATATATTCGTAGGTAAGCAACCCGTCGGTATCGCTGCTTAATATTTTTTTCAACTCGTTATTCATAGTTTACCTCTTTTGAATGTCACAAATTAAATAAAAACTTTTGTCGTCACAAAATATTTCTCAGAAACAGTTTAGGAGGAGGAGACAAAAAGCCAAATCTCCACTCAAAAAATCGGTCGGGATTATAGGAAATCCTATTTTTTTACTGTATGTTTGTTGAATAATCTCGAAATATACAATCATGAACAACAATCTCATTATCACCATAGGCCGACAGTTTGGCAGCGGGGGCCGGGAAATAGGCAAACGGCTGTCCGACTTGTTTGGCATTGCATACTACGACAAGGAGTTGATTAACGAAGCCTCAAAATCGAGCGGATTGAGCACCGAATATTTCGAGAAGGCCGACGAGCGTGCCCCAAGCGCCCTGCTCAATTCATTCTCCATCAACTGGCTTACCGGAGCGGGAGGCTTATGGGGTGACGGGGGATTGTCGAACGAGTATATCTTCAAGTTTCAGTCCGACGTAATCAGGCATTTGGCCGAGACCCAATCGTGTGTCATCGTGGGGCGGTGTGCCGACTATATCCTGCGGCAGTATCCCCGATGCTACAACGTGTTTATCCATGCACCTCTCGAAGACCGTATTGCGCGAATCCTGAGCCGCTCTACCAATATCACTCGCAAAGAGGCTATTGAAATGGCTGAAAAGAAGAACAAGTTGCGGGCTGCTTACTACAATTTCTATACCGACAAGGGTTGGGGTGTGGCCTCATCGTATGACCTGTCGATCGACTCGTCGATACTGGGCAGCGAAGAGACAGCTCTCTTTATCAGAGACTTTATCATGAAGAAAGACCAACGGCCCAAATGGGAATAGGACGCGGTAACCGCCACCGTCAAGATTTGTGCGATTTCAAATAATCGGCGCAAAGGGAGTAGATGATGCCGTCGACAATGCCAATGGTGGGGACCCATATCTCCTGGGCTCCGATGTGGGTGGCTATCTGCAAATAGATGTCGGCAGCGGGTACAATGACATCGGCTCGGTCGGGTTTCAGACCGAAGCGTTCGATACGGTCGACAATGGGATAGCTGTTCAATTCGTTTCGCAATGCCAGCAACTGCTCAACGGTGAGGGGATCGTGAGCCGGGATTCGGGCCAGATGGTGCAGTTTGTTGATGTTCCCCCCCGACCCGATGATGGAAATTTGGGGATACTCTTCCTTGACGCGTTTCAAATCGCGATACATGCGGTAAAGTTCACTGCGGCTCAGCTTCTTGTTGAGAATGCGCACGGTACCAATGTTGTAGGATTGTGACTGCAACAGCTCCCGATTGCTGATGATGCTGACCTCGGTACTGCCCCCGCCTACATCGACATAGACAAAATTACCGTCCTGCTCAAACTCGTCGACGATGTGACTGTCATAGACGATGCGAGCCTCTTCGAGGCCGTTGATAATCTCGATGTGAATACCGCTTTTCTCAGAGATATAACGCACGATTTCGGCACCGTTCGACGAGTCGCGCATGGCCGAGGTGGCACACGCCCGATAGGCGACGACGTTATAGACCTGCATCAGTTGCGAAAAGGCGTGCATGAGGCGCAACAGTTTCTCGGTCTTTTCGGTCGAAATGCGCCCGCGAGTGAAGGTGTCCTGCCCCAGTCGCAACGGAACCCGCACAATGAAAACCTTGGCCAAATCGGAAACTTTCTCTCCCGCAGTGATACCCTTGATAAGTAACCGCACCGCATTGGAGCCTATATCTATCGCAGCGAAATTGAGTTTATCCATAGCGCACCTTCTTTTCTTCCAAGCGAAGATACACAATTATCCCATATAACAGGCCCTATCTGTTCAAGAATCTCACAGCAAAAATACAAATGCCGCCACACAGGTCGAACCAACGTACCGCCCCATGTGTTTTTACAACAGGGCGCAACTTAGTGATTGGTTATGCTTGGGCAAATGCGCCTTCCCCGCACCGAGGGGACGGAGGCTTCTTCCCGCTTTTTGTTTTTCAGGGATTTAATCAATAATATCGGGGGGAAGCTTCTTTTTTTCACCCAAAGTATCATCATGCCACAAGGACCGAAACGAGGGGTATTACCTTTACCCCAAAATTTTCAGTCCTATGAAATCAAGATTTACTTTTAACGGAATAAGACGTGCAACCTCACCGGCTTCGGCCCAACCCGGCGACTGCTTGTCAATCGTCAATTTGAAACAAAAATCGGGGAGTCTCGTGCCCGCAGGTTCGCCCGAAGTATACTACAAGATGAATGACCCCGACTGCCGACTACTCTATATACACAACTGTTACGATGGGGAGCACTACATCTCGGCCGACCAGAATCTTCTATACCATGAGGCCTTTGCCGACAAGGAGACCCAAGAGTTGACCAAGATATCCGAGAAGATACTTGTACTGGAATCACCGGTTACCTCGATTCAGTCAATAGGCAACACGCTCATTGTTGTCTGCTCGGAGAAGGTATATTACCTGCTCTATAAGAATAACGCCTATTCAAACCTGGGGGAGAGACCCGAGATTCCCGAAATTTCGTTTTATCCCTACACCAAATACACCGATGCCTATAACGTGAGCGAATATACCTTTATGAAAGGCTATAACACGCCTACACGCCTCGATACCGAAGACATCAACTATTTCAACACGGCCTACTACAACGCCTTTTTCCAGCTGCAAGAAAAGGCCTGGGACCGATATTATTTCGTGCAGCCTATTCTCATACGCTATGCGCTGAAACTGTATGACGGCAGCTACCTGTATGCCTCGTCGCCCGTCATGCTGGCTCAGCCCGACCCCATACAGCCTTGCAGAATGAGCATTCGGTTGAAAAATTCGAATGAACTCTGTACGGGCTCTTCCCAAGGACAAATCATCGCCGGCAATTACAGCATCAGCTATTTTGTACATAGTATAAACCTCAATGACTGGTCCGACATCGTGAAGAGCATCGACATCTATGCGACTCCCGAAGCTACGATTTTTGAACCCGACCAGAAACAGCAGGGGTTGACCTATAAAATCAACCGCACCGAATCGAACGGAATTGTTTCCTTCGTCCTTAACGGTGACATTTCATTTCTGGATCAAGAGACTATTCAGAAGCGATACTTGCAGAGCCCGCTCTTCTACAAGATTGCCTCCATCGAAAATTATACCGAGTTGGAAATCGGACATTCCTACGACATTGACAACAAGATTCGGCCCGATATGCTGGTGCACGAAGAGGTTCTCTCGCCCGACAATACCACCTTGCTCTCCACCGGGGCTCAGGTGAGCTATGTATACAACAAGCGGCTCCACCTGGCTAACCTGACCCGGAAACTGTTCCCGGGATTTCCATTGAGCCTGTTCAGGGCCGACCAAAGATATACCGGTGTGGCTACCGCCTACATCGTCACCTATCTCAAAACCGAACGCGGTGAGAGCCGTGTTGTCTGGAGCGGACAACTGAATTTCTACGGCGTCAACTTCTCCCCACTCCTCTCCTATCCCGACAGCAATGCCTACCAGATGGATATTGTCGTGAAATATGGAACGATGATTTACCGGGGTTCTTTCCCGCTTACCCCTTCGGAGTATGAGAATCGGGCCGACTATCTCGAACCCTCATTAACTCCCATTGTCTTAAAATCCGACCCCTCGGGAGGCTCCTCGCTGGTCGTTCCACAGCCCGAGAACGATACCTATCTGCAAAACAACATCTTACGGGTATCGAAGCCAGAGAATCCTTTCAGCTTCCCGGCCGAACTGACCTATGCCATCTCCAACAAGGATATTATCGGCATTGCAACCGTCACCTCGGCGCTGTCGGAGGGACAATTCGGCGAATTTCCCCTCTATCTGTTTACCGAAGAGGGTATCTGGGCCTTACAAAACGGATCGGGTGAGACTTGCTATGGGTTGCAGCACCAACTGAGTCGAGAACCCCTCTCGAAAGATTATCCCATCATACCTCTCGAAGAGGCTGTCGTGTTTACCTCAAACAAAGGACTTTCCTTTCTTCAAGGCGCCACGGTGCAATCACTCTTGTCTTTCGATGAAATCATTTACGAGGACAATAATCTCGTGAAGTTTCAGGACATCAGTGAAACCCTTCTGTTGTCGACTTACGACAGTACACCGCTTAGCCAATATATAAAAAAGAGTATCATGGCTTATAATTCGCTCGATAAAGAGTTGATTTTCTGCCAACCCGGGCAGCAATACTCTATCGTCTTGTATCTACCCACCCTCTATATGTACCGCACGACTCAAACTTATACCTCTTTCCTCTCCGATGCCAGCCATCTGTTGGGACAAAATCAGTCGGGGGTAGTCTATAATTTGAGGGAAAAGGCAACCTCCTTTAATCAGGAAGTGTCGATTCTCTCTCGTCCCATCTCGTTTCAAAGTGATACCTTACAGCGATGGCGAGAAATTTCATTACGAGCCTACAATTCCATACAGAATGTTGTACTCTCCCTGTGGGGGGGACATGATCCCGAAGATGCATTCACATGCGTGGGGCAAATATCATGTTCCCAGGCATTATCCGGCAGAGTGACCCTGCGGGTCACGGGACCAGCCTACAAATATTACAGGATTCTAATGACCGGCATTGTATCGAGCGACTTTCACCTAGATGCCGTCGATGTGATTTTCAACCTCATCGACCACCCCTACCGATTGCGATGAGACCATCATTATTTCACCAGCGACAACCGTATGGAGATACCGTAGTTGCTGTTGGTGATAGGATAGGACGACGAGGATACCAACGGCGTGTTTATCTGGTGGTCGAAGTAAGCCCCCACGGTGATGCGCTTGCTCAACACATAGTTAGCCGTGAGCTCAATCATCGTGCTGCGGGTGCCGCTGGTGGCCTGGGTAAAGTTCTGCTCGATACGGCGGATAAGAGCCTGGTTCTTCCGGAAGGAGAAATCGGCATTGATAGTCAGGTCGTTGCTGACACCCGTTTGCGAGCCCCGTAGTTTAAGTATCGTATTGAAATTGGCGATCTTGTATCCGGCCCCGATGGTAAAGTCGGTCGTGGTTGCCTCGACTATCTGCCCGGCTGCCGAGTTGAGCGTGAGGGTGCGCGAATCGTTGTAGCGAATGTTTCCGGTGATGTTGTTCTTCAACGTGACCGAAAGCCCGATAAGGGGGGCAAACTTCTCGGTAATCATCACCGACGAGATGTCGTAGGGCGACGAGGGTATGGGGTTACCCGACAACTCGTCGCGAATGAATCCGAAATCGCCGTCGGAGCTCACCCAGTTCAGATAGGACGAGAAGGAGCCCACCGAGTAGGTACACTGGTAGGTATGCGACAGGGTGAATGCCTTGAAATGTTTCTTGATCAACGGTATCTGCATGAGTCCGTCGTAGGTGATGCGCCAGTTGGGCAGGATTGCCGCCAGCGAGGGGAAGGGCGACAGCCCCACCTTGTTGGCATCGATACCCGAATAGGCTGCCAGGAAGGCGGGTATCATCACATCGGCCGAGCTGCGGTTTACCCCGCCGTTGGCCGAGTTGTAGGGCGTACCGGCCAAACTGGTCGACGAGATGAAGCCTTTGTTGGGATAGTTGCCCAACGAGGCATACTGCGCTTCGAGGCGGGCGGCTATGATTTCGCGGTTTTTGAGGAACTCGTTAAAGGCCTTTGAAGCATAACCGTCTTTCGACGAACTGCTGCGGAAGGCGGTCTTCAAGGCGATGTGCGTCTTGGTGTAGCTACCGCCCCGGGTCGTGGGCATATCGGCATACATGAACTGCATCTGCGAGCTGCGCGTGTCGGTGCGGTTACCGGTGAGGTTGATCTTCAACCCGCGTATGGGTTCGAGAGCAACTTCGATATTGAACTCCTCGGTGCGCCCGATTACGGCCGGACTGATCTGGGTCGAGTCGCACAACAGCCAGCCGCGCTCCTTGGCCCGATAAACATAGCTCTCATCGGTAAACCCGAAGGCAAAGTCGAGACCGGGCGACATGGGTCCGTAGGAGGTGGACTGCCCGAAGATGTCGCCGATGTTGGGCGAGAAGAGAGGCAACGAGGTGGTGTTGGTTTTGCGGTAACGCACACTGGCATTGCGCACCATCATCAACCCGCGCAACGAATACTCGGCAGCCTCTTTCCAGAAGTTGGGCTTCTCCTTGCCGGGCGTAATCACGATGTTGAGACGCTGGGTACCCCGGTCGAGAATCATCACGCTGTTGGCATCGATGACTTTGGTGCGCACGACTACCCGCTTGCCGGCATCATTACGGGCTACTACCTTCACCTTCTTGTTGTTGAGGTTGTGCCGCAAGGTCACCGTGGTGTCCTCGCGCAACATGATGGTGCGCTCGAACTTGCGCTCCTTCTTCTTGGTAGTCATTGACCGGTTGCTCGACGAGAAACGGCGGTTTATCTTTTGCAGGTATTTTGACTTGTTGTAAAGTTGCTCGAAGTTGAAGCGGCCGTCGAGGCTCATCTGCCCTTGATTGTTGACGGTGTTGCCCAACTCGATGTCGCTCGAAATCTGAGCACCGCGATCCCACGTATAGGTGGCGTTGTACTTGGCCGTAAACGTGAGGTAGTCGAGCGCGGGTATCTTACTGAACGGAGCGGTGTACGAAGCGTTGAAGGTCTGGTTGTAATTCCAGGGGGTACCCAGATTCTTGATGCTGGACATCACGGTATCCTTCCACGCCCGATACTCGTCGGGGAAGAGCTCTTTATTGACAGCCCCCACGGGCTCCTCGATATGGGCATTGGTCATCGTTTGGAGCGAGAAGTTCAACGACTTGGTGAGGTTCCACGAGAGCGAGAACTGACGGTCCCACAGGAAACTCTTGCTCACACTCACGGGCAGCGCCATACCACCCGACCCGCTCACGTCGCGTATCTGCTGCTCGTAGTAGTAACGCGACATGTTGGTATTGAAGGCGATGTTGCTGGGCAGATAGTTGAACTCCCACTCTTTCAAGAATTTGAGATGCTTCGACTTGCTCTTTATCCCCTTGAAGGGAATGAAGGGTTTGACAAAGGGAGTATAGGAGTAGGTGAAGCTGCCCCGATAGTCGTAGGTGTTTTCATATTCGGTCGTGGGGTCCTGGTTGGACTGCCGGTTGTAGGAGTAGCTCAGCGAGAAGTTGGCCGGGTCGTAGGGCATGGGATTCTTGCTGCGTACATCGAACATCACCCCCGAGAGACTGAGGCTCTCGACGGTAGACCGCTCAACCGAGGACTGGTTTATCGAGTCGCGCTCGGCTTTGCTGCCCGCATTCTCCAAGGCATCTTTGAGCAGAATATCCTGGTCGAGCGGGTTGTACTTGGGCGAGGTGCGCTGCTCGGTGAGCGAGTAGAACAACGGGGCTTTGAGTTTGATCTTCTCGGGCAGGAAACGACCCAATTCGACCATCGTGGCGATATTGTACTGGTAGTAGTCGTCGAGCCGGCGCTCGGTCAGACTCTGGTCGATACCACCGAAACCCACGGTCTCGACATGGCCGGCCACATTGAGCGTGGCAATGTCGGAGAGGCCCAGATTCAGATTGGCCTTGGCGGCCCAACCACCCGACTGGTCAAAGTCGGTGAGCCGCATCTCGTTCACCCAAATCGTGATGGACTTGGTGGCATTGGAGTTGTTGCGCACCCCAATCATCATCGTGCGTACATCGCTCAACGAGGGATTACCCACAATGGTTACCTTGTTCTGGGTCTTCTCGGGGTCATAGATGGAGTAGCGGGTCTGATAGGTCACACCCGAATTGTCCTGCCGCTTCTTGGCATTGCGCTCCAACTTCAAGTCGGTGAAGACCGACAGCGGGAAATCGAACATGTTGGACGAAGGCCACACAGCCTCCTGGTCCTGTGTATTGTAGGTGTTGTAATTGCCCGGCTCGGTCAGCGAAAGGGGTATCTCGTACTCATAGTAATTGGATTTGCTGTCGGAGCCCAACCGCAGGAATACCGACACGTCGCCATCGCGCAGGTTGGTGACATCGTCGATGAGCTTCTCGGCATGGACAAACATCTGCAACCGCTTGTAGGTGCGCATGTCCATACCGCTGTTTTTATAGACGGCACGTCCCTCACCGGTGGGTAGGTCGGTCACCTTCAACGACATGGCCTGCTCATTGAGCTGGGTAATCTGCGATTGTCCCGGGTCGATGATACGGGTTACTCCCGGCGGCAATACATAGTTCACAGGTTCCTGACCGGCATTCTCCTCGATATTGACTACCGAGACGTCTAGATTGCCCTGCGCCGGTGTATTGGTGGACTTATCTACCGCATAGTCGTAGGTGCGCCACTCACCCCGCACCAGTTCGAGGGTGGCAAATCGCAGATGGGTCTCGACCTCGAAGCCGGTCATGAACATGCGGATAAAGCGGATTGTCTTGAAATCCTGAATCGAACCAACCTTTTTTTGCGGTTGTGCCAGAGGCACCTTGAACTGGTACCACACGGCACGCCCCTCCTGCCCGTTGCGCAGGGGGACGGTGGTCTCGCGCTTGTCGGTGATGTAGTTCTTGCCCACTACCAGACTGTCGGGGCAGAGCGATATGCGGTATTGGTAATAGCGTTCATACTCGTTGAGGGTGTTGTCCTGGTTGATGTCCTCAACATCGGGTACACTCTTGGCCGACTGGTAGTAGGAGTCGTCGACCTCCTCGGTCGAACGCGAGTTGCCCTCGGTGCCGTTGTAGTGTTTGTACCGGTCGAGAATCGAGGTCTCAGCATCGTCATAGTCGTGCCCGCGATAGAAATGATAGTTGTCGCTCGCCGGGTCGTTGAAGGGCGAGAACTGGTCTTGCCGCATGGCCTCGACCACGGCCGGCGACAGTTTCGTCTCCAACTTGGCCAGGAAATCCTTGTACGACGAGAATCCATACTCCTCGTCGTTGGTCAATCCGTCAAGGCCCACATCTTGCAGTCCCCGCGCACCACTGGTGTTGTCGAAGGCATAGGTGAGCGACTGCCGCTTGGAGACCTTGCCCCACGCCGTAGTAGCTATCTGTGTCGTATCGCCGTCGATGGGCAGACCGTTCTCGAACGATTTCATACCGTCTTTGAGAATATCTTCCGACACCTCGCCCAGGTTGAAGTAGAGGTCACCTCCCTTGTGGTTGGTCTGGTTTTCGTCGAGGAAGGGGTCCATGAGCCAGAACTGGATATACTCGATGTTGGACGACTCGAAGTCGGTGTAGTCCATCTTGCGCATGATACCACCCCACCGTTTCTCGGGATTGAGCAACCGCCCCTCCTCGTCGATATTGTCGGCATCGAGGTTATAGGGGCCACGCTCCTGCGGATAGAACGAAAGATTGAGCGTCTGCTGCGTGGTCGACTCACCGTAGTTAATCTCCTTGTTGGGGAAGATTTCGCGCACGCTCACCTCGCGCACATAGGGGTTGGAAAGTTGGTCCAGATCGTTTTTCAGGTGGGCGGGTATGAGGTTGGAGTTCTTCTGCGTGAACATGCGGTCGATGTAGTACCACGACATCAGAGCCCGGTTCTGCCCATAGCGCACGTCGTTGGAGTAGCGGGCCTCGGGGAAGAGGGCGTCGGAAGAGGGGTCGTAGGGTGTGGAAGCCAGCGTCCACGAGTAGGGCGATTTGAGGTCGAGGCCCGTTTGGGTCGACTCAAAGTCGTCGATATAGGAGGTTCCCTGCGAACTGCCGGTCTTGGACTGGTGCGGCACCAGTTGGGCAAACTCGGCCGTCAGGGCCAGCGTCGAGGGGGCCGTGGCGTTGACGGTGGGAATCTTGTTGAGCCAGTTGGTGAGCCACAAGAAACTGGTGTTGTACGACAGGTTCACCCCCCACAGGGTGTTGTTGAGCACCTCGTCGCCCATGCTCACCTTCTCGGTAAGCGGTTTTTCAGAGAGGTGCATGATGGTGGCTCCTATATTGAAATCCTTGGTGAAGGCGTAGTTGAGGTCGAGACCCAACATGGTCTTGCGCTGCATGTTGAACATCGACTGGTTCTCGAGCGACACGCTGATGGGGGTTCCCGACTCGATAATGCTCTGGTTCAAGATGGTGACGACACCCATGGCGTAGTCGACAATGTAGTCGGAGTTCTCGACCAGTGTCATACCGCCGGCCGTGACCACCACCGAACCGCGGGGCACGTTCATGGCGTTCAGGCTGATTTCGGCGCCCGACGAGGCCTTGTACTCACCGGTCATGATAAACTTGTTCTTCTCGGAGACCTGCTGGGCGATGGTGAGTGTCGAATCGTAAAGCTCCTGGTAGACATATTTCTCGGCGATGGCGGCATTGCCTATCTGATCGGCCAGGTGACTGCCGAAGGGCTCGATGACGGGGAAGATGATGCGGCCGTTCGACGACTGAATGGTGTACCCCTCGATGTAGTCGAAAATACCGTCGGAATACTCGGTCTGGTTGGCGTCCAGTCGGTCGAGGTTCATCACCTGCAAGAGGGTCTTGTTGGCGATATTCCCCTCGGGAATGTTGTTGACGGCCACGCCGGTGGAGTCGCTCTGATACTTGATGTAGAGGCGGAACTTGTCTTGCTGCACCTGATAGGCCCCGAGCGAATAGACGTTTTTCATCATCAGGTCCCAGATGGGGAGCGAAGTGGTTACGGTCGAGCCCTTCAACATTTTCAGAAAGAGGCACTGGTCGGTATCGGTCACATCGCCCGAGAACTCGCCCACCTGATAGACCTGCCCGTTGTAGGTATATTCATAAGCCACGGCCAGCATCTCGTCGGCATTCAGCTTGCTCTTCAACGAGATGTAGCCCAGCTGTTCGTTCAGGGTGTACTCCGACGAGGAGAGCTTGCGGGCACTCTCAATCTTCACATAGTCCTGACCGCCGTCGATGCCAAAGGCCGAGAGGGGTTCCAGCGCCTGAGTCACCAGGTTGATGTTGCGGGCATCGGGATAACCGTCCTTAATCTCGGCATAGAGAGTATTGGCGTTATTCATGGGGTTGGGCTGTGTCGTGGTCGAAATCCAGTGCGAATTGCCGATGTGGGTATTTTCGGCCAAATCCATGAATCCCACGATGTTACGAGCCTCTTCGTAATTACCCTGCTTGTTGGTAATCCACACCTCGATGCGGTTGATGCTCACCCCCGACGATACATAGGGTAGTTTGGAGGCAAACTTGTCGTAGTTGTCCCGGAAGAAATGAGCCAGGAAAAAGTGGCGGTTCTCGTCGTAGGCATCGGCCCGAATCTCGAAAGGTGTGGTTTGGGCTCCACCGCTGGCATTGACGGTCTTCGACTCGGACTGCTGTTGCGAGATGAGGGCCGTAGCGGTGAGCTTGCCGAACTGCATGGTGGTCTTGATACCAAACAGGGCCGTGCTGCCTCGTATGAGCGACGACCCGGTAGTCATGCTCACGTTACCGGCCTCGATGTTCTTGATGATTTCGTCCTCCTTGCCCTCGTATTGCAGTTTGAGGTTCTTGGAGTCGAAGTCGAAAGTGGCATCGGTATTGTAGTTCATGTTGAACGACATCTTGTCGCCCACCTTGGCCGTGACCGAGGCCTGTATCTTTTCGTCAAAGTCGAAATAGGTTTTCTTGCGGGAGCTCATCGGCAGGGCCGGGTTGTCGAGCTTGTTGTATTTCAACCCCATGTTCAGCTCGATGGAGCCCTGGGTAGTGAGTTGCACACCACCGGGACCAAAGACCTTTTCGAGGGGCCCGAGCGAGAAGTTCATATCGAGGAAGTTGAACTCCGACTTGTTTTTCTCGGCAAAATCCTTGGCATTGCGCTCCCGGTAATACTGCTGCATCGTCTTGCGCAGCGTATAGTCGTTGTACTCTTCGGCCGAGAGCATGAAGGGCGTAGCCACATCGACACCGGCCACCCGGGTATGAATCACGTAACAGTTGGTCTCGGGGTCATACTCCACCTCGGTTTTGAGGTTCGAGGGGTTCTTCAAGTCGACCGGAGCCTTCTGCTCGATTTCGTCATACGACTCGGGCACCGTTTTGGCTACCGGGAAACGCATGGGAATGGAGTCGGTCGCCGGCTGGGCAGGCTCACCGGCTTGCGGGGCCGGACGATTGGACGGAGCGTTCTGCGGATCGGGTGCCTGCATAGCAGCAAAAGCGGAATAGAAACCTAATCCGCTCACTACCAATGCCACTATCGTTCCAATCCTTATCCGTCTTCTCATTCGATACTCCTGTACATGATTCCGCACACCTTTCGGGCGAAAGGGCAACGCGTCGGTATCAGAGCATTTTCAGAGCCTGTTTGATCACCTCCTCGACCCGCATCGACGGGGTCTCGCGCAACAGCTTTTGAACCGCCTTTTGCGACTGGGGCTGCGAAAATCCAAGCATCACCAACGCGGCCACGGCTTCCTCGTAAACCTCGGAGGCTGCGGGCGTACTTATTACTAACGGATTGTCGGTAGGTTTTATTTTATCTTTCAAGTCAACAATTACACGTTGTGCCGTTTTCGCCCCGATTCCCTTGACCGATTTCAACAGGTTCAGATTTTCGGAGGCGATGGCCTGCTCCAATTCGGCGGGATTGAGCGACGACAGAATCATGCGCGCCGTGTTGGGCCCCACCCCCGAAACCGAGATGAGCGCCACAAACAGCTCCCGCTCGTGACGGTCGCCAAAACCGTAAAGCTGATAGGCATCTTCGCGAATGGCTTCGTAGACATAGAGCCGGGTCGATTTCCCCTTGGCCAGACTCGAATAGGTGTTGAGCGAAATGTTGAGCAGGTAGCCTATACCCATGCACTCGACCACTGCCGTGGCGGGAGTGAGCTCGGTCACCTCGCCGGTAATATATTCTATCATAGAGATTTATCTTTATCACAATTTTCAGGGCTGGGCCGGATAGCGCCCCGGAACTTCCTCTCGCCTCGGTCCCGGACACTGCTCTCTGCCCTCCCGCTATGCGATTGCAAACTTAACAATTTATCGGGAATCGGGGAAATATAGCTCTTTTGTTTTTGCCGGTCTTTCACTCAAAAAAAATGAAATACCGGTAAAACGCCCGAACAAATCACGGGGAAAGTTGTTAATCTTTATATATATCTTTTTCTTTATTGTATTTTTTCTACTTTTGTGATAAGAAAAAGGTCGGCAACCCTCAGACACCGTGTTTGGAACCCGTTTGGTTTCATGGAGCCGATCGATGGAGTTATGAATTTATCACTATTTTGCAATGAAAAAAATAACCTTTACCATTCTGTGCGCCATTGCGCTGTTCGTATTCCCGGCCCGGGCCTTTACCCTGGAAGATATTACATCGGGAAAGTTTCTGCCTCAGGACGTGGCCGAGACTTATCCTTCGACCGACGGAGTTCACTACTATGCAGCGACCAACGGAAATACCCGTATCGTGAAATGTGAATACCGCACGGGCTACGAGGTCGACACGCTCTTCGACGTGAAGACGGCCCGCGAATGCGACTTGAAAAGTTTCGACGGATTTTCGCTCAGTCCCGACGAAAAGCACCTGCTTATCTATGCCGACTCGGAACCGATATACCGCCGCTCGTTCAAAGCCAACTACTATACCTTTGAAATTCGACGCAACCTGCTGAAACCGCTCTCCGAGGGAGGCAAGCAGCAAGTGGCGGTCTACTCGCCCAACGGCCGCATGGTGGCCTTCGTGCGCGACAACAACATCTACATCAAGAAACTCGACTACGGCACCGAGGTGGCCGTGACCCGCGACGGCGAGCAAAACAAGATTATCAACGGGGCTCCCGACTGGGTTTACGAGGAGGAGTTTGCCATGACCTCGACCCTGCAATGGTCGCCCGACGATGCTACGCTGGCCTTTGTCAAATTCGACGAAAGCCAGGTGCCGCTATACTCCTTCCAACTCTACGAGGGTTATTGTCCCGCCCTCCCCGAATACCGGTTCTACCCGGGCAGCTTTGCCTACAAATACCCCGTAGCGGGCGAGACCAACTCGCAGGTATCGGTATTCTCCTACACGGTCGACACGCGGGCACTGAAAAAGATGAACCTGCCACTCACGGCCGACAGCTATATCCCGCGCATCCAGTTCACCCCCGACCCCAACCGTCTGGCGGTTGTCTCGCTCAACCGCACGCAAAACCAGATGGACATCTACACGGTCAACCCCAAATCGGGGGTATCGAAACTGCTGCTGCGCGAGACCGACAAGGCCTGGATTGATGAACCAATACTGGACAACATCGCCTTCTACCCCGATTTCTTCATCATCGCCAGCTGCCGTAGCGGCTACCAGCACCTATACCGCTACAACTACAACGGTACGCTGGCCCGGCAAATCACCCGGGGCGAATGGAACGTATCGAACTTCCTGGGCTACGACGCCCAAAGCGGCTCCTACTTCTACGAGTCGAATCAGGAGGGGGCTCTCTACAAAGCCATCTACAAGATGAATGCCAAGGGGGTAGAGACCAAGCTGTCGACCTTGAAGGGGACCAACACCGCCGAGTTCAACCCCTCGTGCACCTATTTCATCAACCGATACAGCAGTGTTGACGAACCGCTCGTAGTGACCGTGTGCGATGCCCGGGGCAAGACCTTGCGCACGCTCGAAGACAATGCCTCGCTGAAAGCACTGGCTGCTCAAAGCGGCCTGCCCCAAAAAGAATTTTTCACCTGTGCCAACGCGGCGGGCGACCTGATGAACGGCTATATCTTGAAACCGGCAAACTTCGACCCCTCGAAGCGCTACCCGGTGGTAATGTCGCAATACAGCGGTCCCGGTTCGCAGTCGGTTCTCGACAACTGGAAAGTTGACTGGGAGTATTACCTGGCCAACCAGGGTTTCATCGTGGCCTGTGTCGACGGCCGGGGAACCGGCGGACGCAGTAGGGCCTACGAGACAGCCGTCTATATGCAACTGGGAAAATATGAGACCGAAGACCAGGTAGCCGGTGCCGAATACATGAGCACCCTACCCTACGTCGACGGGAATCGCATAGGCATCTACGGGTGGAGTTACGGAGGTTACGAAACCCTCATGGCCATGTCGACCGGCAACGGCATCTACCGGGCCGGAGTAGCCATAGCCCCAGTGACCGACTGGCGCTACTACGACACGATTTACAGCGAACGATTCATGCGCACGCCACAGGAAAACGGCGACGGCTATCGTCAGTCGGCCCCCATCACCCATGCGGCCAACCTGAAAGGGAGCCTGCTCATCGTATCGGGGACGGCCGACGACAATGTACACTATCTCAACACGTTGCAATATTCAGCGGCTCTGGTTGAGGCCGGTATCCAGTTCGATTCACAAATCTATACCAACAAGGATCATCACATACGCGGCTGCAACACTCGCCATCACCTCTACACCCGGGTGTGCAATTTCTTTTCCGACAAGCTGAAATAAAACGAACAAAAGCCCCTTCATGGCACAGAAAAGAAAATACAACATGCGCTGGAGCGACATCTACTCGTTGGGGTTGTTGCCGGCTATCCTCATGTGGGGGCTATCCCCTTTCCTCGATGAAAAGGCAATTTTAATTGCCTCCATTATCTTGGGGGGCGGGTGGATTGTTTTTTCATATTTCTACATCTACCTATTCAAGCGGTGTGGCATCATCGGGTGGATTACCGGCTGGGCCATGCTGCTGAGTGGGCTGATACGGAGCATTTTATATCAAACAGGCATGATGCAGAGCCCTCTCATTCTTTTCGAGGCTCCCTGCATAGCCCTACTCTCCTATCTGTTTGAAAAACACGATATCAGACCCCATTCCTGCTACGAGTACAAGATGCGACGAGGCATCATGCAAGAGCAATATATCCTGGGCGATTTCAGCCAATACGAGGCCCATTATATCGTGCGGCTCGTCTTAACGGGAGCCCTGCTCTCCGCAGGATTGTCGTGGGGACTATTCCTCTACGGCATCGACATAGAGAGCCGGGCCGGGACCTACTTCTACTTCTATTTCCCGGCGGGACTGGGTTTAGCCATTATCCTATTCGAGTCTATTCGCCGCCTGCTCATTCAGCATCTCATCGAAAAGTATGAGAAGAAAAGTAAATACCACAGCACTCAATCAGACAAAGAGCTGGATTTCATGGAGTTTTTCTTCACCGAGATTCGCATTATGGTCATCGGCGACGAGAAAATCTTTCTTACCGAAAACAATGGGGACAGGAATAAATTCAACTACTACGCCGGGTTAGACCTGCCCATACACCATCGCACCACCTATTGTACCACCTTGGGAGAGGAATCTCAAAAAGCCCGGCAAATCGTAAGGGACGAATTGGGAATCGAGAATCCCGACCTGCGGCATGTCTGCACCACGATAGCCCAAAAGCCCTGGCAACAAATCGGGCACTATATCCTGTTCCTGCCTCACGACAGTCTGTCAAAACTCAACCGTTACCCGGGACGCTGGTACACGGTCAACGAAATTGCCCATCTGTTCCACAGCGACAAGCTACACCCCCTCTTCAAAGAACTTTATGCCCGCCTCTACACCATTGTCGATACGGCCCGGACCTACCACAGCAACGGGAAAAGGCGATATGCGATACGGGGCTACAAACCGGCTTTTTCGCTGCATCGTATCGATCAAATGAATATTGTCTTTGACGACCCGATATGGCTTTACGTGAGCCGCCACAACGAAGACCATCTGCTCTATCGGATAGACACCTGGATACGAAAACTCTTCTCCCAAAAAGATTCTTCAAACAACCGTGATGCTTGACCTGATTACCATACTGGGCCCCACAGCCTCGGGGAAAACGACTCTGGCCGTGGCCTTGGCCGCCCACCTCGACACCGAAATCATCAGTGCCGACTCCCGGCAGATATACCGCTCGATGGATATAGGCACGGGGAAGGACCTGGCCGAATACACCTATGAAGGGAAACAAATTCCCTATCACCTCATCGACATCTGTCCCCCGGGATACAAATACAATCTCTTCGAGTATATCCGGGACTACCACCAAGCCTACGACGATATTGTGGCTCGCGGCAAGACTCCTATCCTGTGCGGCGGTACGGGACTCTATATCGAGGCGGTGCTCAAAGGCTATGCCCTGCCCCCCGTACCGGAGAACCCGGAGTTACGCCAAAGCCTGGCCGACAAAACGTTGCCCGAACTCGAAGCGATACTCCAATCGTACAAAACGCTGCACAACCAAACCGATACCGATACTTGTAAACGGGCTATCCGGGCTATCGAAATTGCCGAGTACTACTCCCGGCAGAAACCCGAGATGCTGGAACCGCACCCCGTGAAGAATGCCCTCGTCGTGGGGGTGAACATCGACCGGGAAAGCCGTCGGGCCCGCATCACCCAGCGGCTGCACGACCGGCTCGACCAAGGCATGGTGGCCGAGGTACAAGGGCTGCTCGACCAGGGTATCGACCCCGAATCGCTCATCTACTACGGGCTGGAATACAAATACATTACCGAATACCTCATCGGACGCACCACCTACGACCAGATGGTATCGCTCCTCGAAATCGCCATACACCAGTTTGCCAAGCGGCAGATGACCTGGTTCAGAGGCATGGAACGCCGGGGATTCTCCATATTCTGGCTCGATGCCTTCCTGCCACTCGACGAAAAACTGGCCCGTATCGACGAGGAAATAGCTCGGCGGGAATCCACACAGGCATAGCAAGGGAAACGACGACTTATCACCCCGATTCATAAAAAGAAGAGGAGCGCATGTGTGATGCGCTCCCCTTTATATTTTGACTATGCCGGGATAATCAGAAGTCGAACTTATACCCAAGCGACAGCATGAACATGGTGTTTTTCCCATCGCCCTCTTCATAAATGTTGGTCAAGCCAAAATTGTAACGGGCATCGATGGTCATGCCGAAATCAAATTCATATCCCAATCCCAGGGCAATGGCAAAATCGAACGTACGAGCCTTGGTGTCATAGCCATACTGTTCAAGATCCTTGGACGAAATCTCCTCGTCATTCACTTTCAACTTATACTCGTCATCGACACAGAACCCAAATTGCGGACCTACCTGCACATTCAGGCCCTTCCACGGATAGACTTTCAACAGCACCGGGATATCGATATAGTGCGATGTGTAGTTCGATTTCAACGTCTGCGAAAGAATAGTCACATCATCAAAAGCAGCTCCCTGCATCGAATAAAGGAACTCGGGTTGAATGGCAAACAAGCGGTTGATGCGATAGTTCCCGAAGATACCCACATTTACACCGGCTCGGTATTTGGTACCGTCGCCCGTCACAGAACTCACGTTAAGTCCCACTTTGGGACCCATCGACAACTGAGCAAAAGCTCCGCTCACACACACGACAGCAGCAACCATCGTCAGCAAAATCTTTTTCATAATCTCCAACTTTTTATACCCGGTTCTCCAAAGGGTGTTTTTCATTTTTCCAGTCTGCGCGGAGAACCACGAACTGTTCTTTCAATAAAGCACAGCCGCTCGCATACAGATTAAAAACAAATGTAGGCATTAAAAAATCGAATTCCTACTATAAACAGATTTATTTTTTTACTTTCTTTTACACAAGCCACCCTGTCCCATCGATTGTATAAAGCTGCCATAAAAAAGCAGCCGCCCCCTCCTTTCTTTGCACCAAACTTAAAAACCAGAGAGACTATGGCAAATGATTCGTACAAGGCCCGGTCAACGGGACCGAAAGGCTTGTCTAAAAAGGGGAAGGAAATCGAGCGGTCGCACTACCCCGTACTTTTACAGGCTCAAAAGGCGTGGGAGGAGATTGACCCCTTCCGCCACAAGCGGAAACGGAACCGCAACTACACCTATGGCAAACAGTGGAACGACCTGATAAAACTACCCGACGGCCGGGTCATGAGCGAGGAGGAGTATATTCGGCAACAGGGAAAGGTGCCATTGAAAAACAACCTCATCAGGCAAATGGTCAAGTCCGTACTGGGACAATTCCGCAACAACCAGACCCAACCCGTGTGCGTGGCCCGCGACCGCGAGGAGCAGAACTTGGGCGAACTGATGAGCGCCGCCGTGCAGTATGCCTACCAGCACAACCGTCTGCAAGAGCTCGACAGCCGCACGATGGAGGAGTTTCTCATCTCGGGCATCTGCTTCCAGAAGATAGGCTACGGATTCCGCCGGGGCAAGAGCGACGTATGGGTCGACGAGGTAAATCCCAACCGCATCTTCTTCAATGCCATGGAGGATAGCCGGCACTGGGATTGCACCCTCATCGGCGAGCTGCACGACATGCCCATTGCCGAGGTCATATCGCGATTCTCGTTCGGTTCTCGCGAGCGTGCCGTACAGTTGCGTCAAATCTATACCGAGGCCGACAACGATACCGTGCGCCACAACTTCGAGAACCTCACCACCCGGGCCATCGACCGACTCGACTTCTACATGCCCTCTTCACCCGACCTGTGCCGGGTCATCGAGGTGTGGAAACTCGAAAGTCAGGAGATACTGAACTGCCACGATTTCCGGTCGGGCGAATACTACAACCTGCCGGTATCGGAGGCCGAAGCAGTGGAGAAGGAGAATAAGGCCCGACGACAAGCGGCCCGGCAAGCGGGCATACCCGACGAGGCCGTCGCCCTCATCGAAACCGAATGGGGCGTCACACAAACCTGGCGCTATCGATTCTTCTCGCCGCTGGGCGACCTGCTGGACGAGGGCGATACCCCCTATTGGCACGGCGAACACCCCTATGTGTTCAAACTCTACCCGCTCATCGACGGCGAGGTTCACGCCTTTGTCGAGGACGTCATCGACCAGCAGCGATACATCAACCGGCTCATCACCATGATCGACTTTATCATGGGGTCGAGTGCCAAAGGGGTGCTGCTCTTCCCCGAGGACCAGATTCCCGACGGCATGACCATCGACGATATTGCCGACGAGTGGACCAAGTACAACGGCATCATTCTGTTCCGTCCCCGACCCGGGTCGCCCATGCCCCAGCAGATTGCCGTCAACGCCACCCAGGTGGGAGCCTACGAAATGCTCTCCCTGCAAATGCGACTGTTCGAGGACATCTCGGGGGTACACGGGGCCATGCAGGGGAAGGCTGCTCCGGCGGGGACTCCCTCCTCGCTCTACTCGCAGCAGATACAATACTCGTCGACCAACCTGCTCGACCTCTTCGAGTCGTTCAAGACCTTCCGCGAGGACCGCGACATCAAGATCATGAAGACAATCCAGCAGTTCTATACCGACTCGCGCTACCGCACCATCGCCGGGAACAGCTGCGGCAAAGATGCCTCGACCTACACGCCCGAAGAGGTGCGCAACACCGAGTTCGACCTCTCCATTGCCGAGACGCTGTCGACACCGGCCCTGCGTATGGCCTCGAACGAATTTCTCATGGAGCTGTTCCGCGGCGGGAAGATTTCGCTCGAAATGTTGCTGCAAAACGGGGCCTTCCCCTTTGCCGACAAATTGCTGCAATCGCTCAAACAGAGCCAGACGGAACAAATGCAGGCACAGGCACAGGCGGCTCAACCTCAAAGCAGGCCGGCGACAAACGCCCCGCAAGGATAACAGCCCGGAAACGAACCGGCTAAATAACACAATAACACAGCGGCAGAGCCCCGATACCCGGGGCCCTGCCGCCTTTTTTTACCAACTCAACCGTGAAGCGCTACTTTTGCGACACATAGCTCTTCATGTGGGCAATGTCGTCCAGATAGTCCTGCAAATCCTGCTCGTGGTCCTCCTCCTCGGCCAGGATATGTTTAGCCATATCGCTGGTGGTGAAATCCTTGCCATCGGTCAAGGCAGCAATCTTCTGGTAACGGAGAATCGCACAACGTTCGGAGGCCACATTCTGACGCAGCAACGTCACCACATCGGTATCGGTAGGGGCCGTATAGGGGCACTGGGCCTGTTCGAACCACTGCTTGGGGTCGAGTACCGGCATACCTTCAAGCTCGACAATGCGGTCGGCCAACAGTTTGGCATGCTCGAACTCTTCCAGGGCATGCTCCTCAAACTCGCGCTGCACATCGCTGCGCATTGCACCTTTTACCACCAGGGCACCTACCCAATATTGATAAAATGCCAACCACTCTTCCGACAAGGCGGCATTCAACTCGGCGAGCACCTCGACCACATCGATTTTTCCTTTCAAAATAGCGACACTTTCTTTTGCCATAGTTCTCTTTTTTAGAATTAAAACTGCCCCTATAACAACCGGCTGCTCCCGTTGGTTCATACCCGAATGCACCATATTGCACGAACCCGGCCGACATCTTAACCTGCAAAAAAACAAAAGCCGCCTCGCATCAGCGAAGCGGCCTTATTCTTATGCTTTACCTTATATCGATCGGTTACAGCAGGCTCCAAGCCACGGTCAATCCGGCCATAACGATGGCAACCATGCTCATCAGCTTAATCAGGATATTCAGGCTCGGGCCCGACGTATCCTTGAAGGGGTCGCCCACGGTATCGCCCACAACGGTGGCCTTGTGCACCTCGCTGTGCTTGCCGCCGAAGTTACCCTCCTCGACATATTTCTTGGCGTTGTCCCAAGCACCGCCGGCATTGGCCATGAAGATAGCCAGCACGAATCCGGCGCTCAGTCCGCCGATAAGCAGACCAACCACACCCGACACACCGAATATCAGGCCTGTCACGATGGGAGCAACGATGGCCAGCAGCGACGGAACGACCATTTCGCGCTGGGCTCCCTGGGTCGAGATAGCCACGCAACGTTCGTAGTCGGGCTCAGCCTCGCCGGTGAGGATACCTTTGATTTCGCGGAACTGGCGACGCACCTCCTCGACCATGTGAGCGGCGGCACGTCCCACGGCATTCATCGTCAAACCGCAGAAGAGGAAGGCCATCATCGAGCCGATGAACATACCCGAGAGTACCTTGGGATTCATAAGCGTAATATCGTAGTAGCGCATGAAATCGGTAAACGAAGCCTCACTGATCATCACGGTAGTACCGTCGGCAAATTCGAGTACCGTCTCGCCGATACGAGTCAGACCGATACGAATCTCTTCCATATACGAGGCCAGCAGGGCCAGACCGGTAAGAGCGGCCGAACCGATAGCAAAACCTTTACCCGTAGCAGCTGTCGTGTTACCCAGCGAATCGAGGGCATCGGTTCTCTTGCGCACCTCCTCGCCCAAGCCGCTCATCTCGGCATTACCACCGGCATTGTCGGCAATAGGTCCGTAGGCATCGGTGGCCAGCGTGATGCCCAGGGTCGAGAGCATACCCACGGCAGCGATACCGATACCGTAGAGCCCGAGAGTGACGTTGCCCAAATCGAATCCCGATGCGAACAGGTAGGAGAGAATGATACCGGCTACTACCGCAATCACGGGGACTGCCGTCGAAATCATACCCAGACCGATACCCGAGATGATAACCGTAGCCGGACCCGTCTTACCACTCTCCGACAGCCGTTGGGTGGGACGATAGGATTGCGAGGTATAATACTCGGTACTGCGACCGATAATGATACCGACCAACAGACCTACCACCACCGAGCCGCCTATGAGGGCCCAATTCTGAATCTGCAAGGCCCACAGAATCACGAAGGTGGCTATGACAATCAGTACCGAACTGAGGTTGGTACCGAACGAAAGCGATTTCAACAGGTCTTTCATCTTGGCATCTTCGCGCGTACGCACCGAGAAGATACCGATAATCGAGAGCAGAATACCCACGGCGGCAATCAACATGGGGGCAATCACCGCCTTCATCTGCATCTCGGTCTCGCCGATACCCATAAAGGCTGCGGCACCCAGCGCCGAAGTAGCCAGAATCGAACCGCAATACGACTCGTACAAGTCGGCACCCATACCGGCCACATCGCCCACGTTGTCGCCCACGTTATCGGCAATCGTTGCCGGGTTGCGGGGATCGTCCTCGGGAATACCGGCCTCAACCTTACCCACGAGGTCGGCACCCACGTCGGCAGCCTTGGTGTAGATACCACCGCCCACACGGGCAAAGAGCGCCTGCGTCGAAGCACCCATGCCGAAGGTAAGCATCGTGGTCGTAATCACACAGAGTTTATGGGCCGGATTCAGCGCCTCGTCCGGAATCACGGCATTGAGCAGCAGATACCAGAACGAGATGTCGAGCAGACCCAGACCTACCACCACGAGTCCCATCACCGCACCGCTCCGGAAGGCGATGCGCAAACCGCTATTCAACGAGGTGCGGGCGGCATTGGCCGTACGGGCCGACGCATAGGTGGCCGTCTTCATACCCAGATAGCCCGACAGACCCGAGAAGAAACCTCCCGTAAGGAACGCAATGGGGACCCACTTGTTTTGAACCCCGAAACCAAACGCCATAATCGAGAACAAAGCCACGAGAACCAGAAAAACGATTCCCACAATCTTGTACTGTTGACGCAGATAAGACATCGCCCCCTTGCGCACATGGAGTGCGATTTTCTTCATCTGAGGGGTTCCCTCATCGGTTTTCATCATCTGCTTATAAAAATACCAAGCAAAGAGAAGTGCCAGTACCGAGGAGATCGGCACAAGCCAGAATAATGCATTTGTCATAGCAAAAAATTCAAATTAAGTTAACATTCAAAGATGAGGTTAAAGGTAAGGCGGATTGTATAAACAGCCAAATCTTTTTTTCTAATTTTTATTTTTTTTATCGGTTCAAACATTCTGCCGAAAGCGCAAGCGGCATGCACCTCTGAGGCAAATATTTTCGGGATATTTCTTGGATATTACGATTTTAAAAAATATATTTGTTGAGGTTTCCTTTTTATCCTTGCCTCATATATGGAAAATTGTTCTAAGTTCAACTCATTGGGAGGGTTCCCCGATTTGGAATCTTTCAAAGACGAATCGGGAAAATATGGCTACCGCGAGAAACTCTCGGGAAAGGTATTCATAGCTCCCCAGTTCGATGCCGCCCACCCGTTTCGCGAGGGGGTAGCGGTGGTGATGATCGACCACAAGTACGGCTTCATCGACCGGCATGGGCTGGCCGTGGTCAAGCTCGACTATGACTGGGCCAACTCATTTCACAACGGACTGGCAATGGTAGAACGGAACGGACGTTATGGCTACATCAATCAGGAAGGCAAGGAGATTGTACCCATCATCTACGAACACATCGCCGAATTTCATGAAGGCCTCGCACCGGTAAAGCTGCACGAAAAGTGGGGATTTATCACCCGCTCGGGCAATGCGGTAATCCAACCGCGGTATGACGACACGTGGGGATTCCGCGAATCGCTGGCGGCCGTGCGGGTAGACGAGAAATGGGGTTTTATCGACAAAACCGGGCACCTGCTTATCCCCCTGATATACGACTATGCCTGGAACTTTAAAGAAGATCTCGCCGCTGTCAAACAAGACGGGAAGTGGGGTTTTATCGACAAAGCGGGACAAGTGGCCCTGCCCTTCCTGTACGACGAAGCCGACTCGTTCGACAAAGGCCTGGCCGATGTTAAACTCGATACCCTGTGGGGCGTCATCGACAAAACCGGCACATGGCAGAAAAACGAAGAGATCTGACCAAGAGACACACTTCTACCATTCTTAAATAAGCCAAGGACCTATCACCTTCCTCCTCCTTCATTTCGATAGGTCCTTTTTCTATATCCCGTCCCGATGGGTAAAACCGGGCCCGAGAACCGCCCGTTCTCCCTGACCCCCTCGCCTGCATGCACACCGGCTGCATCCCCCCCTACATTTTTCAATCCTGCCACAATAATCGGCCCTGGCCGACAGATATTTGCGACAAATATCAGCAACCTCTAAAAACGCAGGATTATATGCTAAATCTACTTTCAACCGCAATCCCTTTGCTGGGGAGCTACCTATCTTCTCAAAAGCAGAAGCAACAGGCACAAGAAGCCTGGCAGGAACAGCAACAGCAATATGAACAGGAGTTATCGCAGCTCGACAGCCTCTTCAACCGCACCTATTACAGCAACATGCTCGACCGATCCGATGTGAGAAGTCTGCTCGGCAATCTGCGCGACCAAATGACCGAAACGACCCAAAACCTCAAAAACCAGGCCAGCATCACCGGAGCCACCCCCGAGGCGGTCACCGCTGCACAGAAAGCACAGAATCAGGCTTATGGTCGAGCGGTAAGCCAGGTGGCCGGCTATGCAACCACCTGGAAAGAGAATGCCCTGCAAAACTACCTCACGGCCCGCAAGGCGCTCGAAGCCTATTACCAGCCCGTCAAGTCGAACTACATGAGCAATATCCTCGGGAAGTCGGGCTTCAATGCGAGCGGCTCGCCCCTCACCCTCTTGAAAAATATGTTCAACTAAAAAACAATCACTTTACAATGGCACATCACACCGCAGCAACCGGGGATTCGTCCCCCACCTCGTCGCAGCAACTGACAGACTATCTGAACGAGGGATACAGCTTCTTGAAAGCCTGTCAACTATATCGCAACAAACTCAGAAGGGACCGGGGAGAGGATTCCGATACGGTTCAGGCACACCAGCACATCGAAGCCTTGAAAGAGCTGCTGCACCTGTTGCAGCAACCCGACGACGGCATCGATGCCAGCCTCGTCGAAGTGTGGCTCCCCAAATCCTACACCGAGAAGGAGCGACGGTATCGCAACTACCTCCTGTGGCATGCCTTCTCCACCGAGCGCGACCGTCGGGAACATGCCTGCCCGGCTCTCAGCGAGAGAGCTCTGTTGAGAGCCCTCCACGCCGGGCGCAATGAGTTTGAATGCAAACATCATCTGTTCAACCTCTTGGTATCGGCAGGATTTCCCAAAAAGCAGGCATGCCTGCTGGCCAAATACTTAGGTAATCGAATTTCAAACTAATCTCTATCCATCGACATCATGAACAATTTGAAAACATACGCCTCAAACGGAGGGAACGGTATATATGGCTGGGACCTCGTCAACCCCTACCTGCAAGAGCTATACCGGCAACAAGAGAACGACGATGACGCACCGGAGACTCCGCCCTACATCGCCCCCCTGCCGGGTGAGAAAACACCGCCAATGCCTTTCGAAGGAACACCCGAAAGGGAGACTCCTATCCCGCTGAAACCCGATTATCCGGTCAATCCCGGACCGGAACAGCCGGCCGAAGATCCCCGCAAGCTGCATTCCTTGACCGAGGGGTTGAACCTGGCCGGCAAACGAATCTGGAACGACTTGAAATATGCCCGGGGATACATACAGGACAAATTCTCCGACGACGAGATGGACGAAGCGGCTCAAAGCGCACTGGAAAATCTGCCCTCGTATGAAAGCAGTTCCGAGACTCAGCTGCAACAAAAGGCCGACTCTCTCGAAAACGAGATCGAACGCCAACCGGGCCAGCAACCGCGTATTGAATTGAAAGGGCTCGAAGAATACCGCCGTCTGAGAGACGAGGATATTCCCCGCAACGAGATTGCCCGGCAACTCGCCGAGACGGCCCGTTGGGGCAACGACGGCCGACGCATCATGGAAGAGGCCCGGGCTACCGACAAAGCCTTCCCCGAAACCGAGGGGTGGGCCTCCGTAGGCGAGTTTGCCGCCGATATTGCCCGCATGGGAATACCCGTTGCCATAGGAGCCATGTCGGCCCCGGCCGGTATAGCGGCCGGAGGCCTCAGCGTGGGGTCGGCCGCCACCGAGAGTTTCTCACAAGCCCAGATGGAGCTCGACAATTTTGAAGAGGAAACCGGGCAAAAGTTGTCCACCGGCCAGCGGGCGGCCTATACCGCCCTGAGCGTGGGCGCCGACTTCCTTTTCGATGCCCTATTACAGAGCCGGTTCTTCAAAAACCTGGGAGCCGGAGCCAAGGCCCGGGCCTCGAACTACTTCAAAAAAACGATTCTCAACAACAAATCGACCCGAGCCGAAATGGACAAACTGATGAAGAATCTGAAAAAGACCGACCGCAAAGGGGTCTTGACCGGTGCCTTCAACGACGCGGCGGTAAGCGGAGCCGCCGGGGGTCTCAGCTCGGCAACCCACGACATAGCCCAGGCCATATATGTCAACCCCGACGAGTATCCTACCCTCAGTTCGGTCCTGCTCAACGCCTCGGTCGACATGGTCACCGGCGGAATCGCCGGCGGATTGGCCGGCGGCATAAGCCGATCGGCCAATCTGAGGAAGAAGAATATCCGGCGAAAGAATCAGGACAAGATAGCAGTCATCAACTTCGATGGAGAAATCTTGGAGGTAATCGACTACGACCCCAGGAACCAGACCGCTACCGTGATACTGCCTTTCCAGAGGGAACCCATCGAGATCCCCGACATCGAGCCCGACATGATTCATTCGGTGTCGGTAAACGATTACAATCAGAATCGGCAACTGACCAAAGAGTTGAACGAGCCCGACCTGTTTGCTCCGGTTGTTCCCGACGCCGACAAGGACCAGGCGTGGGCTCAAATGTCATCGCGAGGAAAATACCTCATGGCCAAAGACCTGGCCGAACGAATGGGTATCGACAATGTGCTGATTTACGAACGCGAGTCGGACCTCCCGCCCAGACTCCTGGCTCAAAAAAAGGGCGAGGGAACAATCCGGGGATTCCAAACGTCATACGGCCCGATAGGTATCGTACTCGAAAACGAGCCCTCCTACGAAAGCCTGCAACACACCTTGCTGCACGAAGCCGTAGGCCACCGGGGATTCGATGCACTCTTCCGGATACCCGAGCTCAAAAACGAGTTCTTCCTGAATGTCTACAAATCCATGCCGAAAGAGTTCAAGACTCCGAGGGCATCATGGTTTGAACAGCAACTCGAAGCCCAGGAGTATTTGGCCTACATGGCCGGACAGGGAGTACGCTCCTCGGCCTGGGACATGATTGCAGGAGAACTGCGAGGCATGCTCCGAATGTTCTACCCGGGGTTGCGCTTCTCCAATGCCGAACTGCGCCAACTCATCGTGCGCTCGCGCAACGCATTGAAGCGCGACGACTCTTTACTCGAAATGAGACAGAAACTGATGAACCGGGAAAGTCTGTCGCCTGAGAGATCCGGTACCCCCATGACCGAAGCCGAAGAAGAGACCTACCGCCTTTTGTGGGAAAACGACCCGCAATGGCGTCGATACAAACGGTTCTACGACGAGGTGTACGGCCCCGACGAGGGTTCCCTCCCCCCCGACTCGCCTACCCCTCCCGCGAACGGTTCCGGCAACGACAACCCTGAATAGAAAATTGGCCCCGCCAGACCTTGATGTCTGACGGGGCCAATCGTTATCTAAACCAAATTTACCATACTTTATCCATAACAAATCTCGCCCTTCTCGTTGCGATACTCGTCGAAGCTCTTGTTATACTGGGTCATGGCCCGCAGGCTCATGCCCATACTCGAGAACCCACCATCGTGATACAGGTTCTGCATGGTCACCTTGCGAGTCAGGTCCGAGAACATCACGATGCAGTAATCGGCACACTCGTCGGCATTGGCATTACCCAGGGGCGACATGCGGTTGGCAAAGTCCATGAGCGACTCCATGCCCTTGACACCGCTACCGGCAGTCGTCATCGTGGGCGATTGCGAAATCGTGTTGATGCGCACATTCTTCTCGCGGCCGTAGATATAACCGAAGCTACGGGCTATCGACTCCAACAAAGCCTTGGCATCGGCCATATCGTTATAGCCGAAGAGCGTGCGCTGAGCAGCCACATACGACAGGGCCAGAATCGAACCATACTCGTTAATGGCGTCCATCTTCTTGGCCACCTGAATCATCTTGTGAAACGAAATGGCCGAGATGTCCAGGGTCTTGGAAAGCATATCGTAGTCCAAGTCGTCGTAGGGACGTTTCTTCCGCACGTTGGGCGACATGCCTATCGAGTGCAGTACAAAATCGATTTTACCTCCCAATACCTCCATCGAGCGGGCAAAAACCTTTTCAAGATCCTCCACGCTGGTTGCGTCGGCCGGAATGATTTCGGCGTTCAACTTTTCACCCAAAGCCGTGATTTCGCCCATACGCACAGCCATAGGCGTGTTCGAGAGCGTAATCACAGCCCCCTCTTCCACAGCTCTTTCGGCCACTTTCCAGGCGATGGACATTTCGTTCAAGGCTCCGAAGATAACGCCTCTTTTTCCTTTCAATAAATTATAACTCATATACTTTATTTTTAGGCTCATTCTTGCACAAACCGTGCAAATATGTGCCGTTTTGCGGCTGCAAAGATAGAGACTTTTTTCCAACCACAAAATAAAACCACCCAATTTTGTTAAATGGAGTTTGCAATTTGCCCCTGTTCCCGCATCGCCCTGCTCCATATTTCAATCGAAAAGATTCATCGACCGGCAATCCCGGCCTATCCCCGAATACATTTTATTTCCTATGTATTTTTCGCCTAAAAAAAACCGTCCGTATCAGAAATTTATCATTATATTTGTGTCGTGAAATCAACCAATTAATAATTTTTATATACACAAAACCATGAGTAAACCATATGTTGTAGGTATCGATATAGGCGGTACCAATACAGTATTCGGAATTGTCGATGCCCGCGGTTCTATCCTGGCCACAGGCTCTATCAAAACTCAAAAATATACCGAAATCAACGACTATGTCAATGCCCTCTACGAAGAGCTGACGCGTCTTTTGACTCAGGAGAACGTGCTCGACCAGATTGCCGGCATCGGTATTGGTGCCCCCAACGGCAACTATTTCACCGGCAACATCGAGTTTGCACCCAACCTGCCCTGGAAGGGGGTAATTCCTCTGGCTCAGATGATTCGGGAAAAATTCAATATCCCCGTAACCATCACCAACGACGCCAACGCCGCCGCCATCGGCGAGATGACCTACGGCGCCGCCCGCGGTGTGAAGGACTTTATCATGATTACCCTGGGAACCGGCGTAGGTAGCGGTATCGTCATCAACGGTCAGATGGTCTACGGCCACGACGGATTTGCCGGCGAGCTGGGCCACGTGATCGTGCGCCGCGGCAACGGACGTCTGTGCGGTTGCGGCCGCACCGGCTGCCTCGAAGCCTATGCTTCGGCTACGGGTGTTGCCCGCACGGCCCGCGAATTTCTCGAAATCCGCAACGACGAATCTTCGTTGAGACAGCTGCCCATTCAGGACATCACCTCGAAAGATGTGTACGACGCCGCCGTATCGGGCGACAAACTCTCGCAAGAGATTTTCGACTACACCGGTACGATTCTGGGCGAAGCCTTCGCCGACTTCGTAGCCTTCTCGAGCCCCCGCATGATTGTCCTCTTCGGCGGTCTGGCCAAATCGGGCGAACTCATCATGCGTCCTATCCGCGAAGCCATGGAGCGCAACCTGCTCCCCATCTACAAGGGCAAGGTGAAAATCGTGCTTTCGGAACTAAAAGAGAGCGACGCTGCCGTATTGGGCGCCAGCGCTCTGGGTTGGGAAGCCAACTAAAACCGAGACATTCCCGAACAGATAAAGCAAACGGGGAGGCTTTCTTTTGAAAGCCTCCCCGTTTCTTATTATACCATAAGGTCGCACACTCATGCGCTCCGTTGTTGTTTCTGCAAAGCCTCGTGCATGGCCGCGGCAGCACGCCGGCCGTCGCCCATGGCCAGAATCACGGTGGCACCGCCCCGCACAATATCGCCCCCGGCATAAATATCGGGCAGCGCCGACTGCAACGTATCGGCATTCACCACGATTGTCCCCTTCGGCGTCACTTCAAGCCCTTCGATAGCATTCGGTACCAACGGGTTGGGGGAAACACCCACACTCACGATTACCTCGTCGACATCGATTGTCTCGATAGCACCGGGAATGGGCACGGGCGAACGGCGTCCCGACGCATCGGGCTCGCCCAGCTCCATCTTCTGGAGCTTCATCTGACGCACCCTCCCCCGCTCGTCGCCGATATACTCGATGGGATTATGCAGCGTAAGGAACTCCACCCCCTCCTGCTTGGCATGATGCACCTCCTCCTGACGGGCCGGCATCTCGGCCTCGGAGCGACGATAGACAATCATCGCCCGGTCGGCACCCAGCCGTCGGGCCGTGCGCACCGAATCCATCGCCGTGTTGCCACCACCGATCACAGCCACCCGGTGACCCTTGTACACCGGCGTGTCGCTCTCGGGATTGGCGGCATCCATCAGGTTCACCCGCGTGAGGTATTCGTTGCTCGACATCACCCCGTTGAGGTTCTCGCCGGGGATATTCATGAAGCGAGGTAGTCCGGCACCACTGGCCACCATGATGCCCTTGAAACCCATCTCGTGCAGGTCGTCATACGAGAGCGTCTTGCCCACGATGCAGTCGGTCATGAACTCTACCCCCATGCGGCGGAGGCTGTCAATCTCGACATCGACAATGCGGTTGGGCAGACGGAACTCGGGGATACCGTATTTCAACACCCCGCCAATCTCGTGCAGCGCCTCGAACACCGTGACCCGATAGCCCAGCTTGGCCATATCGCCGGCAAACGAGAGTCCACACGGACCCGAACCCACCACGGCAATCTTGATACCGTTGTCGGGCTTCATGTCGGGCAGAGCCACCTCGCCCGACGCCTGCTCGTAATCGGCGGCAAAGCGTTCGAGGTAACCGATGGCGATAGGCTCCTTCTTCAACTTTTGCAGGTAGAAGCATTTCGATTCGCACTGGCGCTCCTGCGGGCACACACGGCCGCACACGGCCGGCAGGGCACTCGTCTCTTTGAGCGTGCGGGCGGCCTCCCGAAAGTCGCCCCGCTCGATATTCTTGATAAATTTCGGGATATTGATACCCACCGGACAACCCGTCATACACAACGGCTCCACACAGTCGAGGCAACGGGTAGCCTCCAAAACCGCCTGTTCGGGGGTGAGACCGCAGTTCACCTCCTCGCGGTTGGTCACCCGGTAGGCCGGGTCGAGTTCCTTCATCTTCACCCGAGGGATATCGGTACGTTCCTTGGCTTTCTTGCTTTTGCGGAGCTCCTCCCTCCACTGTTCGGCACGTTGTGCCGCTAACTCTTCCTTATTCATAGTCTTAACAACACTCCTCTCCTTTTATTCCACATCTTTATACGACGACAACCGCATGAGCATCTCGTCGAAATCGACCTGATGGGCATCGAACTCCGGCCCGTCGATACAGACGAAACGGGTCTTCCCCCCCACCGTAATCCGGCAGGCACCGCACATGCCGGTACCGTCGACCATAATCGTGTTGAGTGAGGCCACCGTGGGGATATGGTATTTCTCGGTCAGCAGCGCAACAAATTTCATCATCACGGCCGGCCCGATGGTCACACACAGGTCCACCTTCTCGCGCTTGATCACCTCCTCGACACCCTGAGTCACCAGCCCCTTGTGGCCATACGACCCGTCATCGGTCATCACAATCACCTCGTCGGAGTATTTGCGCATCTGCTCTTCGAGGATAATCAGCTCCTTCGTACGTGCCGCCAGCACCGTAATCACCCGGTTGCCGGCCGCCTTCATCGCCTCGACGATAGGCAACAGCGGGGCGCACCCCACACCGCCGCCACAGCACACCACGGTGCCGAAGTGCTCGATATGGGTAGCCTTACCCAACGGCCCCACCACATCGGTAATGTAATCGCCGGGATTGAGGGCACACAACTTGGCCGACGACTTGCCCACCGCCTGCACCACCAGTGTGATGGTACCGGCCTGGGTATCGGCCTCGGCTATCGTAAGGGGTATGCGCTCGCCCTTCTCGCCCACCCGCACAATCACAAAGTGACCTGCCTTACGGGCCCGGGCAATGAGAGGAGCCTCTACCACCAGTTTCACCACTTTTTCCGAAAAGTGTTCTTTCGCTACAATCTTATTCATGATATATTTATACTCTTTTCCTATTCAAAGATAGCACAAACCTCCGGGCAAAACAAGCACCCCGGCCGTCACAGTCAAACAAATTTTATCTTTCCTCGCTAAAAGATAACAATTTTTAATCCAATACACCGTTTTTACGTAATTTTTATCTATCCCCTCTACCCGGTCGTCGGGGAGACCGGGCCGTCACCCCTCCGCAAACAGTATCCGGCAAGACCGGCAGGAAACACCCTAAAAGGGAATATTCTCTACCAGCAACCCTACCCTCCCGGCCCCCGCATCGAGTATAGGTGGAAGACACGCCAGCTCTGGGATAAAACAAAAAAAGAGAGCCGCAAATCTGCGGCTCTCTCTTTACAGTATGTTTTGCGAAAGATTATTCTCCTACCTTGTAAGCTGAAAGTTTAGTCACAGCAGGAAGAGAATAGTGTTTCCATCTCGATCCTTGTGCATAAATCACCATTCCAATTCTATCGGGATTTCCTGCTAATTGAGCTTGATTTCTCAAATCCCTAGCAACATCGTTATCGTTCAATCTTATCAAGATGCATTTCGTACCATCAGTTTCATTGGGATCATCGGCGATAAACACTTGGCTAGTACCAGTAAATTCAGCAGCTCCGGCCCATTCGATATCACCGGCAGCTTGAGCCTCGGCAAACGATGCGAAGGAAGTATCTGAAGGCTTGTTCTTAATGCAACCTACAATATAGCCCTTTACCGAAATAATTTCATTTTCAGCAGCTGCCAGAGCATCAGCTACACTCATTGCTTTCGACCAATCTACATCGGGCGTAGGCTCGGGCGTATCGCCACCGCTCTCGCCCAAATAGTGTTCCACTTGTGCGCGACCGAAAGCGAAGTCGTCGATGCAATAGGTAGTAGCAGAAGTTCCGCCTTCTCCCTGATAACGGAAACCGATGTAAACAACGTCGCCTTTGCCTTCGAGGCTGATGTCACCCGAAGCCACCCAACCTTTGTATTTCTCTTTGGCATTATCCACCAAAGGGCTATTCTCTGGATTGGCAATCTTAACATCCAATTTTTCTTTGCTCGACGCCGTCGATTTAGGTTCGTTCAGTACATATACCTCGAGCGAAGCCGTCTCGGCCCAAAAAGCATATTCACTGTAGAACGAGAATACCTTGTTGGCAGCATCTTTCACATTCAAGGCAGGCGAAATCATCCACAAGTCATAGCTCTTGCCGGCGTTCTCGTTACTACTGTCATAAGATGTAACTTTAATGTATTTCTCGGTAATACCCGTCTGGTCACTTGTAAATTTAGCACTTTGCCAAGAGCGGTCGTCGCCAATAGGCGAAACAATCTCGTGCGTCCAACCCGGGCAGAGGTCATTAATTGGAATATAGTTGTCATTGATGTTGTTGAACTGATAGATGGTATCAGTAATCACAACCGACGGAGTGGTCGTACCTCCACCACCATTTCCGCCATCCATACCAGGGAGAACATCATCGTCACTGTTCGAGCAAGCGGAGAATCCGGCAACCGTCATGGCTGCCATAAAAATCCATGCAAATTTTCTCATTTTTTTCATATTTAAATTATTTGAGGTTAATATGTTTTTAGGCTGTTATTCGGGAAACTCAAAACCTTCGAGGTCGGCAAAGGGATTGTCGAGCGAGCGAATGGTCAACTGCCACGAACCGGGGTATGCAGCGTTGTCCCTGAACCAACCCACGATAGCGGTAATGTCGCCGCGATTGTCCGACCCGAACACGGGGAGACGGTGGTCGGCAAAGCGAGCATATTCACTGGTCGAGATGCTCACGCTGGTCGTGTTGCCGCTATCATCGGCAATCTCGCGCGAACGGGGGAAGCCGATGTTATACTTCTTGTTGTTGTCGTAGGTAGCCGGAGCAAAGGTGGGGTTCTGCCCATATTTGGCCAAAGCGGTTGCTACCCCCTGCCCGTCGGTGGGGAAGGGTACTACCACGTCGTTCAGTTTTTCACCGTCGGAGTCGTAGCCGGTAAAATAGGCATTCTTAATCTTGACAATCTTGAAATAGCCATACTTGTCCAACTCGGTAATCTGTTTCAAGGTCATCTCCTCGACCACGATTTTCGAGGGGTCGGGGTTACCGATTTTCTGGATATGCTTCATGGCCAGCGTGTAGGGAATACGACCCGGCTCTTCACGTATCTTATTGTCGTTGCGGTATCCGCGCACACCCAGTTGGGGAGCCTCGGCGTAGCGACCCAACACCAGGCCGTTGCAACGAATGGCAACTACCTGACCGATGGGGAGCATACCCGACAGACTGCCGGCGTCGACCGACACTTTCAGGCAGGTGTGGTCGTCTTCGAGACTTTGAATGACAAAGTACTTGTACACGTTACCGGCCCGGTCGTCGGTGATGATGCGGCCCCGCACCACAATGTCTTCTTCGGCATCGATGGTGTCGATGGTGAAGAGCCCCTCTTTCGTATCGAAATTCTCGATAAGTTCTTTGATGGTCACCGTCTGAGCCCAAGCCTCGGCGCTACCCTCGGGAACGGTGGCAATCTCCTCGGGAACGGCATCGAACTCTTTTTCACACGCCGTAAACATCGTCAAGGCGAGCAATACGGCTCCGATATATTTCAGTTGTTTCATATCTGTATCTCTTGAATTGTTTGATTAAAATTTGAAACCAATGTTGAGGAACATGTTGAAGCCCCAGGCATAATAGTATTTGTTGGGGAACTTGTCGACCGACTGAATATCCTTGGTCACGCTCTTGTTGTCGCGGCTTACACGACCCTGTTGGTAACCGCCGGTAATCATGCCGGTGTTGTTGAGGATATTGTTCAGACTCAGGTTGATGTTGAGCTGTTGCTTGCGGTTGTTGAGGTAGATGAGTTTACCCACCGAAGCGTCGAGCATGAACCCGCCTTTGAGTTTCTCTTGCGAACCGATCATCTCCTTCTGGTTGTAGAGTTTCACGATGTCCGAACCGTTACCCCCCGATACGTTTTGCAGCAGTACCGGTTTGCCCGTGTTCTCATCGAATCCCCATACCATCGAGGTCTGGCCGTTCTTGTCGACACCGATAATGCGGTAGCCGTTGTAGTATTGTTCAAGACCCACCTCGTTGGGATAGCGACCGCCATACATGTTCATGTGGGTGAAACGCGAGGGAGAGAAATCGAGGTAGTTGTTGTCGAAATAGGAAAGAGTCACATCGGCAAACCACATCTTGGGGTGGAAATAGTCGATGGTGATGCTGGCAGCCAGTTGCGGGCCGTTGCTCACATGCAGACCCTCGGTGTATACCCGCTCGGTATAGTCGGTCGAGGGGGCACGGCCGTCGACAATCACAGGCAACTGCTCGGTGAAGAGGTTCATGCCGTTCTCGGCACTCATCGTACCCCAGCAGTTGTTAATGTACTTGTAGCTGGCGTAGGTACCGGCAGCCGACACGGTGAAGCTGTTGTTGAGTTTCACGCTCACACCGGCCTCGACACCCATGTGACGCTTGTTCACGCCCGAGAGGGTGTGGTTTACATAGGTACGGAACTCGTCGTGGTAGTAACCCGAACTCTCCACACCGTCGCGGAACTCGGTATAGAAGGCCGTTACCCGACCTTTTACCACCGAGGTGTTCAGTTGGTAGGTAAGGTCACCCGAGAAGACCTTCTCCGATTTCAGACCTCTAATCTGAGTATCCTTCACACGGGGAGCTACATAGGAGTAACCGGCCAACGGGGCACGAGACTCGGCCAGAGCATTGAACGACAAGCGGTTGTGACCGTCAATCTTGTACACGATACCGGCCTTGATACTGGGATCGACAAAGTAGAGCTGTTTGCCGAAGCCTTTCGACTGAGCACCGATAACCTCGGCACGACCGTTGCGCATCAAACCTTCGCGTTGGAACGAGGTGTAGGACAACCGGGCGGCATAGTAGATGTCGAACAGCGGCAGTTTCCAGTCGTTCTGGGCAAAGGCCGAAGCCTTGATCACATGCATGTTGTAGTTGTAACCGAATACATCGCCCTTGCGCACGGCCCGGTTGGGGTTGTCGACATCGTTTTGTATGATGGTGAGGTTGTCGGTAAAATCGCGCTCGGCAAACTGGTCGATGTCGATCCACTGGTTACCGCCCAGCAGGTCGTCGACCGTCTTGTAGTGCATGCCCTTGGCATACTTGGCCTCGATACCGGCCGTCAATTTCAGTTGGCTGTTCAGCTGGTTGGTATAGAGGAAGTTCAAGGGAATCTCCATCAGGTCGTTGTGACGACGCTCCAAAATATATTTGGCGCTACCGTTGGGGTTCACCACGTTGTTCGTATAGTTGGCGCTGTACATGGCGTCCCAGTTGATCTGGGTAATATCGGGGTCACCGGCCCGCCACAAGTCGGCCAACTGGTTGGCCAGGTCCTTGTTCACCTGACCGTAGTAGGCGTTATAGACATCGTCGGGACCGTTTACACCCAACTGATAGTATTGCCAGCTGGGCAGGTTGCGGTAGTAGTCGGGACGAGGGTCGGGCGCATTGTAGAACGAGATGGCCGAGTTGCTGTACATGCTGTAATGGAAGCCTACGCCGGCAGCCAGGTTGCTGCGGTCGTCGATTTTCCAGTCCCAGTTGAAGATGGCGGTGGGGTCGTAGCTGTGTACGATACGCGAGTTGCGTTTCTCGCCGTTCTGATAGCCCCAGTAGGGGTTGTAGTAGATACCGCGGTAGTCATACACCTCTTGCGATACGGCAGCCGACTGTGCCCGTTTGGTGGGAGCACCGAAGGTGGTGAATGCAAAGCGGTGGTTGTCGAGCACCTTCTCGGCAGCGAGGAAGTAACCGAACGAGTTGTAGAAGGTTCCTTCGGTGCGACCCTCGTCGGCCCAGCGGTAAACAACCGACCCGGTGAAGGCCCAGCCGTTGTCCATGATACCGGTCGAGTGAATGGCCTGACCGCGCAACTTGTAGGCCCGGTTGGTATAAGCGGCATTCACATTGGTACCGGCGGCATAGCTGGTAGCGCGGGTATTGATGTTGGTGGTTCCACCCAGCGAACCAAAGGCGTAACCCGGCATTTCCAGTCCGTTCACGGCATCTTTGTTGCGCATGGCGTTGTTCAAGCCACCGAGGCTCGAATAGTTGAACCGGCCACGTTCCGAATCGTTGAAATTAAGCCCGTTGATATAGGTCGACGACTCCCGTTGCTCATAACCACGCACGTTGAAGCGCATGGGGCTGTACGAGTAACTGGCGGCTTGCAGATAGATGTCATCGGCAGCCCCCGACAGATACGAGGCCGATTGCGATGAAGAGCTGCCCTCCTCGTCGAACATCGCCTCGTCGAGTTCAAAGATATTGTCTTCGAGAGCCTGCTCGTTGAGCGACTCGTCGACCCGTTTCTCGTTAAGCGACAGATTCAGGGTATTCGTTCCCTTCAACACATCATAGTCGAGTGTATGAACCTTGTAATCGGCAGCCGTATAGACAACCGACACGGCCCCCTCACGCACGTTTTTCAATTCAAATTTACCATCGAGATCTGTAACGGCCGACGCTTTTCCTATCGTCACCTTTACATTCGCAACAGGTCTGTTTGTTTCATAGTCAACAACAACGCCTCTCACTATCGCCGCCTGAACCAGAGCCGGTATCCAGAGAAGCAGTGCCATCAATAACCATAGTTTACGATTCATTACATCAAAAGGTTTAATTATATACTGTGTTTCACTTTCAAGCCCTGTTTCCACCCATAAAATTGAAAGAGGGAAAGGAATTTGCAAATTAAAAGATTATTTTTCATTCAGCAAATATCTACGGGAGGAATATTGTGTTACAAACATGTTAAATTGTAATCCCTTTTCGCCCCTCGGATAGAACAAATTGCAAGCAAAAAGTCCAATATCCTAAATTTCAACCGCTTAAATCTGACACTCTGTCAAATACGCCAGTCTCCTCTATTCCATCTATTCAACTATAATCGAGACACCCGACTTCTGATTTCATTTTTAAATCGAAATATCGTAATCAGCTCACTATCAACACTACAAAAGGATATTCACCGAGAATCACGCCTTCACCACCGCTCCTTCATGCACATTTGTAGCAGAGATTTATTCCCAAAAATTTCGTCGATTTCCCAAATTAAACTATCTTGCAGCCCATTAATCGAATTGAATATTCAAAAACAAAATTCCACACAAGCTATGAAAAAAATAGGACTGTTGCTACTGGCCGTATTCCTGCTCGGCTCTACCGTTTCGCAGGCGCAAACCCAAAAGAAACACTATGCCATATACGCCGTAGCCTTCTACAACCTCGAAAACCTGTTCGACACCATCAACGACCCGAGTACCAACGACGAGGAGTTTACCCCCTCGGGCTCCTATCGTTGGGGCGGGCTCAAATACCGCAACAAGCTCAACAACCTGGCCTATGCCATCAGCAACTTTGCCACCGACAATACCAGCCCTTTCAAACTGAAAAACGGCCCGGCCGTGATCGGCGTGTCGGAGGTGGAGAACCGTCAGGTGCTGGAAGACCTCATCAAAACGGGGAAACTGGCCCAACGCAACTACGGCATCGTGCACTACAACTCGCCCGACGCCCGGGGTATCGACGTGGGTCTCATCTATGACAAGGACCAGTTCACGGTCGAGTCGAGCAGCAGTGCCCGGCTCCACAGCGAAGAGTTTCCCACGCTGCGCACCCGCGACCAGCTGGTCGTATCGGGTCGTCTGGCCGGCGAGCGCGTACACTTCATCGTAAACCACTGGCCTTCGCGACTGGGTGGGGAGAAGCAATCGAGCCCCAAACGCGAAGCTGCCGCCGCCTTGACCAAACACCTGGCCGACTCGCTGCTGGCTGCCGACCCCGACTCGAAGGTCATCATCATGGGCGACCTCAACGACGACCCCAACAACAACAGTTGCAAAGTGGTGCTGGGGGCCAAGAAGAAACAACAGGAAGTTCAACCCGGCGGATTCTTCAACACCATGTGGGAGATGTACGACCGGGGTATCGGCACCCTGGCCTACAACGGTGCCTGGAACCTCTTCGACCAGATTATCATTTCGGCCAACCTCGTGGGCAAAGACCGCTCGACCTTGAAATATGTGCGCTCCGAGGTATTCAATCGCGACTTCCTCAAACAGAAAGAGGGCAAATACAAAGGCTACCCGCTGCGCACCCACGCCGCCGGTGCCTATCTGAACGGTTACAGCGACCACTTCCCCACCCTCATCTACCTGGCCAAGGAGGTACAATAAACCAAACCAACAGAATCAACCATTCGCCCCATAAACACAAAGAGCCGCAGCGTCGCTGCGGCTCTTCTTGTATGCATACCTCGCCCATTAAACTCTTTTCAAACAAAAACATTGCGTTTGTCGTTCATTTGGCATTACTTTGCAACGATTTTCAAACAGGTATTGCACATGACACAAAAAGCAAAAACCTACATGCTGCCCACAGCCATGATTGCCGGGAGTGTGGCAGGCTATTTCTTTCCCCAACCTACAGCTCACTGGGCTACGGTGCTGGCACCCATTCTCATCTTTGCCATGCTGCTGGTTACCTACTGCAAAATCTCCATCAAGGAACTCAATATCCGACCGCTGCATATCGGGCTACTTGCCATTCAGATTGTGGGTGGACTCGTGGTATTCGGTGCCCTCTACTTTTGGGACCCCATCATTGCCGAGGGGACCTTCATCTGCCTCTTCTGCCCCACGGCAACCGCCGCACCCGTCATCACGGGCATGCTGGGTGGCAGTGTCTCCACGCTGGTATCGTACAGCCTCATGAGCAACATGGCCGTGGCCCTGCTCTCGCCCGTCATCTTCTCGTTCATGGGAATACACGCCGAAATCTCGTTTATCGACTCGTTCCTGATTATTTGCAGCAAAGTGCTGCCGCTGCTTATCCTGCCGCTGGTGGTCGCCCTCCTCTTACAAAAGTTCTTCCCCCGCATACACCACACGTTGAAAAACCGGCAAGCCCTCTCGTTCTACATGTGGGCCGTGTCGCTCTTCCTCGTGGTAGGCAAGGCGGTCACCTTTATTATCGAACAGGGGTGGGAATCGGTGCCCTTCGAGATTGCCATCGCACTGCTTTCGCTTGTAGCTTGCGTCGGTCAGTTCTACCTGGGCCGTAAAATCGGTGGAAGATATGGCGACAAGATTTCGGGTGCCCAAGGCCTGGGACAGAAAAACACCGTGCTGGCCATCTGGATGGCGCTCACCTATCTGGCTCCCATCACCTCGATAGGCCCGGCCTCGTACATCATCTGGCAAAACAGCATCAACAGCTACCAGCTCTACCTGAAAGAGAAGCGCGACCGGCATCTGTAACGGTGCGTACCGTCCCAACCGAGCAACCGGTTCAACCGGCCGACTCGTTGTCGGCCGTCGTCGTCGGCAGATTCTTCTTGGCTTTCACCCCCATGCCTTTGAGTTTCTCGACCCGGCCTATCAGGTTGCCCGTACCGGTTTTCAGCTTCTTCATCGCTTCGCCATAGGTGGTATTGGCCGTTCCCAAGGCCTTCCCGATCTTCTCCATATCGTCCACGAAGCCGGCAAACTTGTCGTAGAGTTTGCCTCCCTCCTCGGCAATATCGATGGCATTCCGGGTCTGCTTGTCGCGCTGCCACAAGTCGGCCACCAGTTTCAGGGCCGCAATCAGGTTGGTCGGGCTCAACAGCAGTACCTTCCGGTCATAGGCATACTGCCACAAGGCGTGGTCGGCCTGCATGGCGGCCAGATAGGCCGCCTCGTTGGGCACGAACATCATCACATGGTCGCCCTTGCCCACATAGTCCTGGTAGCTCTTGCCCGCCAGTTCGTCAATATGCTTCTTGACCGAAGCCAAATGCTGCTTCAAGGCTGCGGCCGCCTCCTCGGGCGTCTCGGCATTCACATAGTTGACATAAGCCGTAAGCGACACCTTCGAGTCGATGACCATCTGGTGGTTCTCGCCTCCGGGATAACGGATAATCACATCGGGACGCATCTTATGCCCGTCGGCACTCTGTATCGTGCGCCCCTCCTCGTCGCGCAAGGTCTCCTGAATGAAGTACTCGCGATCCTTTTCCAGCCCCGACTTTTCGAGGATACTCTCCAATATCATCTCGCCCCAGTCGCCCTGAATCTTCGAGTCGCCCCGCAAGGCCTGGGTCAACTGCTTGGCCTCCACGCCTATCGTCTCGCTCCGCTCGACCAGCTCCTTGATCTGCTCTTTCAGCGAGAACCGCTCACGGGCCTCGCTGTTGTAGGTCTCCTCCACAGTCTTCTTGAATCCTTCAAGACGCTCTTTCAGCGGATTCAGCACCTCGGCCAGCCGCTCCCGGTTCATCTCCGAGAAGCTCTTCGACTTCTCCTGCAAAATCTCGTTGGCCAGTACCTTGAACTCGTTGTTCATCTCCTGGCGCACCCGCTGCACCTCCTGCTTCTGCACCTCCATATTCTCGGCAAGCACCTGGTTGCGGGCCTGCAAGTCGCCCTTCTCGCGATTGAGCTTTTCCCGCTCACGGGTCGAGAAGTCGAGTTGCGCCTGCACCTCGGCCAGCCGCGAGGTGCAACTGTTCACCTGCGCCTCCAACACGCCGTTGCGCACCTTCAAGTCGGCCACCTCGCGCTCGCGTTCGACCAACGTCTGTTGCCACGCCTTGCGGCGCGAATCATACACGAAAAAAAATACCACGGCGGCTACACACAACGCCACCAGTATACCTATCCACATTCCTGTCATAATCGTCACTATGCTATTATGCTATATTTTCAAATCACATTCACTCCCAGGTGATATTCACCATCTCAAAAAAATGCCGGGCAATCTGGGCAAACCCACTGTTCCCGGGGTGCGATGCCACATGCCAATCGGTTGTTATCGTTTCATATCCCTGCCACGTCAGGGTCTTCGCTCCGGGATTATCGTCATAACTCGTCGCCCGCACCGCCGCGGTATAGATCTTCCCCTCCACCGCAAAGTCTATTTGCAGCCGGCCGTCGGGTAACACGGTATAACGGGTATACTTCAACGCTTGAGAGGTCGGTGCCGTCCGGGTGACAACCGTTGCTATCGAGCTCTCGTTCTCCGTTTCATGAATATCGTTTATCGCAATCAGATTCACAGTATACTGCTTGCACGCATTTTTAATCGATTTCGTAACATTGCTCGACACATACCAGCCATAAAGCCACACAACATGAGCATTCGGTGAGGCCTCCCTGATGGTCGCAATCAACTCCTTGGCCCCCTGTTCAAAGGCCGACCGCCTCTTCGAGGTATTCACGTTATCGCCAATCTGTATCACAACCAGATCCAGGTCGGCACTCAGCTGCGGTCGCAAGGTATTTTCCAGCCAGTTCAGTTGCTGATCGTGATTCTCGCAGCCTTCAAACGCTATCCCCGACAGCTTCACATCGGTATATGCCGGATTGGCCGCCAGAAACCGCGCTTGTATAAGGGCATGATAATCGTGCAGCGAGTCGGTGGCATTCATGCCGAAGGTCCCGTTACCCAGCAACAGGGAGTTCCCGATAAACAAAGCCTTGTCGGGGACCTCGATCACTCCGTAATCGAAAATCAGATCGGTCAGATCCTCTCCAAAAATCTTGTCGCACGAAACAGTCATCATCGACAAGACAATCAAACAGAAATAACAGGCCAGGCGTTTCATATCAAATCCTTATCTACGTACAAAGATAAACAAAGCTATGTGAGAGTCAAACAGAAAACAACAATATTCCCGCCCCCGCCAGTCTACAAACCGACGATAAATTTCCTCGTTTTCACTTTTATCGTTACATTTGTCCAAGAAACACACAAAATTCCAGCCGCATGAAATTAGGAGACGCATGGTTCTCGGCTGTCGCCGAAGCCGAAGAGAACGACCACATGATTATCGTTTCGGGACGTACCGAAATCGAACCCTTCATTCAATCGGGCAAGTTCAAGGAGCGGGTCGAAATCACCTGGAAATACGAACCCGACAGCAAAGGCATGCCCCACGAAGCGACCGCCGAACTCATGGAAGAAACCCAAACTGCTCTAAAACGGGCCATGGAGAAGGACAAGCTGGCCATCTTCACCGGCATCTACACGGGCGACGGCGAACGCACCTGGGTATTCTACACCCGCAATGTACCGGCATTCGGCCGCATGCTCAACGAGGCTCTTGCCCCGTTCGAGACCCTGCCTCTCTCCATCTACACCGAGAAGGACCCCGAGTGGAACGAATACCGAGAGATGTGCGAACTGCAAGGGCAAGAGGCCGACGACGAAACAGACGACGAGACGCCCGAAGAATAAACCACCCAATCCAACCCCGGCTCCATGCTGCACCACCCGCTTTCCCGTTGCATCATCGCCGTCGCAGCCTTGCTGCTTCTGGCGGTAACGGCCTGCTCGCGCCAAGAGGAGGAACCAGGCAACGACTTGCCGGTATCGGTTACCGAGCCGGGAACACTCGACGAGATCATCACCCCCGACCGCCGTCCCTTCATCACCGAACTCACCATCGCAGGGTCTCTCGATCGTACCGACATCGCCTACATCGGGCAAATGCCCGAGTTACGCTACCTCGATTTAAGTGCCGTGTCGCTACCCGACAATTTTCTACCCGAGAATGCCTTTGCCAACCACGAGGCGCTCGAAGAGGTTCTGCTCCCCTCGACGCTCGACTCCATCGGCTCCTCGGCATTCCGGTGGTGCGAAGAGCTGCAAACAGTACAATTGCCCCGTCACCTCATTGTCATCGGCTCCTATGCTTTTGCCGGGTGCAAAAATCTGCACGACATCGACCCGCCCGCTTCGCTGCTACGCATCGACAAACAGGCCTTTTCGGGTTGCATCAGCCTGCACGAAATAACACTCCCTTCGGGTCTCTCCCGCATAGCCGACGGCACCTTCTCGCAATGCCGCTCGCTGGCTTCAATCGCAATACCTTCGACCGTAAGGTCCATCGGATACCAGGCGTTTGCCGGGTGTGACCGGTTGCAGGCCATACACATACCCTCGACCGTAAAAAAGGTGGGGATCAGTGCCTTTCAAGACTGCATCGAACTGACCGAAATCGACTGGCCCACCTCCTTGACCGAAATCGACTACTACACCTTTGCAGGCTGCAAAAGCCTCACGACCATCACCCTGCACAGCCAACTGACGGCCATCGCCGACCATGCCTTCGACGGCTGCAAAAGTCTGACCGAGATTCACAGCAAAAACAGCACACCTCCGCAAATCGAGGCCGAGACCTTCCGCAACGTCAACCACTTGGCCTGCCGGGTGTTCGTCCCCTCGGAACGTGCGCAAAAGAGTTACAGGGCCGCCTCCTATTGGAGCGACTTTCTCATTTATGTAGAGTGAATTTTACGATTGCCGTTCGAGTTGATTCAGCAAGGCAATCCACTCCTTGCCGACCACCTCGGGCGAATAGGATTTCGATTTCTCGATTACCTGCCGTTGCATCTGCTTGCGCCGCGCGTCATCGTTCATCAACGACAGGAGCTCCCGGGCATAGGCCTCCAAATCAAAAGGTTCTACCACCACGCCGTTGACGCCACTGGGCGAGAGTATCGACTTGACGCCGTCGGAACAACCGAATGCAATGGGCACCACCCCGTTGGCCTGCGCCTCGGTCAAGACCAGTCCCCACCCCTCGAACGAAGAGGTCATGCACAGAATCGAAGCCATATCGTAGTAGCATTTGGGGTGATTACTGAACCCGGCAAACTCGACATTATCCAGTTCCAACCGGCGGGCCTGCGCCTCCAAGTTTTTCTTTTCGACTCCTTCACCTACGATAATCAACCGCCACCCGGCGGTCTGCCCCTTCAAGAGATGCCACACATCGAGCAGCCGGTCGACCCGCTTATCGGCATATGACAGCCGCCCTACAAACAACACGACACGCTGCTTGTCGAGTACGAGGTCGCGCACCGGCTTCTCCGAGTTGCTGATGGCAAACAACTTGTGTGCATCTTTCAGATGCAACTTCTCCCGAATCAACTCCGAGTAACCCTCGCAAAGCGTGACATAGGCATCGACCTCGTCGTAGAGTTTCTTATAAGCCCGGTAAAACCGCTTGTAATAGGTCTTGAAGGTATAGACCTTGTGAATGTCTATCAGATAATATTGTAATGCCTTCGACAACGACACTTTGACATTCCCCTTTTTCCGGGCAATCTTGTCCCGAATTTCCCAAAAAGGCATACCGTGGTTGCAGTAGACGACTTTCAGCATCTCGTTAAGAGCCCTTATCTCGGGAATCGACTCCAAGACATAGGCTTGGATAATGAGCACCTCGATATTCAGTTCCCGGGCCTTCTCGGCAATAAACCGGGCATTGGCACGGCTGTTGGAGTCGGAAGAATCAGGCAGGACAAGAGCCTCGACACGATTGTTAAACGACGAGTCGACCGGCAGTTTCTCGGCATGATACTCCCGGGTAAACAAGAAAATGGTATATCCCCTGGTCAACAGATACTCACACAGGTCCAGTGTGACACGCTCGGCGCCACCCAACGGGAAACGTTCATGAAAAAAGGCAATGCGGGTATTCATATTCGGGGGACAAAAATAGCCCAAAAAGTTCAAGTAACGGCAACTCTGTCACCAAATTTTAGTCTACACCCTCAATTATTTGCCGGGGCAATTCATAAATGCTATTTTTGTAGCAAGCATTAATAACAACGGCCATGATTATCATCGATTGCGAAAAAATGAAATACCCCAATACCGGGCTGTTCTTCTTCTGCGACATGCTTGTCCGCTCCCTCATCAACGAGAACCACGGAGAGTTCGACTTGGGATTCTACGTACCCGGCCGATACAAAGGCCGGTGGGGGGAATCGTTCTATTACAAGAAGAAATGTTTGCTCGACAAAATCGCAGTCGTGAGCCCTGCCAAATGCCAACTGTGGCACACCACCTTCCAGCTAGCCCACTACGTACCCTGCAACGGGAAAGTGCTCCTCACCGTTCACGACCTGAATTTCCTCTACGAGAAGAGTGACCACAAACAACAGAAATACATGGCCAAGTTGCAAAAACTGGTCGACCGGGCCGACCGAATCGTAGCCATCTCGGAGTTTACCAAAGACGACCTCATCGCCCACACCGACGTAGGCGACAAGAGAATCGACGTGATATACAACGGTTGCAACCTCTACCGGGGCGAGATATGCCCTCCCGCAATCCGTCCCGCCGGCGACTTCATCTTTTCGGTGGCCACCGTCCTGCCCAAAAAGAATTTCCACGTACTCCCCTGCCTGCTACAAGGCAACGATTTGGAACTGATTATCGCCGGTAACCCGTCGTCCTATGTCGATGTCATACTCGACGAAGCCCGCCGGTACGGCGTCGAAGAGCGAGTCAAAATAGTAGGTCCCATCGACGAAAGCGTGAAACACTGGTATTTCAAGTACTGCAAAGCCTTTGTCTTCCCCTCGATAGCCGAAGGGTTCGGATTGCCGGTCATCGAAGCAATGGCCTATGGCAAACCCGTATTTCTGTCGCGTCACACCTGCCTGCCCGAAATCGGAGGCGAACAGGCCTACTATTTCAATACCGATTTCAACCGTCCCCTCATGCAAGAGGAGTTCCGGCAGGGCCTCGACGACTATTACCGCCATGAACAGGAGAGGGCCGAAGCCATCAAGGCCCATGCCCTCCAATTTTCCTGGGCCCACGCCGCCCGACAATACCTCGACATCTACAGGGAGATGACCGAGTAACAAGGTTCAACCATATGCAAGAGAATACTGATTCACCCCTATTCCCTTATAAAGTCAGAATGATGATGATTATTTTTTCTTCTTAGGCTTTTGCTCCCATCTGAAATGTATGCTTGGAGTTCTAGCCTTAGTAGTCAGTTCATTTAATTCCTCGGCTTTATCCGGATAGAGATTTATTACATTATTCGTTTCCCCGGGGTCACTATTCAGATTATACAATTCTTGAACCATCTTTTCAGGGTTAGCCATATTCAACTTGACCAGTTTCCAACCATCTTTCAGAATGGATTGCTTTCCTCCCTGCTCATAAAACTCATAATAAATATACTCATGTTGCCTTGCCTTACAATCCTCACCTTGCAATACAGGGAGATAAGATAGGCCATCGATATTCTCCGGTACCTCTACACCTACAATATCGGCTACAGTAGGGAGGAAATCCCAAAATGTAGAAATGTTATCGGTTACACGCCGCTCCTTAATCACAGCCGGCCAGTTCACAATAAACGGTACTCGGACTCCTCCTTCATAAAGATCTCTCTTATATCCTCTAAATGGTCCATTTGAATCAAAAAAATCAGGGTCATGACCGCCTACTCGATGCACTCCATTATCTGAAGAAAATATAAAAATCGTATTTTCCCATACCCCCTCTTCTTTTAATAGAGTAATAATCTGCCCCACATTTTTATCGATTTCACTAACCATTGCAGCATAAGCAGCTTTGGGTTTTAGCTGTGTCTTGAACCCCCTGTTACTATTATTGATATACGGAGTCTCCGGGAAAGAATCTTCGTATTGACTAAGATCGGGATAATCCAGATCGGCATGTGGTGGAGTTATCGCGAAATAAGCAAAAAACGGAGATGTACTATTCTCCTTTATAAATTTGAGACCCTTTTCCATAATCAGGAAATGGCTGTAAACTTCTCCGCCTAACATAACCTTCTCTTCATTCTCATACAAAAACTCCGGATAATACCGATGAGCCGCAGACTGACTCAAATAACCAAAAAAGTAATCAAACCCCTTTCGAATAGGACTCCCCTCAGTATTCGGACCTCCCAAGCCCCATTTCCCTACACACATGGTTTTATACCCTTTACTTTTCAATAGTTCAGCTACGGTCATTTCTTCAACCGGCAACGCTAAATCAAAAACACCATCGGCAGTTTTCATACCTTTATTTCCACGCACATAAGCATGCCCTGTATGTTTTCCCGTCATCAAGCAACACCGCGATGGTGCGCTCACAGTCGACCCACTATAATGATGAGTAAATAATATTCCGCGTTCCGCCAGTTTATCTATATTGGGAGTTTTTATCTTTGTCTGTCCATAACACCCCAAATCGCCAATTCCCATATCATCGGCTAAAACAAAAACGATATTGGGGAGGGATTCCTCCTGAGGCTGCCCGTACAGATTTACATTTACAGCCAGACCCGAAGCGATAAACAATCCTATAAAATTTTTATTCATACCCATGGCTACATCTATGATAACAATTATACTCTTTTACTTCAATCAGATACAAATTACTTTTTTTTGTAAATCACTTCCCACCGATCATTCCAATCGACAGCTCTAACATAACTATTCAGATATTGTAAACGCCAGGCAACACCCGAACACTTCATTTTCAACTCTTCTCCTGAAAGTTCAAAAGGTTCAATCAGTCCACTCTCGTACAAATAAGTCAAATCATTCAAGATCAACAAGGTCTCCGATCCTGTTCTCACATTGTCAAGAATCGCCATAACATCTGATTTTGAGAACCTTTCACCTGTCAATGACAAGAAAACCAATGCCCGGGACCGTACAAAACTTCGCTCATCGTCAAGCAAAGGCAATACTTCCGGTTTCAGATTTATTGCCCGCTGTCCCCAATAGGAACATGTGGTAAGTGCCCACCAACGTTCTACTGGATCCTCCGATCTTAATCCGCTAAGCAACTCATCTTGTACGTCTTCCGAGGGAACAGCAATCTGCATTTGGGCTAAATCAATAAAACGGCCTATTCGTTTTTTATTTTCCCGTCCCCAACCAGCCGGATTATCCATTGCCTCCTCCAAAATAACTGTTTCCGGGAAAAAGCCCAAGTCGTTCTTCTCAACCAGATACTTACATAACTGTCTTCTTAAACTCTCCAAAATCTTCTTATACTGGGGATTATTGGCAAGATTGTTTTTCTCAAAAGGGTCCTGTTCCAAATCATACAACTCTTCAACCTCAAAGGGCTTGAAAAAAGATTGTTGAATTTCATTCAGGCCATTCTCCCGATACAGATCCTTCCATTCTCTAAATGCCAATTGCTTATATCGATAAAATGCAAAAAGGGATTGTGAATGATAGGGTTGAAAATTCCGGGCATATCTGAATTTTCCCTTCCTCAATACCCGGTTAAAAGCATACAGTTCATCAAACCGGTCTCCATATCCAACCGTAAAATCCTCCTTTTCAATCCGAGATTTTCCTAAAAAAGGTTTTCCATCCATCTGTTTCGGAATTTCAACTCCCGCCAAATTAAGAACCGTAGGACCAAAATCCATAAACGAAACGATGTCTTTTACAATCGATCCTGCCTTCACGTTCAACTTTTCTCTCCATCTTTCAGGAACATACACAACCAACGGCACATGAATACCTATATCATCAGTATATCCTTTTGTCCCGGGAAGAGAACCTCCATTATCTCCAAACCAGAAGATAATTGTATTGTCCAAGACATCATCAGCCCGCAACATATCAATAAGAGAACCCAATTCCTTATCGGCATCTTCAATCCGGTCATAAAAGGTAGCATATGTGTACCGCATCAAATCTGTATCAGGTAGTGTCGGGTGCAAAAATACTGAATCTGTACTGTGTCGAGGTGTTACAGTCCGATATGTTTCCTTGTTAAACTGCAAACAAGATTCATGGGTATCTCCGTTGTTTCGTTGGAAAAAGAAGGGTTGATCCTTGTTGGGCCTATTTCGCCACAAATCCATTGGTCCCTTTATCTCATTCCATGCAGTCTCATCTAATTTTACATTATAATCGGTTTTTGAAGCATTGCAGGTATAATACCCCTTATCCCTGAGATACGATGGAAACATTCTCAGTCCATCGGGCAAAGGCACACTCTCCAACTTTCGATGAAAACTTCCTGCAAATCTAGGTGCATAACAGCCTGTAATCAATGTAGTACGTGCGGCCGAACTCACAGGAGCATTACTATATGCATTGGTATAGATAATTCCATTCTGTGCAAGCCATCTCACATTAGGGGTATCAGCACCTTTTCCCTCATTATATAAAGATAAATAATGGGGGGATAAATCTTCCACGAGAAACCAAACGATATTGGGTCTATCCATATCCTCGCTATGTCTCTGTCGGAATTCAGTTGCGGATATCTCCATTGACGGAATAGAAGAAATCAAACAAAGAGAGACGAGACTTTCGTAATGCATTGTTCTCATTAGTATAATTTTAATAGGTCATATTCTCTTAACATTACAATAGACAAAAAACAAGAAAGAATTTACCCAATCTCCTCTTAAAAAAAGCGAGGGAAAAGGCTTCAATCCTTTTCCCTCGCTTGTAAATAAATATAAAAACCGATTACTCTTCGTCCTCGTCTTCTTCCTTCATGTTGTGGAAGACGTTCTGCACATCTTCGTCCTCCTCGAAGCGCTCGATGAGTTTCTCGATCGAGGCACGTTGTTCGGGAGTCACCTCCTTCACGTCGTTGGGGATACGCTCAAACTCGGCGCTGATGATTTCATAGCCGGCCTCTTCGAGGTGGTGCTGTATGTTGTTGTTCTCCGAGAACTCGCCATAGAGTACGATTTCCTCATCGTCGGCCTCCAATTCGTCGACACCATAATCAATCATTTCGAGTTCGAGATCTTCGAGCGACACGCCCTCCTTGGGCTTGATGTGGAACACACACTTGTGGTCGAAGAGAAACGAGAGGCTGCCGGTCGTACCCAGCGAACCGCCGGCCTTGTTGAAATAGCTGCGCACATTGGCTACCGTGCGGGTGGTATTGTCGGTAGCGGTTTCGATAACCATGGCAATACCAAAAGGCCCGTATCCTTCATAAACAACCTCCTTGTAATCCCCGGCATCTTTCGACGATGCCTTCTTGATAGCCCGTTCCACATTCTCCTTGGGCATGTTGGCGGCTTTGGCGTTCTGCATCAGCACACGCAGACGAGGGTTGGCATCGGGATCGGGACCACCGGCTTTAACGGCGATGGAGATTTCCTTACCAATCTTCGTGAACGTACGGGCCATGTTGCCCCAACGCTTCAATTTTCTGGCTTTACGATATTCAAAAGCTCTTCCCATAGAATATTATCTTTTACTTTTATTTTTGTTAGAATTGAATTATCTCAATTGAGCCTCCAACTTCTGTTGCAGGTTGGAGATGATCTTGTGCATGATGGCATCGATCTGCTTGTCGTTGAGGGTCTTGTTCTCGTCTTGCAACATAAAGGTAACGGCATACGATTTTTTACCCTCGGGCAGATTCTTACCCTCATACACGTCGAAGAGGTAGACCTCTTTGAGCAACTTGCGCTCGCTTTCGCGGGCCACCTTCTCGATATCGGCAAAGGCTACCGACTTGTCGACCAGCAAGGCCAGGTCGCGTTTTACCGCCTGGAACTTGGGCAGGTCGCTGAAAAGTACGGTGTGCTTGGCGGCCATCTTCATCAAGGCGCCCCAGTTCAACTCGGCAAAAGCCACATCGGCATCGATATCGAACCGTTTCAGAATCTTGTGCGACACGAGCCCCATCTTGCCCAGCAGCTTACCGCCCCGGTTGCTGTATGTGAGGGCTGCCGAATAGATCTCGTCACTGGTCTGCACGGCTACCACATCACCGGCAATACCCAGGCGGGTAAAGATATTCTCGACATAGGCCTTCATCTCATAGACGCTCGATTTCTCATCGGGGTGTGCCCAACTGCCCTCTACCCGATTTCCGGTGAGCCACAGAGCAAAGTGATGCTCTTCGCTGTATCCCGAGAGAATCTTCTCGTCGGTGTGAGCCTCGGGGTTGAAATAGTAGCAGTTGCCGTTTTCATAGAACCGCAGGTTGGCACGACGGCGGTTGATGTTGTGCGAGATGCTTTCCAAACCGCCGAACAGCAGCGTCTGACGCATCACGTTCAAGTCGTTGCTCAACGGGTTGAGCAGGGTCACGCAATGAGCGCGAGGCCAGCATTGCAGGTCATCGTAGTAGGCACCGCAGGTGAGCGAGTTGTTCATAATCTCATTGAATCCGCAGCCGGTCAGTTGCTCCGAAATCAGATTCAGGAACTGGTGAGCCTCGTCGGTCGGCGTCTTATAGGAGAGGCTGGAATGCACACGGTCCGAAATCTCCACGTGGTTGTAACCATAGATGCGCAGCAGGTCTTCAATCACATCGACATCGCGTTGCACGTCGACGCGATAGGTGGGCACCCGCAGGGAGAGTTCCCGCTCATTCTCGCTCACAATCTCGATTTCGAGGCTGCGCAAGATATTTTTCACCGTATCGGCCGGAATGTGCTTGCCGATAAGGGTATCGATTTTCTCATAGGTCAGGGTAACGGAGAAAGGTGCCACGGGCGAAGGATAGATGTCGACAATGTCGCCGCAAATCTCGCCGCCAGCCAACTCTTTCACCAGCAGAGCTGCCCGTTTGAGGGTATAGAGCGTGTCGTTGGGATCGACACCCCGCTCGAAACGGAAGGAGGAGTCGGTATTCAACCCCTGCCGACGGGCCGTCTTGCGCACCCAGGTGGGATTGAAGCAGGCCGATTCGAGGAAGATGTCGGTCGTCGCATCGGTCACGCCCGATTTCAAACCACCGAACACACCGGCAATACACATGGGCTCCTCGGTATTGCATATCATCAGGTCGTTTGCCGTCAAAGTGCGCTCCACCTCATCGAGTGTCACGAACTTGTCGCCCTCTTTGGCAGGCTTCACGATAATCTTTCCGCCGGTAATACGGTTCAGGTCGAAGCAGTGGAGCGGTTGCCCCGTGCTGTGAAGCAGGTAATTGGTAATATCGACCACGTTGTTGATGGGGCGCAGCCCGATAGCCGACAAGCGTTGTTTCAGCCAGTCGGGACTCTCGGCCACCTTCACGTTGCGCACCGTCACGCCACTGTATCGGATACAAGCCTCGTGGTTCTCCACCTCGACTGCGATACCCCCGTCGGGACGGTCGATGGCAAAATCGGCCACCGACGGACGATGCAATCCGCCGTCGTGTCCCCGATGAGCCAGATAGGCTGCCAGGTCGCGGGCCACGCCATAGTGCGATGCGGCGTCGATGCGGTTGGGGGTAATATCGACTTCGAGAATGTAGTCGCTCTTGATATTATAATACTCTTTGGCAGGAGTACCGGGTTTGACCGGCTCAGGCAACACGATGATACCTTCGTGCGAGGTACCGATACCGATTTCGTCCTCGGCACAAATCATGCCGAACGACTCCACGCCGCGAATTTTCGATTTCTTGATCGTAAAGCTCTCGTCACCACTGTACAGCACGGTACCCAGCGTAGCTACCACCACATACTGTCCGGCAGCCACATTGGCGGCGCCGCACACGATTTGAGCCGGCTCGGCTTCGCCCAAGTCGACGGTCGTAATATGCAGGTGATCCGAGTTGGGGTGATCAACACAGGTAAGCACTTTACCGATAACCAGGCCGTTGAGGCCGCCTTTTATCGTCTGTACCTCCTCGATACCGCCGGTTTCGAGGCCGATAGAGGTAAGAGCAGCCGAAAGTTCCTCGGGAGTGAGGTCGAAGTTGACATAATCTTTCAGCCAATTATACGAAATATTCATAATGAACCTATATTTTATCGTCTATCTTATCGCATTTCGGGGGAGCCTGTCGTGCACCTTCCCGAAAAATTTTGCCAAAGTTAATAAGAAACTGTTTAAAAGCCAACCGGTCTACCGATTTTTCGACCCGTCGCCACACTATTTCCCGTCGACTGCCGAAGGGCCCGTGCTGGCCGTAATCGACAGGAAGCGGGGCGGTATGGGTGTCTCGAAATTCATCTCCTTGCGAGTAACTGGGTGGGCGAAACGCAGCTTGTAGGCGTGCAGGGCCACACGTCCCAGCGGGCTGCCGTGGGCACCATACTTGCGGTCGCCGGCTATGCTGTGACCCAGATCGTGCATGTGGACCCGGATCTGATTCTTCCGCCCCGTGGCCAGATTCAGCTCGACCAGCGAGAAGTGCTTGTTGCTGCTCAACACCTTGTAGCGGGTAATGGCCAGCTGCCCCTCCTCGGGATTGTCGGTCGAGTAGACCTGAAAGGCGGCATTCTCGGCCAGATAGGAGCGCACCATACCTTCGGGCTGTTCCATCTGCCCCTCGACTACGGCCACATACTTGCGCTCCAGCACCATGTTGTGCCAGTTGTGCTGCATCTGCTCCTGAATGCCCTTGCTCTTGGCAAACATCATCAGCCCCGAGGTGTCGCGGTCGAGCCGGTGCACGATAAAGAGCTTGTTCTCGGGGTTCTGCGACTTCACATAATCGCTCAGTATGCTGTATGCCGTACCCGTCTTGATGCGGTCGGTCGACATCGAGAGCAGACCGTAGCCCTTGTCGATAACCAAGATATACTCGTCCTCGTAGACCAGCCGCAGACGATTGTGCTTGAACACGCTGAACCCGGCCTTGAAATTGATTTTCAGCTCGTCACCGGCATGCAACACCGTGTCGAACTGAGTCACGGGCATATCGTTCACCGCCACCTGACGATGGGTCAGATACGACTTGACCGTCGTGCGGCTCTTGTCGCCGAACAGCGTGAACAGGTAGTTGAGCAGCGTGTCGTCGTGCTCAACCTTGAAGCGCTTGATATCTTTGTCGGAAAAACGGCGGCGGGGCCGTTTGTCGGAAGGTTGACGCATAGAATCTCTTTTTTTGCAATTTCGTCGTGCAAAGATAGTGCAAAGCCACCGCAAAGACAAACAAACCCTCTCTTTTATACGCACGTATGGCTCTTTACGGTTCGACCGATTTCAGACAAGGCCAACACGCCCATCGCTTTTTTACCTTTCTTTTTCTATTGATTCATAATCAATTACTCCTTTTCAATGCTAATATTCCAGATGAATCCAGCACACATTCCGTTCATACGCAATCCGCTCAGTTGCAGAAAAAAGAATCTTTATTTTTGTCTTTCCACAAATAACTATTACCTTTGCTCGCTACATCTAAACCGTGTTAAAAAATGAGAATGAAGATACACCGCGAAGGTAAAAATATATTACTCATCTTGTTCATAGTTCTGTTTCTCCTGAACTTACCGATTTACATGTGGGTAAAGATTGCCTGGGTAGCTATTTTTATACACATCGTCTCGCTGGTATTTTTCCTCCTGGTTGTCAACTTCTTCCGTTCACCGAAACGTCGTTTCAAAGGCGATCGCAAGCATGTGGTGGTAGCCCCGGCCGACGGCGTGGTAGTCGTGCTTGAAGAGGTGCTCGAAGACGAGTATTTCCACGACAAGCGCATGCAGGTATCTATCTTCATGAACATCTTCAACGTACACGCCAACTGGTTCCCCGTAGCCGGCAAAGTGCTCCACGTGAACCACCAGCACGGGCGCTACATGGCCGCCTATCTGCCCAAGTCGAGCACCGAGAATGAACGCTCGACCATTGTCATCAAGGCCGAAAACGGACAGGAGGTACTGGTCCGCCAGATTGCCGGTGCCGTAGCGCGGCGCATCGTCACTTATGCCGAGGTGGGCGACGAATGCCAGATCGATGAACACATGGGATTCATCAAGTTCGGCTCGCGCGTAGACGTATATCTGCCGCTCGACAGCGACATCAAGGTGAAGTTGCACGACAAAACGACAGGTGACTTGACCGAAATAGCCCGTCTAAAATAAAACGACATGAACGTAATTATCAAAAACATACCCAACACCATCACCTGCCTGAACCTGCTTTCGGGTTGTTTTGCCTGCATCTTTGCCTTTCAGGGCGAATACGATTGGGTAGCCCTGTGCATAGGACTGTCGGCCCTCTTCGATTTTCTCGACGGCATGGCCGCCCGGTTGCTGCACGCCTACTCCCCGCTGGGCAAGGAGCTGGATTCGCTGGCCGACCTCATCAGTTTTGGACTGGCTCCCGGATTGATGGTGATGTACTTCATGGCCCATGACAGCGTGTTCCACGGCATCGACAGCGAATACCAGTCGCTGTGGGCGTTGAGCGCACTGCTCATACCGGTCTTCTCGGCACTGCGGTTGGCCAAGTTCAACATCGACACCCGCCAGGCCACCTCGTTCATCGGATTGCCGGTACCGGCCAACGCCCTCTTCTGGATAGGCATCTGCCAGGCCGGACTGCACATGGAGTCGCCGGTATGCGGCTATGCCATCGTGGCGCTGGTCATCATCTTCTCGCTGCTGCTGGTATCGGAGATTTCCATGTTCTCCCTCAAATTCAAGAACCTGAAACTGAAAGAGAACTACCTGCGTTACCTCATACTCGTAGCTGCCGTTCTCTTCCTCTCGCTGTGGGGCCTGGCCGGACTGGCCGCCACCATCGGCCTCTACATCGTCTTGTCGCTGCTGACGGCTCGCAAGCGATAAAAACAAAAACGGAACGATTTTTGTTCCTGTTGGGATATAAACCTAATTTGTATCGATTATGCACCTGGCTTTTCTGCTACTGATTATACTTTTCGTCATCTTCTTCGTCCCCCTGCTGGCTCTTGTCCAGATGGTCGTGCGATTCATCTCGCGCCTCTTTTTCGGTCGCAGCGAAGGTACTGCGGGCAACCCCTTCGGCCGCCAAAGTCAGAACCGCGCACAAAGCGGACGCACCACCTGGTACACCAGTTCCAAAAAGAGCAAGAAGAAAATCGACAGCTCGGAGGGCGAATACATCGACTTCGAGGATATAAAAGAATAGGAGAGCCACCGAGCGGAATCCCCTGCAAGGCCCGCATCGCGTCTCTCCCATGACATGTGTTTCGTCGGTCGGATAGCTGTGAGCTATTTCACCGACAAAATCTCTTCTACGATAAAGTTGCTGTATCCACGCCAGGGCAATACTCCCAGGTACTCGTTGTATTTCAGCTCGACATGCCGCCCGCTCATGCGCATGAGCGAGTCTGCCAAATTGGCATCATCGACCGAAAAGATAAACTGGTTGGACTGCAAGGACCCCTGCCCGGCCGTGCGGAAGCCCTCCATGATGAGCGCCCCCTCGTAGGTCTTGAACACATATCCCTTCTTGACCACATAGTTGAGGGTACCCGCCTTCACTCCCGTGCCGAACACAAAATAGTAACGCACATACACAAAGGCACCCAATGCCAACACAAGCACCACGGCCGCTCCCCACAAAAAGCGACGAATCGACCGGCGCCAGGCTTCGCCCCGTTTGGGCTCCGCCTGATTCTCGTTTACACGGCTATCCATTTCTCTTCTTTTTTCTCGACTCCCGTCCGTGCCCCCGACCGTCCGTGCCTCGCACATCGCAGGCCGGGTTCACACCCGAACATGAAAATCGTGTTTGCAAACAAAACTGTATTTCAAAACAAAAAAGCAGCCGATGCGCCCGGGCACATCGGCCGCTTTTAGCAAATATTATCGGTTCAGCCCTTCACCGGAATGTTTTCCAGCGCAGCCAACAGCAATTCCCAGAAGGTCTCGACCGTCGAAATCTCCACCTTCTCGTTGGGCGAGTGCGGGTGCTTGATGGTGGGGCCGAACGAAATCATGTCCAACCCGGGATAATTGGCACCGATGATGCCGCATTCGAGACCGGCGTGCATCATCTTCACCTGAGCCTCATGCCCGGTTACCTGCGGATAGAGGCGCTTCATGAGGTTGAGAATCTCCGACTTGAAGTTGGGTTCCCAACCAGGATAGGCGCCGTCGAAATCGACCCGGGCACCGGCCAGCGAGAAGGTACTCTCCAACTCCGATGCCAAAGCCCGCTTCATGCTCTCGCTCGAACTGCGCACGAGAATCTTCACCTCGATATACCCTTCGGAGGTGCGCACAATCGAGAGGTTCGACGAGGTCTCTACCACGTCGGGCGCATCGGGAATCATGCGGTACACACCGTTGTGGCAAGCCACGATGGCATTGATCAGGTCGTCCTGTATCTCCTCAGGCAGGAGGGTGTGCGGCAGGGCCGTCTCCTCGGCCTTGAAGTAGAGGTTCTCCTCGATAAATCCATACTCCCGTTTCAGCGTGGCCGCAAAATCGTCGACCGCTTCCAGGAAATCGTCCTTATCCTCGGCCAGGATAGTCACCACGGCCTCAGCCTCGCGCGGAATGGCATTGCGCAGCGTACCGCCGCTGTAACTGGCCAGCCGGGCCTCATACTCCGACACAGCCTCTTTCAGGAAGCGAAACATCTCTTTGTTGGCATTCATGCGCCCCAGGTGAATATCGACACCCGAGTGGCCGCCATGCAGCCCGCCCAGCGTCAGCTTCACGGCAATCTCGTTGGGAGCCGGCGTGTAGGGCTCCTCCTTGTAGCGGAACTCGATATTGACATCGACCCCACCGGCACAGCTCATATACAGTTCACCGTCCTGCTCCGAGTCGGTATTCAGCAAAATCTCGCCATGCAGTTCGCCCGGTTCCAGCCCGATGGCTCCATACATACCCGTCTCCTCATCGTAAGTGAAGAGGGCTTCGAGCGGACCGTGCTTGATATCTTTCGATTCGAGAATGGCCAGAATCGACGAAATGCCGATACCGTTGTCGGCACCCAGCGTCGTCTCGGTCGCCGTCACCCACTCGCCGTCGACACGGGGCAGAATGGGATCGGTCTCGAAGTTGTGCTTGACCGACTTGTTGGCCTGGGGAACCATATCCATGTGTCCTTGCAGAATAACCGGCTTGCGGTTCTCCATGCCGGGAGTAGCCGGCTTGCGAATGATGACATTTCCGGCTTTGTCGCGAAGGGTCTCCAATCCCAGCGAGCGGCCTACCCCCATGATATACTCGGTAATACGGTCGAGGTGACCCGACGGACGGGGAATCTGACAAATCGCTTGAAAGTGTTTCCACACAGCCTGCGGCTGAAGAGATGTGAGTTTGCTGTCCATAGTAGAAATTTTATAAATCCATAAATTCAAAGGCGATCCGACTCGGGAATCTCCGTCACAATATCTTCCATGACCGGTTCGCCCTTGGGTTTCTTTTTATCGCAAGCCATCGAAATGAAGGCATATATTCCTATCAGTACCACCAGCACCATTTGCGCCCCGTGTGCCACAAAGGCAAAAGCCCCGGCCTCGTTACCGGTAATGCCATAGTAGGAGAGTCCGGCGATAACCGCCAGATGCCACGGTCCTATCCCCCCCTGCACGGGAAGTCCCATGCCCAGGCTGCCCAACACATAGAGCAGCAACACAGCAGCTACCGTCAGGTGCGATGTGCTGGGGAAAGCAAATATGCACAAATATAACTGCATAAAATAGCAGAACCAAATAAAAAGGGTATAGAAAATAAACCAGAATTTACCTTTCATCGTCACAATCGAGGCAAAGCCGGCCCAAACGTTGGCCATGAGACCCCGTATCCGCTGCACGAAACGGCTCTGGCTGTTGGTGCGGAAGAACCACACGACAGCCACCACACAGAGGGCGATACCCACATAGAGCCACACCGACGTGAGGGTCCCGATTACCCCCGCCTCAATCGACGGATTCTCGTCGAGGAACTGGCGGAAGGGCCTCATCTGCATGAAAAAGACCAGCAGCGTGAGCAGCGCCAACATCGCCGTGTCGGAGAGGCGGTCCGAAACCACCGACCCCAGCACCTTGCTGAACGAGGCCTGCTCGCGCTGAGCCAGGTATCCGCAACGCCACACCTCGCCCAACCGGGGGAAGAGCAGGTTCATGGCATACATGCCGAAGATGGCATTGACCAGCTCCCGCATCGAGGGATATATGTGAAGGGCACGCAACTGCAACCGCCAGCGCAGCGCCCGGGCTATGTGGCTGAACACGGCTACGACCATCGACAAGATGACCCAGAAGTAATTCACATCGGTTTTCAGGATTTGGAATATGGTCTCTATATCCAGCTTTTGATAGACATACCAGAACAACCACACGCCGCAAAGTAGAGGGAGCAGATATTTTACAATATCGCGGATTATCCTTTTCAATTTTCCCGTTTTAAAAATTTATTATACCTTTGTATGCCTGCAAAGATAAGGGTTTCTCTTCAACTTTGTAGCGAACGGAGGCATGAAAAATCTCCCGGGAGAAACGAAAAATCTCCACTTGCAAGTATTTTATTGACAACCACAGAAACCGCGGAACCTTCATGAGCTACATGGTCAGACCCAAGAAGTCGCTGGGACAACATTTCCTCACCGACCTGCACATTGCCGAAGCGATTGCCGACACGCTCGATGCCTACCGGGGCATGCCCGTGCTCGAAGTGGGCCCCGGCATGGGAGTCCTCACCCGCTATCTGCTCGACAAGGGGCACGACCTCACGGTGGTCGAACTCGATTCCGAGTCGGTCGAATACCTGCAAGAACATTTCCCCGCACTGGAAGGGCGCATCTTGGAAAAGGATTTCCTCAAACTCGACCTCGCGCAACTGTACGACGGCGAGTTCTGTGTCATCGGCAACTACCCCTACAACATCTCGAGCCAAATATTCTTCAAGATACTCGACTACAAAGACCGCATACCCTGTTGCAGCGGCATGATTCAAAAAGAGGTGGCCGAACGCATGGCCGCTCCCCCGGGAGGCAAGACCTACGGAATACTGAGCGTGCTGATGCAAGCCTGGTACGATATAGAATATCTCTTCACCGTTCCCGAGCACGTGTTCAACCCGCCGCCAAAAGTCAAGTCGGCCGTCATCAGAATGACCCGCAACCAGGTCCGACAGCTGGGCTGCAACGAACAACTGTTCAAACAGATTGTCAAGACAGCCTTCAACCAGCGGCGAAAAACCATGCGCAACTCGTTGCGAAGTCTGGTCGGGAAAGAGTGCGAGGTACTGGCCGACCCCATCTTCGACGAGCGTCCCGAACGACTGTCGGTCGAGCGGTTCATCGCCCTCACCAACCTGTTAGAGAATTACATCACCTCATAATCAACTTGCCGGAATACCGTCTGCTGCTCCACCCTGTTCCGGCCCCAAACCCAAGGAGGCAGAAACATGGAAAAGTTTACGCCCGAATACATACAGAACGTTCAGCAAATCATCAAGAACGACGAGAAAGACAAGGCCCGCGAGCTGCTCAAAGACCTGCACCCCGCCGACATTGCCGAACTTTACCAACAGCTCAACCTCGACGAAGCCGAATACATCTACATGCTGCTCGACGGTGAGAAGGCCGCTGACGTCCTGCTCGAACTCGACGAGGACGACCGCAAAAAGATGCTGAAACAGCTGCCCAGCGAAGTCATCGCCAAGCAGTTTATCGACTACATGGACTCCGACGACGCCGTAGACCTGATCCGCGAAATGGACGAGGACGCCCAGGAGGAGATTCTCTCGCACATCGACGACGTGGAACAGGCGGGCGACATCGTCGACCTGTTGAAATACGACGAGGACACCGCCGGCGGTCTCATGGGTACCGAGATGGTGGTGGTGAACGAAAACTGGAGCATGCCCGAATGCGTGAAGCAGATGCGTATCCAGGCCGAAGAGCTGGGCGAACTCTACTACGTCTACGTAGTCGACGACGACGACCGCCTCAAAGGCGTCTTCCCCCTCAAAAAGATGATTACCAACCCCTCGGCCTCAAAAATCAAGCATGTCATGCGCAAGGACCCCGTATCGGTCAAGACCGACACCCCCATCGAAGAGGTGGCCGTCACCTTCGAGAAATACGACCTGGTAGCCGTGCCGGTCATCGACAGCATCGGCCGGCTGGTGGGGCAGATTACCGTCGACGACGTGATGGACGAGGTGCGCGAACAGTCGGAACGTGAGTACCAGCTGGCATCGGGTCTGTCGCAAGACGTCGAATCGAACGACACCGTCTTCACCCAGACGGCTGCCCGCCTGCCGTGGCTGCTCATCGGCATGTTCGGTGGACTGGCCAACTCGGTCATTCTCGGCAACTTCGAGGCCAACATCGCCCGCAACCCCGCCACCGCACTCTTCATTCCCCTCATAGGCGGTACCGGTGGAAACGTGGGCATACAGTCGTCGGCCATCGTCGTGCAGGGTCTGGCCAACGGAAAACTCGACATGAAGACCGCCGGCAAGCAACTCTTCAAGGAGTTGGGCGTAGCCCTTATCAACGCCTGTATGATTTCGTTGCTCGTTTTCGTCTACAACTGGTTCTTCCTCGACAACATGGCCACCACCGTGTCGGTATCGCTGTCGCTCTTCGCCGTCGTCATCTTCGCCTCGATATTCGGTACCCTCGTACCCCTCACCCTTGAACGGTTCAAAATCGACCCCGCCATCGCCACAGGCCCCTTCATCACCATTACCAACGACATCATAGGCATGCTCATCTACATGAGCATCAGCTATATGCTTGCCCCATAAACGATGCAAAACGAAAAAATTTACAACGTTTTATCCATTTCAATCGTTATTATCTTTATTTTTGTCCATGCAATTGAGAAATTGAGACTAAGATTTAACCGACATAAACTCAAAAATGAAAAGAAGCATACTGGATATCTCGGACTTACAAGACATTATTCCCCAACTGAACAACGAGTGGGGAGCCAAACTGCTCAAACAGCTGATCAAAATATGTAAAGTCGACGATATCAATGCCCTGTACGGACGACACTGCGACCTGCGAGGGGCCGATTTCGTCAACGCCATCATCGACGATTTGGACATCACCTGCCGAATCGACAACGAAGAGGTGCTCGACCACCTGCCCGAAGGCTCGTTCGTCACCATCTCCAACCACCCGTTCGGAGCCCTCGACGGCGTCATCATCATCAAGCAGATTGCCTCGCGCCGACCCGACTACAAGGTGATGGTCAACTGGATACTCGGCTACATCAAAGCCATGTCCGACAACTTCATTGCCGTAGACCCCTACTCCAACCCCGACCACCGCATCGTCTCACTCAACGGCATACGCGAAGCCCTCATGCAGGTCAAAAACGGCCACCCCCTCGGGTTCTTCCCGGCAGGAGCCGTGTCGCGGCTCAAATGGAGCCTTAAAATCGAGGACCGGGAGTGGCAGCCCAACATCATACGCCTTATCCAGCAGATAAAGAAACCCGTGATTCCCGTCTATTTCCACGGGCACAACTCCCTGCTATACAATCTGCTGGGACTAATCAGCTGGCAACTGCGCGCCATGCGCCTCCCCGCCGAAGTCTTCAAGAAAGAACACAAGACCATACACTTGACTGTGGGCAACATCATCTCGCCCGAAACTCAGGCCCAATATCGCACCACCGAAGAGTTGGGGGCTTTCCTCCGTCAGGAAACCGACAAGTTGAGAAAGGTAAAATAACAGCCTTGAATGCGTACAACACTATGACTGGCCTCCTGTTTCCCTATCTTTGGATAGGAGATAGGAGGTGAGCCGTCATGATCTATCCTGAAAATTGCATTTTCACTTGTCTCTGCTCTCGCCTTTCGCTATCTTTGTAGAAGATAGGATTCGGCTCGGTATAGCCAAACTCGGAAACTACGTTTTCATTTGTCTCTGCTCACACCTTTCACTATCTTTCCATAAAATAGGAGGCGGATCGGCATAATCAAACCGAGAAAACTTCGTTTTCCGTTTGTCTCTGCTCTCGCCTTTCACTATCTTTGTAGACCTAATGATTTCAAGAGATATGATTCCCGCAGAAGTACAGCAAACCAAACAGCGATTCGGCATCATAGGAAATGCCCCGGGGTTGATACGCGCCATCACCCGGGCTCTGCAAATCGCTCCCATCGACCTAGCCGTGCTCATCACCGGAGAGAGTGGTGCCGGAAAAGAGTTTTTCCCGCAGATCATTCATGCCAACAGCTCGCGCAAGCATGGGAAATATATTGCCGTCAACTGCGGTGCCATCCCCGAGGGAACGATTGACTCCGAACTGTTCGGTCACGAAAAGGGGGCCTTCACAGGCGCCTTGTCGGCCCGCAAGGGTTATTTCGAGGAGGCCGACGGCGGTACCATCTTTCTCGACGAGGTGGGAGAACTGCCCCTCACCACACAGGCCCGGTTGCTGCGTGTGCTCGAAAGCGGCGAGTTTCTCAAAGTAGGCTCCTCGACGGTACTGAAAACCAACGTGCGCATCGTGGCAGCCACCAACCTCGACATGGTCAAGGCGGTGTCGGAGGGGAAATTCCGCGAAGATCTCTACTACCGGCTCAGCACCATACACATCGAGATACCGCCCTTGCGCGAACGGGGCGACGATATTCTGCTGCTCTTCCGCAAATTCTCGACCGACTTTGCCGAACGCTACCGCATGCCTGTCATTCAACTCACCGACGATGCCCGCAACGTATTGCTCAACTACCGCTGGCCGGGTAACGTGCGCCAGCTGAAAAACATCACCGAGCAGCTCTCTATCTTCGAGACCAACCGCGAGGTCGACGGCGCTACCTTGCAGGGCTATCTGCCCCAGTACAATATCGAAAAGTTACCGGCCCGCTCCACCCCTACCGAGCAAGACCGCACCTTCTTCGAGAAGGAGCGCAAGATGCTCTACAAGACACTCTTTGAGATGCAGAAGGAGTTGGCCGACCTGCATGCCAAGGTCGAAGAACTCACCAAGGGGCAACCGGTACAAACGACAACGATTACCCCGTCGACCCAATCGGTTACCGTAGCCCGTTCCATGGCACTCACACCCGTCACGACGGCTATCCCCGTCCATGTACCGTCGCCCAAAAGCAAAACCATCGACGAGACCGAAGGCGAGGTTATCCCCAATGAGGCCGAATATGTGGAGGAGCAACCTACCACGCTCGAAGATACCGAAAAGGAGACCATTCGCAAAGCCTTGATACGCAACCACGGGAAGCGCAAAAAGACGGCCGAGGAGCTGAAAATCTCGGAGCGCACCCTCTACCGCAAAATCAAGGAGTATAACTTAGAATAAGATAGAACAGAGAGTCTTAATGCCTATGAAACGGATTATCACCATGCTGCTCGTCGTGCTCTCGTCATGCAGCATCTCCTATAAGTTCAACGGAGCCTCGATCAACTACGACACGACCAAAACCATATCGATTGCCAACTTCCCCATCAAGGCGGCCTTGGTATATCCGCCGTTGGAGGAGTTGTTTACCAACTCGTTGAAAAACGCCTATACCCGCCAGACCCGTCTGCAAATCGTCAACAGCAACGGCGATCTGCAACTCGAAGGCGAGATTACCAACTACGACCTCACCCCCCAGGCCGTTACCGAGAATGCCTATGCCTCGCAAACGCGGCTCACCATCACGGTGCGGGTGCGGTTTACCAACACCAAGGATCCCCAATTCGACCTGGACCAGAGTTTCTCGGGCTATAAGGACTTTTCAAGCACGCAGATGCTCACCGACGTGCAGGACGAGCTGATTCAGCAAATCACCGACGAACTGGTGGACCAGATTTTCAATGCAACCGTAGCCAACTGGTAATGCCATGATTTCACGCGAACAAATACGCAACTTGCTCAACGGGGTGTGCGACCAGCCCATCACCCGGGCCGACGCCGACCAGATGGCCGCCGACTACCCCTACTTCACCGTGCCGCAACTGCTCTATCTCAAATACACCCCCGGGGCCATGCCCGACGAGCGTCGCATTCAGCAGGCGCTCATTCAGGCCAGTCCCGACGAGCACCTGGAAACGGTTCTCGACATCGAGGGCGAATCGTTTGCCGACCTCTACCCCAAGGCTCCCCACACCGATACCACCATGCAGGCGATTGACCTCTTCCTGGGGACTTACCAGAAAGGAGGCAAACTCCCCACCGAAGATAGCCTCGACAAGCTCATCGCGGGCAGCGTGCTGGCCCAGGCCGACTACATGAGCCTGCTGAAAGACGAGCAACCGGCCACACCCCAGCCCGAACGGAAAGCCGCTCCGGCTCAGCCAGCCGTCGAACGCAAGCTCGAAACAGGACCGACACCCACCCGAAAGGCCACGGCCGAACGGGGGAATGCCCCGGCTGTACCGCCCGCCGACACGGCTACCGACGATACCTTCTTCACCGAAAGTCTGGCCAAAATCTACATCAAACAGCGGCGATATGAGAAGGCTTTGCAAATAATTAAAAAATTAAGTTTGAAATATCCAGAAAAAAATATTTACTTTGCAGACCAAATAAGATTTTTGGAAAAATTGATTATTAACATAAAAACAGAATAACAGAAAATGTCAGTAGTATTAACCGTTTTTATCATCTTGGCTTCGTTGCTGATGATAGGCATCGTATTGGTACAGAAATCAAAAGGGGGAGGCCTTGCTTCCAATTTCGCATCATCTAACCAGATTATGGGTGTTCGCAAGACCACCGATTTCGTAGAGAAAGCCACTTGGACACTGGCTGTCGTAATCATGGTTTTAAGCATAGCTACCGTATTTGTATCGCACAACAGTCAAACCACTTCCGGTTCGGAAATCAAAGACGTAGTAAACACCGAGGCTCCTGCCGCCCTCCCCGGATTCGAAACTCCGGCTACCGGCAACCAAGCTGCTCCGGCTCAACAAGCCCCTGCTCAACAGGCTCCTGCCCAAGAAGCACCGGCTCAGGAGACTCCGGCCCAGTAATCACGCGATTCAAACCTGACTTTATACGATGCCCGAACCTACTATGTGTACGTTCGGGCATTTTGTTTCAACCATAATCCCCTCACACTATGAACGACACGAAAAAATTCTGGAACCTGTTCAAGCGTCACCGCGACAAGGAGCTATCGGCGGCCGAAAAAGAGAAGGAGCGGGCCCTGCAAACCCAACTCGGGAAGCTGGCCCGCAACGGTATAGCTTTCGACTTCGACAAAGGGAAGGTATTGCCCCGGCAATCGAAATTCGGAGGTCGGCCCACCCTGCCCACCTCCTGGCAATGGCCCCGATACACCAACGAATATGGCGAAGAACGGCTTCTCCCCTTTCTCCTGCAAATCAACTGCGAGGAGCTGGCACCCTGTGACACCGACAACCTGCTGCCGCATGAGGGCATGTTCTACCTCTTCTACGATCTTGCAGACCAACCCTGGCTCAACAGCCCGGGAGCCCAACTGCTCTACACACCCACCCCGGCGGCCGAATTGACTCCGACCGAATATCCCGATGGCCTGGCCGATACCCAACGCCTCCACGAGATGGGGCTCAAATTCTCCAATTACCCGTCCATACCCGACTGGGACGACTATAACAGTCTGCTCGGTGGCGACGACAACGCCAGCAACTATACCGACTGGGACATTATCGAGCCGCAATTGGAGAGCTGGGGATACCCTGCTGTCGAATCGGACGGGCGCCTGCTGGGATACGCCCGGTTAATCCAGAACGGGATTGCCGAGCTATGCGAATCGAGAGCCCGGGGTGACAAGCCGGAGAGTTACAGCCCCGAGTCGGCCCGCGAATGGATATTGCTACTGCAACTCGACAGCGTCGACGAAGCCGAGGTCGAGGTCCCATTCGGCGACTGTGGCAGCCTCTATTTCTACATCAGGCAGAGCGATCTGAAACGCCGCGACTTCTCCCACATACAGTTCGAGATGCAATGCTATTAAAACCGTAACCTGATACCTCTCCACACGAGAGAGAGTTCCACTGACATTCCCCATCTACAAACCAAGAGGGCTCGACGGCAAACCGTCGAGCCCTCTTTTGTTCCCTTTCAAAGGGAGGAACTTGTCCCAATATATTATGAATAGAAGGAAATAGCCGGGCTATCCGTCAGACAGCCCGGTATCGAATGGTCTGAAATTAGTCTTGAAGCATCCAGCCCAAATCTTCATAGCGGACGAAGGTGGCTGATTCTTTCTGGCGAGAACCCTCTTTCACACCGTTCAGAATGCGACCGAACGGAGTCACGTCGCTATACTCATAGATATACTCGCAAGAGGCCTTGCCGTTCTTCATCATCTCTTCGGGGCAGAATATTCTCTGAATCTTCACAATCTTGTTCTTGTGCGACAGGAAAGTACACATATCAATGTGCTGTTTAGCCTGAGCAGCCTCATACTCGCTCATGTCGGCCGTTGCTGTTGCAGTGGGATAGGTATCGGGATCCATCACGTCGCCATCGGCAGGAGTTTCGAGATTACTCTGCGCGGCCGAACCCGTGTTGCTCAGGTCGTCGCCGGGAGCTACATTATCCTCGGGATAGCTCTCGTCCGACTCTTTTACCTCCATATCCTTGTCGACAATCTCGGTCACCGGTTTGCTTACGACATATTTCTTTCCCTCTTCGGTGAGGTTTACCGTTACGAAATAGTGGTCATACTGTCCTGCATACCAGCCTGTACGCGTCTCGACAATCAAGTCGACCTTATAGTCAATCACCCCGGCTGCCGCCAATTTTTTCAGTTGGAAACGGGCATCGGCATCGTCCAACTCGTAATAACCCGTATTGAGTCTTACTACCTGACTACTGTCCTGAAACATAACCAACTGATCTTCCAATGCGCCTTCGGCACTACCTTTCGACAACGAATCACTTCCACAGGAAGCGAGCATGACACCACAGATTCCTACCAGGGAACCCATCAAAATTCTTGATGCTTTTCTCATAACGATTAAATTAAAATTTGTGTTTTTATACTGACAAACGGCTCAACCCGTCTGCTCTTTCTTGTTTATCACACTTGCAGTCAAGATTATCAACGCATCAAGAATTCGACACATCGGTTTAGCGATTTTTCAGTCCCCTTTCTTATCTTACGTCTTTACTATCCAACACCATTTGACGAGTCGGTTAGTCCCCCCCCAACTGCTATCGATATAGCAAAGTTAATGTTTTTTCAAATTATATCACATAAAACCATAAAAAAATACGCAAGAAAAATAAACTTTTATTACACCCGTCACCGGCTCTCATTTACATAGCAAGGGGCAAGCCTCTGATTTCTATCGGCTTGCCCCCTCTACATACTGTTATTCCATGATTGCCTACTTGGCCGGTTTCAAAGCCTCCATGATGGCGGCTTCGAGCTCGTCGGCCAACTCGGGATTATCTTCCACACACTTCTTGGCGGCATCACGACCCTGTCCCAGCTTGGTATCGCCATAGCTGAACCACGAACCGCTCTTCTTGATGATACCCTTGTCGACACCCAGGTCGATTATCTCGCCCGAACGCGAAATGCCTTCACCAAACATGATGTCGAACTCGGCCTTGCGGAAGGGAGGAGCCACCTTGTTTTTCACCACCTTCACGCGGGTCTGGTTACCAATCACCTCGTCGCCGTCTTTGAGCTGGCTGATGCGGCGAATGTCGAGGCGCACCGAAGCGTAGAATTTCAAGGCGTTACCGCCGGTCGTCGTCTCGGGGTTTCCAAACATCACCCCAATCTTGTCGCGCAACTGGTTGATGAAGATGCAGGTAGTGTTGGTCTTGCTGATGGTTGCCGTGAGCTTGCGCAACGCCTGTGACATGAGTCGGGCCTGCAAACCCATCTTCGAGTCGCCCATGTCGCCTTCGAGTTCGGCCTTCGGGGTCAGAGCCGCTACCGAGTCGATGACCACGATGTCGACGGCCGACGAACGTATCAGCTGGTCAGCAATTTCGAGGGCCTGCTCCCCGCTGTCGGGCTGCGAAATCCACAGATTCTCCACATCGACCCCCAGCTTCTCGGCATAGAAGCGGTCGAAAGCGTGCTCGGCATCGATGATGGCGGCGATACCGCCCGCCTTCTGGGCCTCGGCAATGGCATGAATGGCCAGCGTCGTCTTACCCGACGATTCGGGACCGTAGATCTCGATGACACGTCCGCGGGGATAACCGCCCACGCCCAATGCCGCATTCAGCGCGATAGAGCCGGTGGGAATCACAGCCACCTCCTCGACCGAGTCGTCGCCCAGTTTCATGATGGCGCCGCGGCCGTAGCTCTTCTCGATTTTATCCATGGCCGCCTGCAAGGCTTTCAGCTTCTCCGACGGCACCGGCACCCGCTTTCCGGCACCGGCATTAGTTTGCGTTTGTTGTTCTTCCATAATCGTTCCTATTTTTTATTTACTTTTTCAAAATCTGTGCGGCGTGGTTCTTGGTATCGACCTTCTCGATCACATCGGCAATCACACCGTTCTCGTCGATGATAAAGGTTGTGCGCACGGTTCCCATGTAGGTGCGGCCCGCCATCTTCTTCTCGCGCCATACCCCGAAAGCCTCGTTCAACGTCAACGCCGTGTCGGCAATCAGCGGGAAAGGCAACGCCTGCTTCTCGATAAACTTCACGTGCGAAGCCTCGCTATCCTTGCTCACCCCCACCACGGCATACCCGGCAGCCTGCAAGTCGGCATAGTTGTCGCGCAGGTTGCAAGCCTCGGCCGTACAGCCGGGAGTATTGTCCTTGGGATAGAAATAAAGTACCAGTTTGCGACCCGCAAAGTCGCTCAAACGTATCTCTTTGCCCGATTGGTCCACTCCCAATATCTCGGGAGCTTTGTCTCCTTGTTTCAGTGCCATAATCTTATCCATTTAATTCATTATGTAAAGATAGTGATAGGTGAGAGTAGTGACAAACGAAAATGCAATTTTCAGGTTTGGTCCTACCGAACCGAATCCTATCTCATTCAAAGGTACGAAAAGGAGAGCACAGCGGCAAACAATTTACTCATCAACTGTCAAAAGCGATACGTGAATCGTCTCTCTCCCTTTCGGACAATACAAAGATAGCACCACACCTGCGCATATCTTATGCGCAAGTAAGTTAATAAAAGTTTAATACATAATAACCCGGAAACTCACGACTGCTTCTTGTAGGTGAGGGCCGCCACGGCATTGAAGAGCCCGGCAAAGCCCAGCAGAGCGACATACTGCGGCCACAGCTCCACAACCGAAGCGCCTTTGAGATAGACGGCCCGCATCACCGTGACAAAGTAGCGGGGCGGCAACAGATAGGTGATGTCGCGGGCCCAGGCGGGCATCGACTCGATGGGGGTAAGCAGTCCACTCATGAGCACAAAAATCATGATGAAGAAGAACATCACAAACATAGTCTGCTGCATGGTCGAGGAGCGGTTGGCAATGATGATGCCCAACCCCGACATGGTGAGTATGAAAAAGAGGGCGGCCAGGTAGACGGCTCCTACCGAGCCGGCAGGCGTGAGCCCATAAACCCACCAGGCCAACAACATGGCGAGGGTAAGCACCACAAAGCCGATAATCCAGTAGGGTATGAGTTTGGCCAGCGTAAAGAGGAATCGGCTCACCGGAGTGACGTTTATCTGCTCGATGGTGCCAAACTCCTTCTCGCTCACGAGATTCAACCCGGGCAGGAAGCCGCAGATAAGTATCAGCAGGATAATCATCAGGGCAGGCACCATGAAATAGGGATAGTTGAGTGTGGGGTTATACCGGTTCTGCACGGCAAAGAGGTCGGCCTGAACCACGGGCGACTGCTCCTGCCGCACCTCGGTGAGGGCCTGCTGCACGATTTGAACCATATACTGCGACCCCAAACCACCTTTGAGGGCATTGGTCCCGTTCACATCGATGCCGATGCGCCGGGGCGAACTACCGGCGAGCGAGAGCTCGAACGATTCGGGAATGGAGAGTATCACATCGGCCTTACCGGCTTCGAGCGTGGCATAGGCCTCCTCGTAGCTCCCGGTCACCCCCCTGAGGGTAAAGTAGTCCGACGCCCGCAACTTCTCCACGATACGGCGCGAAAGTTCGGAGTGGTCGTTGTCGACCACCGACACCCCCACATGACGCACGTCCATCGTCGCCACCCAGGGAATAACCAGCATCACCAACAACGGGAAGAGTATCACCATCTTGGGCATAAAGGCGTTGCGTATGAACTGCCTAAACTCCTTTTCGAGTAAAACGCGCAAGGTTCTCATCGTCATTCGAGTTTATCGTTAAACTTTTTGAGGGCCACCCCCACCAGCACCACCGTCATGGCCAGCAGAATCACACTCTCCTGCCACACCGCCGGGAACGACTGCCCGCCAATCATCAGCTTGCGCACCGCTTCGATATACCAGCGGGCAGGAATTACACACGAGACGGCCTGCAAGATGCCGGGCATATTCTCGACCGGGAAGAGCATGCCCGAGAGCATGATGACCGGCAGCATGAGCAGCATACCCGAGACGAGTATCGCCACCACCTGCGTGTGTGCAACGGTCGAGATGAAGAGCCCCAATGCCAGCGAGAGCAGCAGGTAGAGCAGCGAGAGGCCCACCAGCCCGGCAACAGACCCCGTCATGGGCACGCCCAGCACATAACGGGCCAGCAGCAGAATGACGGTGAGGTTGAGGCACGAGAGGAGGAAATAGGGTATCATCTTGGCCGAGATAATCCAAATGGGACGCACCGGCGAGACGAGCAGCACCTCCATCGAACCGCTCTCCTTTTCGCGCACAATCGAGACCGAGGTCATCATGGCGCAGATGAGGATAAAGACGAGTCCCATGAGTCCGGGTACGAAATTGTAGGAGCTCTTCATCTGCGGATTGTAGAGGATACGCACCGCCGGAGCCGAGTCGACCGTCACCGAGCCGTCGGCCTGGAAAGCCCGTTGCAGGTAGACCAGTCCGGTACCGGCGTTGTTGGGGTTCGAGGCATCAAGAATGAACTGCACGGCCGCCTCGTCGACAGCCCCGGCAGCGGCTTGCTCGACCAACCGGTCGTAATCGTCGGCAAAGACCACCACGGCCGCCGCCTGTCCGCTGCGCAACACCCGGTCGATGCGCGACTGGTCGATATACCCCTTGAAGGTGAAATAGGGATTGACGCGCATGCGCTCGACCTGTTGTCGCACCGCCTCGGTGCGGTTGGGAGCCACGGCAAAGAACTCGATGTTGTTCACCTCGGTCGAGATGGCAAATCCGAAGAGCAGCACCTGCACCACCGGCATGAGCAGCACGACAAGCATCGTGCGCCGGTCGCGCAGAATGTGCAGCGTCTCTTTCTTGACAAAATGTAAAAAACCACTCATAGCTATTCCCTCCGTTTTGCACCCCGGGCCAAGATGCGGAACACCTCGTCCATCGACCCGGCCCCAAACTTGCTCTTCAATTCGGCCGGAGCCCCCAGGGCCTCGATTTTGCCGTCGACCATAATCGACACCCGCGAGCAATACTCGGCCTCGTCCATATAGTGTGTGGTGACGAAGACGGTTGTACCGCCTGCCGCCGCCTCGTAAATCATCTCCCAGAACTGTCGGCGAGTCACCGGGTCGACCCCGCCCGTGGGCTCGTCGAGAAAAACCACCTCGGGCCGGTGCAACGTGGCTACCGAGAAGGCCAGCTTCTGTTTCCAACCCAGCGGGAGAGCCCCCACCAGCGTATCGGCTTCGCTCCTGAAATGGAGCCGGTTGAGCACGGCCACCGTGCGCCGCAGCGTCTCGTAACGACCCAGACCGTAGATGCCGGCATAGAGGCGTATGTTCTCGCGCACGGTAAGGTCGTCGTAGAGCGAGAACTTTTGACTCATGTACCCGATGTGACGCTTGATCTGCTCGCCCTGCCTCACCACGTCGAACCCGGCCACCTGCCCGCTGCCCGAGGTGGGATAGATCAACCCGCACAGCATGCGCATGGCAGTCGTCTTACCGGCGCCGTTGGCTCCCAGAAAGCCGAATATCTCACCCCGCCGCACCTCGAAGGTGATGTGGTCGACGGCGGTAAAGCTGCCGAAGCATTTGCACAAGTCGTGCACCGATATGATTATGTCATCGCTCATTGCTGCATCAGTTTCATGAATACATCTTCAATACCGGCCGGCACCGGCTCTACCGTAACCGACCCGAATCCCCGTTGCCGCAACAGCCGCTCGAAGGCCCGGGCATCGAACCCCTCGGCCACCACCAGATGGTGGGCGGCCCCGAAGGGGTAGCACTCCTTCACCCCCTCGGCCCGACGGGCTTCGAGCAACAGGCCGTACATGTCGTCGCCCGACAGGGCATAGAGCGGCGCATCGAACCGCGCCACAATTCCGGCCGGGGTATCGACACCCAGCAGATGCCCGTTGTTACAGAGGGCAATGCGGTCGCAACGGCACGCCTCGTCCATGTAAGGGGTGGAGACCAGGATCGAGATGCCCTTCTGCTTCAAGTCGGAGAGCATGTCCCAGAACTCCCCGCGCGAAACGGCATCGACGCCCGTGGTGGGTTCGTCGAGAAAGAGCACCGAGGGCCGGTGTATGAGGGCACAACACAGGGCCAGCTTCTGCTTCATACCGCCCGACAGCTTCCCGGCCCGCCGCTTGCGGAAGGGCTCTATCTGCCGGTAGATGGGGGCAATCCAGTCGTAAGCCTCCCGCACCTTCACCCCGAACAGGGCGGCAAAAAAGTCGAGATTCTCGGCCACCGACAGGTCGGCATAGAGCGAGAATCGACCCGGCATATACCCCACCCGACTGCGTATCTCGCGGTACTGGCTCACGATGTCGAAGCCGTCGACCGTCGCGCTCCCCTCATCGGGGTCGAGCAGCGTGGCCAGCAACCTGAACAGGGTAGTCTTGCCTGCACCGTCTGGGCCAATCAGGCCGAACAGCTCGCCCCGCCGCACCTCGAACGTAATCTGTTCGAGGGCCGTGAGGTTACCGTATCGCTTGGTAAGCCCCCGCACCTCTATGGCATTCTGTGGTATCATCGCTATCGATTCAGAATCGGGTTTATCACTTTTCGGGCAATCGCACCTCACCGTAAAGGCCTATCTTCAACAGGCCGTCATTCTCGACCGCAATCTTCACGGCATAGACCAGATTGGCCCGGGTGTCGCGGGTCTGAATCGTCTTGGGGGTAAACTCGCTCTCCGAGGCAATCCAGGTGATGCGGCCGGGATACTCCCGCTGCTGGTCGCCGCCGAAATCGGCCACGACGGTCACCTCCTGCCCCACCTTCAACCGGGCCAGCTGGTCCGATGTAAAGTAGGCTCGCAGATAGAGGCGGCTCATATCGGCCACCTTCATGAGCGGACGTCCGGCAGCCGCCAACTCGCCCGCCTCGCTATACTTGACCAGTACCGACCCGTCAATGGGCGAGGCTATGCGGCACTTGGCCAACCGGTCCTCGACCTGAGCTATCTGCAAGTCGACCGCCGAGGCATTGGCATCGAGAGCCGAGGTATTGTTTTCGAGGTTGGAGAGCAACGCCTCCAACTGGCCGTTCAAGACCCGTATCGAAGCGTTGATGTCGTCGAGCTGCTTGGTCGTGGCCGCCCCGTCGTTCAACAGGTTCTCCACCCGGCTGCGCTCCCTCTCCTGCTGGGCTATCTGGCTGCGCAGGGCCGAGGCCTGCTTGGCCACGTCGGGCCGGTTGCTGTGAATCGAAGCACGCTGCCGTTCGAGTTGCAGCTTCTGCAAATACAACTGCACGGTATCTATCGCCCCCACCTGACGACCGGCCACAAGCGTGTCGCCCTCCTCGACGTCGAAGTAGAGAATGCGCCCCGTGGCCTCGGCCGAGACCACCACCTCGGTAGCCTCGAAAGTGCCCGTCGCATCGAAATCGTCACGGTTGCCGCACGCAACCAGAAGCAGCGGCACGATGCTGTAAACTGCGATTTTTTTCATCTTGTTCAGGATTTATCGGTTCATCGTATGTTTGAGTTCATAAAGGGTTTTCAGCAGCTCGATTTCGCGCATGCTGCGGGCCATCGAAGCGGTAGCCTCGTCGGTAATCTTCATCAGCAGGTCGTGCGTGTCGATGACCCCGTTGCGCAACTTCGACTCGGCCGCCTCGCGCACCGACCGTCGCAGGGCCACGATGCGATCGTCGTCGGCCAAAGCCCGGCGCAACCGGGCGATGTCGCCCTGGTTCTGCGTAGTCTGCAACTGTGTATTGAAGAGGAAGATATCGCGTTGCACCTCGACCTGCCTGCGGGCGGTGCGCAACTTGTCGAGGTTGTTCTTCTGGGTGTAATAGGCCCCGAAGTTCCACGACAGTTTCACCCCCAGCAGAGCGTTCCAGCTCCAATCACCGTTCATCATGCCCTGCATGAAATCGAGGCCGGGATAGCCGTAATAGCCCTGCGCAAAGAGTCCCAGACGAGGCATCGACGACGATTTCACCAGACGCTCCTGAGCCGAGAGCCGGTCAATCTTCGCGGCAAACAACGACAGTTCGGGACGCTCGTTCCCGCCCATCGGTGCCTCCACCACGGCCGGTCGCAGCAGCGTGCGGTCGCCCAGCGCCTCACCGATAAAGAGACCCAACATGCCACGGTAACTCTCCCGCGAAGCCTCGAACTGACCCAACTGCTGCCCCACGGTGAGCAGCTCGGCCTCCAACACATCGGCATCGCTCTGCATGGCTACCCCGTTGCGCTGCAAGGCTTCGATCTTGGCCAGATTGCTTCGCAGCAGCTCCTGCGTCAACCGCGTCTGAGCGATACGCTCGTCGAGCAGCAGGATACCGAAATAGAGATCGTCGATGCGACCGTCGAGGCTGTGCATCTCGACATCGGCCGACGAGCGCTGTTCGGCCGCCTCGGCCCGAGCCATACCCCGGTCGGCGGCCGACTTGCCACCGTCCCAGATGGTCTGGTTCAGCTCCAACGCTACCTTATACTGGTCTTGCCTCAATCCGGGAATCTCCACTCCCTGCCGGGAGAGCATGCCGGTAAGCACATCGGGAAAGGTGGGTACATCGGTCTGCCATGTGGCCTGAGCCGACAGGGCCACCTGCGGAATCCAGGCCCGGGCGGCGTTGGAGAGGCTGTACGCCTCGGTCTGGCGTATCAAATCGTATTGCCGTATCTCGGGATAGTGCTCCCGAGCCATCTGCCGGCAATCGTCGAGCGTAAGTTGGGCCCGGGCCCCCACGAGGCCGCACCACAGCCCCAGACACAAAACAACGACACGTTTCATCATAGCTCTATTTTTTTATTCGACGCATAATTACTTCGATATTCTCGGCCTTGCGCATTTCGAAAAACTGACTACGGTCGGCAGCAATACCTCCAAATACAGGTTCGATAAGAGGATAAGCGATAAAGGGGAATACATTGAGACAGACGATGTCGAGCAACAGATGGCGCACATCGACGGCGACAATCTCGCCCCGCCCGGCCTGCTGATCCAACTCCTGTTGTAACTGCTGCATGAGGCCGTTGGCTATGCTCGAAATATTCTCGCGCATCACCTCATACCGTTCGGGCCGCGAAAAGACCTCGTTCACGATAAAGCGGGGCAGGTCGGGATTCTCGGCCAGGAAGTCGAAATGACGCACGATGCCCTCTTTCAACCGCTCCAGCAACGGGAGCTCGGGATTGTCGAAAGCCGTCAGTACCGACTGCCCCATGAGCCTCATCTTGTCAGTGAGTATGCGGTCGAAGAGCAACTCCTTGCTTCTGAAATAGTAGTGAAGCATGGCATGTGTCACACCGGCCGCCCGGGCTATCGACGCCGTCTTGGCCCCATCGAAACCCCGGAGCATGAACTCCTGCTCGGCTGCCTTCAAAATATCGGCCTCGGTATCTTTGGTTTTCATACTGGACTATATCAACAAAATGGTTTAACAAAAACGTCTAACAAAATTGTTAGTACAAAACTAATTCATATTCCAAAGAAAAACAAGAGTACTTCTATATGTTTTACAACACACAAGAGCATCACCCACTCCCGCGAGGTCTTGTCTCCGCTATCTGTCCGGGACTCTGCACTCCCCGATCCGCCATACTGCCCGCTCCTCACACCTCACACCCGCACCTCACAGCCCGAACTGCTTCCTACCCCCCTCACCCCTTGTCCGTGAAAAACAGTCGAGGCCGCCCCGCCATGCGGGACAGCCTCGACCTCGAAAAACAAGTTTGGTTATTGGATTTACAATTCAATATCGCCATTGAACACCTCGTGCCAGGGCAAACCCTGTTTGTTGAGTTGTTCCATGAAGGGATCGGGATCAAACTCCTCGACGTTGTGAACACCCGGCTTGTTCCATTTGCCGGTGAGGAACATCATGGCACCGATCATGGCCGGCACACCCGTGGTGTAGCTTACACCCTGTGCTCCGGTTTCGAGATAGGCGGCGTGGTGGCTGCAATTGTTGTAGACGTAATAGGTCAACTCCTTGCCCTCCTTGTCGATACCGCGAATGCGGCAGCCAATCGAGGTCTCGCCCGTGTAGTTCTTGCCCAGGTCGCCCGGGTTGGGCAACACGGCTTTGAGGAACTGGATAGGCACAATCTCCATGCCGTTGTACATGATGGGCTCGATGCTGGCCATACCGATGTCCTGAATTACCCGCAGGTGCGTGAGATACTCCTGCCCGAAGGTCATCCAGAAGCGGGCCCGTTTGAGTGTGGGATAGTTTTTCACCAGCGACTCCAACTCCTCGTGATAGATGAGATACGACTCTTTGGGACCGATGTTGGGATAGGTGAGCGGACGGTGAATCTCGTGCGGTTCGGTCTCGATCCACTGGCCGTTCTCGTAGTACTTGCCCTTTTGAGTCACCTCGCGGATATTGATTTCGGGATTGAAGTTGGTAGCAAAAGCCTTACCGTGATTGCCGGCGTTGCAGTCGACTATGTCGAGGTATTGCATCTCCTTGAAGTAGTGCTTGGCGGCATAGGCCGTATAGACGCCACTCACTCCCGGGTCGAAACCGCAACCCAGAATAGCGGTGAGGCCGGCCTGCTCGAAACGTTCGCGATAGGCCCATTGCCACTTGTACTCATACTTGGCCTCGTCGAGGGGCTCGTAGTTGGCCGTGTCGAGGTAGTTGACCCCACAGTGCAGACAGGCGTCCATGATGGTGAGGTCCTGATAGGGCAAAGCCACGTTAATCACAATATCGGGCTTGTGTTTCTTGAACAAAGCCACCAGTTCGTCCACCTTGTCGGCATCGACACGGTCGGTCACAATGCGGCTGTCGCCTATGGCTTTGGCAATAGCATCACATTTGGATTGTGTGCGGCTGGCCAAAACGATTTCGGTAAACACGTCGGGGTTCTGCGCCACCTTGTGGGCCACCACCGTTCCTACGCCACCGGCGCCAATAATAAGAACTTTTCCCATTTGTATATTCTGTTATATTCGATTTTCCTGAATTTCGCCTGTCGATTGGGTGACAGGGCAAAGATCGTTTTTTTATTCGTCGTTATCGGTATCGGCCGTCAAGTCGAGCACCTCCTTGTCGCCGCTCTTGTCGAAATATTGCTTGCGCAGGGGCGAAGCCGAAATCTCCTTGTGGAACCGGCGGTTGCGATAGACGTCGAGCGCCAGATAGAGGGCGTGGCGGAACGACTGCTCATCGGCCTTGTTCTGTCCGGCAATGTCGTAGGCCGTGCCGTGATCGGGCGAAGTGCGCACGACGGGAAGCCCGGCGGTATAGTTCACGCCGTCCTCCATGGCCAAGGCCTTGAAGGGAGCCAGTCCCTGGTCGTGATACATGGCCAGTACCCCGTCGAACCGGCGATAGTGATCGGTCCCGAAGAAGCCGTCGGCCGGATAGGGACCGAAACAGAGCATGCCCTTGTTGTTGGCCTCCTGAATGGCCGGTTTGATGATGTCAATCTCCTCGGTACCCAAGAGTCCGTCGTCACCGGCATGGGGGTTGAGCGACAACACGGCGATGCGGGGTTTCACCACGCAGAAATCCTGTTTGAGCGACTGCTCGAAGATGCGGAGCTTTTCGAGGATAGCCTCCTTGGTAATGGCTCCGGGCACCTGGGCAATGGGCAGATGGCCCGACACCAGGGCTACCCGCAAGGTTTCGTTGAGCAGAATCATCAGGGCCTTGCGACCACGCCCCAACCGTTTTTCCAAATACTCGGTGTGGCCGGGGAAGTCGAACTTGTCGGACTGTATGGCATGCTTGTTGATAGGAGCCGTCACCAGCACATCGATGGTGACGGCCTCGATGTCGGCGGCAGCCCGTTCGAGAGCCGCATAGGCAGCCTCGCCGCCTACGGCCGTAGCCTTGCCGATCTCGACCTTCACCTCGTCGTCGACACAGGTAATCAGGTTTATCTTGTTGTCGTCGGCCAGCGAGGCATCGGCAATGATATTGAAGTTGACAGCCGGTATGTCGAGAGCCTTGCGGTGATAGGCAGCCACCTTGGCCGAGCCATAGACTACCGGCGTACAGATTTCGAGAATGTGCGGGTCGGAGAGCGTTTTGAGAATCACCTCATAACCTACCCCGTTGATGTCACCCTGGGTAATACCCACTTTTATCTTATGTTCCATAGAATCAATCTTTAAACTTTTCCTGACAGGCCGAAAAAGATTTCGGCCCACTAAGATAAGAAAAATCCCCGATATACATCGCGGGCAAGGCGCACTTTTGCACGGAAGCCCCTATTTGCGCTCCTTCTCGGCCGTAGAGAGCATACCGCAGGCGGCAAATATATCCTCGCCGCGCGAGGCCCGTATGGTGGCCGTGACACCGTGGTGGTTGAGCCGGTCGCGGAAGGCCTCCATCGACCGGGGGTCGGAGCTTTTGAGATTCGCGCCGGGAATGGCATGGAACCGAATAAGATTCACCCGGCAGTCGAGTCCCCTCAACCGGCGGGCCAGGGCATCGGCATGCACCAGATCGTCGTTGAACCCGCTGAACAGGATATATTCGAACGAGAGACGTCGCTGGTGCGAGAAGTCGTACTGCCGCAACAGCTCCAAGATGTCGTCCATGTGAAAAGCCTTCTCGACCGGCATAATCTGCAACCGTTCGGCCGGATAGGGCGAATGCAGACTCACCGCCAGATGGCAGTGACTCTCGTCGAGAAATCGCCGTATCCCGGCCAAATGGCCGATTGTGGAGACGGTGATGCGCTTGGGACTCCAAGCAAACCCCCAATCGGCGGTGAGAATCGTGAGCGCCTTCATCACCTCGTCGAGGTTGTCGAAGGGCTCGCCCATACCCATAAATACCAGGTTGGTGAGCTGGTCGCTGTGCTCTACCGAGAGAATCTGGTTGATGATTTCAGCCGAGGTAAGGTTGCGCCGGAAGCCCTGCTTGCCGGTCATGCAGAAGCTGCAATTCATCTTGCAGCCCACCTGCGACGAGACGCACAGCGTGGCCCGGTCGCGATCGGGTATGTAGACGGTCTCGACAAAGTCGTTGTCGCCTACCCTGAACAGGTATTTAATGGTGCCGTCGACCGACCGCTGCGACTGCATCGGCAACGAACGACCCACGTCGTAGCGCTGCGACAGCTGATCGCGGTGACGCAACGACAGGTTGGTCATCTCGGCCAGGTCGGTTACCCGCTTGTCATAGAGCCACGCAGCCATCTGCCTGGCGGCAAAACGGGGCATTCCAGCCTCGGCCACCACGGCTTGCAACTCCTCCCATGTCTTTCCCAAAAGATGCTCTTTTTCCATAACCTCGGTTATTGCGGTAATACAAATACAGAGTGCGTGTATCGAGCCGACAGCCACGATATACGCACTCTGTGTTATCTTATTGACGATTTTGGCCGATTAGAAGAAACGAATCATCGTATTCTTGATGTCGGCCTTGTCGCGCAGAACCTCCATCAAACGGCTATTGATGAGGTAGTTGTAATTCTGCTGAATCTTGCGGGCTTCGGTCTGAGCATCGAAGGGCTGTTGTGAAACGGTCTTGTCGGTAACGGTGAATACATACACACCTCTTACCCCTTTCACGGGACCTACGAGCTTACCGTTCTCGGCCGTGGGAGCCAAAGCGCTCAATACCGGTTCATAACCTACACCGGCAATCGAGGGGGTCGAGAAGGAGATGAACTTGGCACTGTCGACCTGAGCCTTCATGGCCTCGGCATAACCGGCCAGCGTGTTGATATTCTTGGCTTTGAGGTCGGCAATAATCTTCTCGGCCTTCTTGTCGTTGCGCACCTGTATAGACAATGCGTCTTTCACCTGGTCGAGCGGAGCATAACCCTCCTTGACGATATTATCGAGAGCGGCTACGACAAACGAGTTGTCGAGCGTGAAGATTTCAGAAACCTCGCCCTTGTCGGCATTGAATGCCCAACGGATAGCCTGACGGGCATCGTTGACACCGGGCAGCGAGTAATCCTCGGCGCTGCAATCGTAGCTGTTCACGGTGTAGCCGGCATCCTTGGCAGCGGCGCTGAATTTCTCGGCCGTGTTGTTGGCTGCGCTGTACGACGACAGTTGGTTATACAGTGCCGTGTGCGTCTCGGTGCTGGGGTTGACAGCCACTACATAGGCAGCCACCTTGGCCTTCTTCACGGGAGCGGTGCGCGACAAGATTTGCACGATGTGCTCGCCACCCAGGCTCTCGGCCTTGAAATAGCCGTTGCCGCCTTCGCTGAACACTTTGTTGATAAAGGGACGGCCTACGGTAGGAGCCATGTTCTCGGTCAACCACACCTCGTCGTTACCGTTGAATTTGGGAGAGAGTTCGGCAAAGCTGCCACCGTTGTTCAGCACGTTGAGCACGCTGTCGATTTGGGTCGAACGGGGTTGGAACGAAAGCAGACGCACCTTGATGGAGTCGGGGGCAACCTTGGTATCCATCAGACGGTACATGGTGTAGGTATCGTTTTCAAATTCGAGCGGCGACGATTCGTTTACGGCAGCCGACTCGGCAAATTTCTTCATCTTCTCGGGCATCGACGAAACGGCTACGAAGCAATCGTCATAAGCCTCGTCGGAGTTGTTGGCTACGAAAGCAGCCACATCGTCGGTCGTAGCGAAAATCGATTGGTTCATCTCGACTTTCTCTTTGGCCTTGGCATAGTCGGCCTCGCTGGGAACGATGTTCAACGTGATGTATTTAATCACGCGATGCTCGGGCATCTTGTAGAAATCTTTCACCCGGTTGTACTCGGCTTTGAGTTCACTGTCGCTGATGGCAATGGTGGAGTCGGCAATCGAGGTATAAGGTTGCAACGCATAGGCGATGTTGGCCGAGGTCTTACCCTCCTCAAACGAGTTTTCGAGATCCAGTTTGTTGGGCGTGAGGGCACGGTTCAAGAGATTGGCAAACTTTTGAATGGCGCGATCTTCCTTCACCTGTTTCTCGAGACGGAGCCACATCTGACGCTGGGGCTCGATTTGAGCCAGCAGCTCGGGCGTGTTATAGCCATGAGCCTCGGGGTCGAGAATCACCTGCATGAAGTTGAGCAGACCCTGACGGTCGAACTCGCCGGTTTGCGGGTTGGTGAAGTATTGGCGCACCTGCGGCGAGATGTTGTCGCCGGTGAGCAGGTCGGCCAGCTCTTCCTTGCTAACCACGATACCCAGCTCGTCAAGCTCCTCGTTCAACAATATTTCGTTCACCATTTGGTCATATACCTCCTGGTTGATACGCGACGCATATCCCTCGGGCAAAGACATTCCCCGTTGAGCATACATCTGCTGCAACTCATCGGTACGCACCTTCACACGTTCCTGGAATTCTTCGACTCCGATATTGGTCCCGTTCACGACGGCGACTTTGCTTTGATTCATGGCGTAGAAGGTGTGTCCCGAATTAAGGAAGTCCCCTACGATAAAAGCGAGCAAGGCAACTCCGATAATCACCACGAGCATGCCTGCTTTACTTCTGATTTTGTTTAACGTAGCCATTTGTTACTTTCTATGTTTTTTTAGTTTTATATTTTATTATTTTTTATCCTCTTTTACTAAGGGCACGAAGATACAAAAATTTGGATTTATCTCGGCATAGAATGCTCAAAAAAAATATCTTATTCCTCTATTTTCATGCGCACAAGTTCAATTTTCGTAGCCTTCCGCCGCAAAATGGTGAACCGATAATTCTTAATCTCTACCGTCTCGCCCAGGCGGGGCAAAGTCTGGTAATGGTACAGAATATAGCCGGCGATGGTCTGATAATCGTCCGACTCGGGAATATCGAGCCCAAACTCTTCGTTGATGCGTCCGATTTCCATACGGCCCGAAAACTCATACTCGTTCTCGCCCACCCGACGGGCCACCAGATTTTGAGTGTCGTGCTCGTCCTCGATGTCGCCAAATATCTCCTCCACCAAATCTTCGAGGGTCACCAGTCCGGCGGTACCGCCAAACTCATCGACCACGATGGCCAGGCTCTTCTTCTGCTGCATGAGGTTGCGCATGAGTTTGTTGGCCAACATGCTTTCGGGAGCGAAAACGGCCGGGCGAATGCTCTTGCGCCAGTCGTCGTGCTGACGGAACATCTCCGACGAATGGATATATCCCAGTATGTTGTCGATACTCTCGCGATAGACCAGCACCTTGGAGATACCGGTGCTGACAAAGGTGTGTAGCAACTCCTCGTCGGTCACCTCGTCGATGTCGACCGCCACCAGTTCGGTGCGGGGAATCATACAGTCGCGCAGGTGAATATTGGAGAAGTCGAGGGCGTTCTGGAAAATCTTCATCTCGGGCTCGACGGTCGCCTGCGAGTCACGCTCCTCGATACTCTTCTGAATGAACGAATCGAGCTCTATCTTACTCATCAACACATCGGTATGATGCTCTATCTTCACACCGCCCAACCGCATGAGCCATTTCGAGACCATCGAGGTGAACTTGGAGATGGGATACAGAACCACATAGATGAGCCATACGAGCGGAGCAAAGAATCGCATCGTGGCATTGGGGTCGATGCGGAAGATGGTCTTGGGCATGAACTCGCCCACAAACAGAATCAACAACGTGGAGAGCAAGGTCTGCATAAGTACCACAAAAGCCTCCTGGTCCCACACCAGGGCGATGACAGGCTCCAACAGGGCGGCCATACCCATACCGTAGATGACCAGCGCGATGTTGTTGCCCACCAGCATGGTCGAGATAAACTGCTCTTCATTCCCGTAAAAGAGGCTGAGAATCCTCGACAAAAGCCCCTTTTGCTTCATGTCGAGCTCGGCCCGCACCTTGTTCGACGAAACGAAGGCAATCTCCATGCCCGAGAAGAAGGCCGAGAAGAGCAGCGCAATGATGATGATGGCTATCCAATTCATGATTTCTTCGTTTGTTTGGGAGGAGCGGCCTGAGCCTTTTGCGGGACGAGCGTGTCGCCTTTCAGCGAGTCGGCCGGGACAGTGTCGCGCTTGATGGGGAATATGCCGCTGGTACAGCGTATGACATAGCGGGTCATCTGTTCGTTCGAGGTAAAGCCATAGCCCTCGATAACCTCGTCGGGAGTTTCGATGTGGATAAACGAGTCGGAATAGATTTCGCGTTTGCGCTGGTCCCAGAATATCTGCGAGGTGAGAAAGACCTCCTGCTTGGTATTTTCAATGCGCACATTCTTGTCGAGCCGCCACAACTGCTTGTTCTTGAAATAGGTAGCCGTATCACCCTGGATAAGGGCCTCGGTGGCAAACACCGAATCGAACTTCTCGACATACAGCCCCTTCGGGAAAAACCAGTAAGGCTCCTTGGCATTTTCATAGATGAGCCACTCGGGAGCCTTGATGCGATAGCGCGTAATGCCCGAGTCGGAGATGAGGGTTTCGACCCCGAGCGTGCGCAACGTAGGCACCTCGGCAGCATTGTCAAACCCCTTGACCACCTCGTTTTTAGACCCCGAGCAAGCGCTCCACAGAACCGGGAATGCCACAAAAAGCACAAGCCCCAAGCGAGAGAGCCCGATAAACCAACGGTCGGTATTTCCTCCTTTTTTTGTCATTCTACAAAACTATATCGCAAAATTATAAATAGTTGCAGGGCATGCCAAATATTCCCGTAAAAATTATCTCCAACCCCCTTTAAAAGCAAGAGAGGATACATCTCAAAGATGTACCCTCTCGTATAATTTCCAACTACCAAATTGCAGTCGGTAAACCTATCGTTCGATTTACTTTACAATCTTGACAGTTTTATTGTTGTTGAATTTCAGGATATATACACCCTTAGCCAGGTTCTGTCCGTCGATAACGGTTTCGCCTTGTATTGCAGCAGAAGCTACACGTTGACCAGCGATGTTATATACATCAACCGACGAAACTTCCGAACCGTTAACTACGAAGTTACCGTTCTCAACCGTTACAATGACAGCAGGAGCAACTACGCCTTCAACACCCGAAACATCGCCCTGAGCAATTCTGAATACAGCCGAAGCACCCGGAATCGAAACCGTAACATCAGTCAAACGGCCTACTGCATCTGCGGGGAGTTCAGTTACTGTAAATGTCAAGGACATCGCACCCGTAGCTTCATCATAATTTGTCGTAGGTTCTACCCAATCATACAAAGCATCACCTGTGTCTTCAATCGACCAACCCTCAGGGAGGTAGTATGCATCAATATTGAATGTCTTGGAGCCACCTTCATTGGGAACTTCAAACTTATAATCACCGTCCGTAGATCTCAACCAGGTAAATGTAGCATCTGTTGTGAGGCACATTCCATAAATTCCCATAGATCCACCCTGCTCATCTTGGAGACTCAAGAGGTTGATGGAGAACATATTTCCATCATCATAAACGGCATAGGAATTTGCAAATTCCGGGGTGTCATAAGAAACCGTCATAAGAGGAGCAGCCTGGATTCCTTCCGGGATATTAATTTGAATAAAAATCGGAGAATCGATAGTCAATGAAACATTTTGGGTCAATTCACCCATTTGTTGAGTCAACAAGAAAGGAACCAAGTATGAGTCACTGACAAAATAAGAATCCATATTGCCTTGCGGAACAGTAGTTGCCGAAGCTAACTTCTCACCGATCTTATTATCGACAACCTTGTATACATCAACCGTAATAGGCAATGTCAAGTCTCCGGTAAGAGTTCCAAATACAACATATACTGACGACATTGTATACGGAGCATTCGTTTGGGGCATCATTGCACCAAAACCAACAACTTTAGCCTCCGTTCTGCCCCAATTCTGCCAGTTAGCATTCGTGTTATCAGGTATACCTGCGAATGATTCTACACTCTGGAAATTATAGTTGCACACACCATATAATGCGCTTTCTTTGCCAATAACAGCATCAGGACTTCCACCAGCAACCAGATAGGCTCTTGTTTCTGCTCCTGTCTGAGAATTGGTCCAATCACCAAACGTATATGTTGCGCTCTCACCATCTACTGTGCTTGTCAGATAGGGATATTCATATACGCCAAACGGATAAGTTACCTCCAAATTGGTCTCTTCAGAAGTTAATAATGTTGTCGTTTGGCCATCTACCGAGGTGAGATACTCCCAACTCGACTCAGCCGGAACAATAGATGTATTCTTAAACAATGTGGGGGCATAGGCAGCAACAGTCATGGCATTGGGGAAATAGTTTCCAGAGAATGCATCAGGGGCCCACCATAAACCGGCAGGAACAGCATAAGAAGCATCAGGTGCCATTGTTCCTACAGATACATTGTCAATAGCCATGTCCATTCCGGCCTTACCTACATAGCGGAAAGCAAATTTCACAGCCTTACCTGCATATTCGGCAATATCGAGAGAAATGCACTTAGTAGAAAAGACATTCATAGTAGCATCAAGCTCATCGACAGTATAGTTTTTAATAGCATCCTCATCTATTACATTCCAAAGCTTGGTCCACTCGTTACCGTCGTCGGTCGAAACCAAGACCTCGAGATCCGTGTTACGCGCCGTAAATTCATAAATTCCAGCTGCGGCTTTTTCACTGTCCAGCAGGGTCCAACCCGGAGAATAAGTCAGGAAGAAATTAAACTTATCGCCCGCAGCAGGAGTAATTGCCGGCGTAATCAGCCATTCGTCCTGTTGGGGATATACAATTTGCATAGTCTCCATGTCTAAAGCAAATGCCGTTGCAATGTAAGCCGTAGCCTCCCCTTCATACGGGAGAACGCCATAATAGGGCTGCCCGCCGCTGACTTCCCACGTATAATTACCATCAGCAGAATTCGGGTCGGTTCCTACTTTTGACTCGTCAACCCAACCGGAAGGAATCCAGTCTACGGTTTTTCCGTCCCAACCTTCAAAACCTTCAGAGAAAGTAGATGTCGCAGCCATCACACTGGGTTTAGCCAAACGCATTGTATTGACTTTATCCGAGGCTTTCAAAATCATACGTTTCAAAGAGCCGTCATTGGCGCGCACTACTTTAATACCTTTTTGATTGGCAACCACTTCTCCCCGCAATTTTGCGACATCGGCTGCTTTTTGCGTATTTTTCACAACCTGAGCCGACATTTGAGAAGCGTCAACATTCAAATTTCTAACTACCTTTGCGTTATTGGCATTCGCAGTCAAGCCTGCAATAGCCAACAATGAAACTGAAAATAGTAATGTTTGATTCATTTGAAATAAATTTAAAAGACTAATAATAAATCTTCATTTTTCTCATTTAGCATGACAAATGTAAAGTTTTTTTTTGGGAAATTCAAGCATTTCGCTAAAAAACATCACATTTCAAGATAATTTTATCATTAATAAGAACAATTTTCCCCCAAAAGCATGAATCATTAAAAGTATGCCAGACCGATTGAAAGCAAAATGCTTTCAATCGGTCTGGCTCATCATATAGTATAGGAGCTATTTGAGATTAATTCAAATCTACCGACATCGCATTGCCGTTACCATCGTTTATGCTCATTGTTGTGATTGACAATGGGGAGTTACCCTCCAACGTAAGCGTGGCAGAAAGCAGATTGACAAAATTTTTGAACGATTCAAATTGGCGGTAGAATACCATAGCATTCTTAGCCTTGCTAGATGAAGATGCCTCCGTTGTTTCCTGATTGAATGCCAATGTAATCACATTGTCGCTATCAATCGTCACATCATAATAATACTCTCCATCAAACTTGCTGGTCTTGAATGCAAATGCGAGTTTGTTTTCTACCGAACTCCAACTGAACTGAATGTACTGCAATGTTCCATAATTGGCCGTCCGACAATCGCTCTGCATCTGTTCAAACAAAGCCACATACTCTCCTTCCAACGAATTACGGTCTACTCGCCAGTTATTCCCGTCAACAAGGAAATAGGTAGCAACCGTACCGGAAGAGATATTTGCATTTTGATCAACATCCGTGCATTCAAGGATTCCTGCTTCATTCAATTTGAAATTCTGAATGGAGAATTTATTGTTGTCACCCGTAAAAGGCGATGAGAAATGTACCCCATTATCCAATGAAATCACATAGGAAAGTGTTGTCGGGAAAGCATCTTCATCGGCATCGGCAGGGACAATATTCAACACTCCGCTTCCCATGCCCGATACCCGATAAGATTCACCAGCGGCCGTAAGGAACAACGCCTTGGATTTCGACGGGAAAATTGCATTCTTTATGGCAGAATAAGCCGTATAATAATCTTCCCATTTTTCCACAGTCTTGGTTTCACCATTCACTGTATAGGTAGCTCCCATCGGGAATTTGATCATCTTCATATCAATAGAGTGTTTCTTCCCTCTCAAATTAAAAGAACCGTCCTCATTTCGACCCATAATCTGAAATTCATAGTCTCCCATATGACCCATACCGTCTTGCTGAGGGTCAGAGAAGCAATGAAGCAGTTCATTATAAGTGTTGAAAGTCAACACCGGCCCCATATCGGCGATCAGGTCAAAAGTACTTGCTTTCTCCGTATAGCCCGAAGAGCTTGAAACGCTATTGTTCGCAGCCATATTCACCGCAGTATTTTTACTAAACTTCATCAACAGCGGATAAGCCTGCTCGCTTTCATTCGCAAAATATTGAAGCACCCAGCCATTTTCTTCGGCACACATGGCCTGCTCATAATCATTGAGCGTTTTCTCGGTACGCACGGCCGACGAATCTTCCCAAATATCCTCCTCGGTCTTATAACAAGAGTTCAAGCCCAACAGGAAGGAAAACGCTAATATAAATACAAGTGATTTTTTCATTTTTCGTAAAATTCAAGTTAGTGAATCAATTCTGTACATCAGTACCGGTTGGGATATCATAAACCTGTTTTCTAAGTTCCTCCAACACTTCAATGCTATAAGAATTCTGGCGGCTTTGAACCTCGGCACGTAATGCTTCCAAATCAAGTTGCCAGGCATCACGCAACCAAGTGCGGGCAATGTCAAGTTTCTGTTCAATCAAAGCCCTGCCATCGATTTGGTCATTCCCAGCATCGCCATAAATAGCACCTCCCAGACCGTTGTCTTCCCAAGGTTCAGATGCGGTCTCCAACAAAGAGGTCCACTCGGCATCCGTCATGGTAATATAATTGGAAATAACCTCGGCGAAGTCCTCGCGAGGCTGACTGCTCGCATACGGAGTAACAAAGCCCAACGAGGCAGTCACACGGGAATCACGAGATTGCCAACCCAACGCATCATAATAGCCAACCGACAATTGGTCAAACTCTTTCGGATAAGTCTTTGTCTGGTGGAGAATATGTGTAAACTCATGGTGCATCGTATGGAAATAATATTCATTCAATGACGCAAAACTGTTTACATTCATTCCATTCACATTGAAAAGCGACACTTTTAATCCACCTTCAGCCAAACCCAAAGTTACAGTCAAGTTGGCAGCATTCACCTGAGGAGATCCAATCAGATGAATGATACGTGGAGTCGTCTTTTTCATAAAGTTGGGATCGGACGTCGCAACTTTATCATATACATCAAACCATAAATATTTTGTCAGCACAGCCAAATCGACGGCCTTTGAATAGTCGGCCGGTATCAGATTATAATCCATATCCGTACCCACATCCTGCAACTTGTAGCGGAACTGAATATTATAGGGTTTACGGAATGCCTCTTCCAAATAAACGTCAAGCTGATAGGTCGGTGACGTTGGATCAAGGGCACTCTCACTGGTATCAAAAATACTTTCACTATCCAGTTTATCTTCACAAGAAACCAGTGACCAAGCACAACCGCAAGCAATCACTGCTCCAAATATATACTTATTCAATTTCATATCTTTATCCTGTTTTTAATGGTTATTGCATGGTTCCATCCACTACGACAGGACGGAATTGGCTCTCATCAACACTTTTAGTAGTACGCGGAGTCGGTTCAAGGCCCGAAGAGATAGACTCGATAGGCACTTGGAATGCACGGCGAGGATCGAATGTCGTCAAGGTTTCCACTCTGTCGGTTCCAATCTTGTGGGTAATCTCTATACCATAACGCTTTATATCGAACCAACGCATACCGGTCATTACAGTCTCGATACGGCGGAAATGAAGCACACACCACAAATAGGGCAATTTATCTTCTGTCACAGTGTATTTTGCGACCGGGCATACCTCGTCGATATGCAAATCCTGCAAAATGTACGGACGCGGGTCACTCGACCCTGTCGTAGCATTATCCTTGATATAAAAGCCTCTTGTGGGATCGGCTATTAGGTCAGCGGTCAGGTCGGGCATTTCAGAAGTAGTTGTTGAGTGTGACTTGTTCCAATAATTCAAATCTTCAACAGCTCCCGCAATATTGCCTAGATAGACACGGGCTTCGGCTCGCATCAACAGAGTTTCCTCTCCCGAAAACTCGGCACGAATTGCCTTCGGGTAGCCAATTTGAGCAACTTTATCGGTATACTCAATCTGCATCGCCTGCCAAGACGGCCACAAGCCATACTGCTGTTGGCCATTCACATATAAACGGGATACGATTGACGGAATATAGTTATTCCACGTGGGGCCTGAGCCATAGAGGGTTGAAGTAGCCGCATCACGATTTAAGGCATAACGCGATCCTCCACTTGTCGGGCTCACACAGATTGTATAGAACAAGTAAGAATCGGTTGCCAGTAACTGGAAATTACTACTTGACAGCGAAGAAAAATATCCTTGCGCATCAGCCGTGGTACTGGTATAATTGGTACGCCAGTATTCCGAACGAAGCATCTGCGACGGATTCGATCCCAACGCAGCCGTTGCATACTGTTCTACCTTTTCATAATCGCGCTTATAGAGATAGAACCGTGCGGCAAATGCATTGGTTGCAGTTTTCGTAAAGTGATACTTCGGAACTTCATAATACTGGTCATTGATATATTGCATACCTTCCACCAAGTCAGCTTCAATCTTATCATACACAGCCTTAACCGATTCGCGCTGATAGTTGACATGAACCACTTTTTCGGGAACAGTCACATAAGGAACACCCATATCACTGGCACTCGCTTCACCACGATACTGAGGAGCAAACAGATTGACCAACAGGAAATGATAATAAGCCCGCATGACCAATGCCTCTCCATAAGCAGCATTCAGACGAGCCTGATCCTCTGCATTGAAAGTTCTGCCTTCTGCCTTGAACTCTGACACCTTTTCCAAAACGTGATTGGCAGCAGCAATCGCATAATAACAGCCCGACCATACAGCTGTCGGCGAATCCTGCGCACTGCTCATATTGGCATCTTCCCAGGCAAAATACTGATCATCAATAGGATCGTGAGCAGTCAGATTGGGATAATTGATGCCCCTTGCATCGGGGGCGTGATTATCAACAATATTATCAGAGCTCAGTTCGCACATTGGCCCATAATTCGCTGTAAGATAACCGCCAGCCAGAATCAGTTGAAGCTGAGACGGATTATTGGGGTCAATACGGTTATCGGGCAACTTGTCCAAAAAATCGTTACATGAGGTCAACGACAACATTGCAGCGGCACCGATATATAAAAATCTATTTAGTTTCATTTTTTCAATCCATTAATGTTGTGACAAACTTTTTACAAGCTAAATCTCAAAGTGAATGTAAACTGTCTCGGAGTCGGAACTGCTACACCACCGGTGTTGAAGAATTCAGGGTCCTGGCCATTCAACTTCTTATCGGCATAAAGCAGACAAATGTTCGTAGCCTGTACTTTCAAAGAAGCAGATGAGATTCTGATTTTTTCCAAGAAACTCTTCGGAATATCATACGTCAACGAAACCTCTTTCAAGCGAATGAAACCGCCATCGGCAATACGCTCGGTCGAATAGTTGTAAGCGCTATATGCCCGGTTCAAATAAGGGATTGTTTCGTTCTGACGTGTACTGGCAATAACCGGGATAGTGGTATAGGCTTCATCACCGGCCATGGTCCAACGATTCTTGAACTCACGAGGAAGAGCCTGCATATCGTCATATTGGTTCGAGAAAATCGGGTCAAGACGGAGCTTGTTACCGAAAGAGTAAGTCATAAACACATTCAAGCGGAAGTTTTTCCAAGACAACGTATTCCCGAAACCACCGGTAATCGTAGGATCGGTAGGCCCTTCATATACCAAATAGGGATTGTCATACTCCTGGAAGTTGATATCGGTAAGCGTAACCTCTCCCTTTTCATTAATCACCTGAGGAAGACCCTCATCATTCAAACCAGCGAACTGATATGAGAACAACGAACGGACAGGATAACCTTCCATCGCATAACCAGAACCATTAACAAGAGCGATAGACTGGGTACGATTATTCAATTCTGTAATTTCCGTCCGCATCTTCGCAAAGGTCAAGTCTGTAGTCCACTCAAAATCTTTGTTCGCAATGTTGGTAGTTGAAATCGTAAGCTCTGCTCCATTGGCCTTCATAGAAGCCACATTGGCATATTTTGCCGATTCACCGCCCACACCTTGCGTATAGGTAAGACCAATCAAATCGTAGTTGTTTCGGAAATAAATATCGGCACTTGCATTGATGCGGTTATTTAAGAAACCGAGATCAAGACCGAAGTTGAACTCGTGTTTCTTTTCGTATGTAAGTTCCGAGTTACCCAAGTTTGCCAAGGCAAGCACAATTTCCTGATCTGTTGATGTCGGACGCCAAACTGTACCCGGAGAGTAAATCGGAGTTGCATTAGATACGCTGGCAGGACCGGCATCGGCAGTCAAAGAATAAGATACACGGGCCGTAGCGTGTGACAATATTTTCGGATCGACTTTTTCCTTGAAGAATCCTTCTTCATGTGCATTCCAAGCTCCCGAAATGTTCCATGTAGGCAACCACCGGGCAGAACGGGCCATACCCAATTTGTTCGTACCTTCGTAGCGGATTGTTCCGTTGAGAACGTAACGTCCTTTATAAGAATAGGTAGCATTAGCAAATGATGCGAAACTGCGACGATAAGTCGGAGCAATACCATAATAGGTGTGACCTTCTTCTACTTGTTGCTTAAACAGTTTGTAATCAAGATAAGGCACTCCACCATTGTCGTAGACGAATCCCCAGCCTTCCCAAGAGATCTGTTTACGATCGGTTGCACTTACTTCCAAACCGGCCAAAAGATTGAAGATGTGGGTATTGTCCCAAACCTTATTAAAAGTAGCCGTTCCACGGAAATCATATTGTGACACGGTATAAGTATCATTATAATAGATACCACCTTGTGGCAGAATCGTTTCAGGCAATGCATTGGGATCGTCCGGATTGGTATAAAGGAACGGGTTGATATCACGAATAGTAGCATCTTCGGGATCAATACCGGCACGATAGGCCATCGCTTGGTTCGAACGATCCTTTACATAATGCTGCTGAACAGAACTTTGATAACGGTATGCACCCAGTGCATTGAATTCCAATTCTTTAATCGGCCGCCAATTCAACTCGGCCTGAAATTTCAAATCGGTCACATCAATGTCGATATAGTTATTATCCAACTCGTGGAAGATATTGAAATCGGCAAAGTTGCGGGTATAATACTCATCGGGATCAAGCGCGCGCGATGCATTGATGGCATAACTGTAAGGGTTAATATCAAAGTCTCGTTTCACTTCACCACTTACGGCATCGACATTCTGGCTCAATGTTCCCGGAGCTTTCTGCTGACGATAAGAGTCAGAGGTCAAGACCGTAAAGCGCAATGTCTCAGAAAGGTTATACGATGCATTGGCGTTGAATGTATAACGACGGACATTACTCGACGCTGTCCACCCCGGGTCGTTCATCACAGACACAGAAGTATAGAAATTACCTTTATTTGTACCACCGGCAATACTAACCGAATGGTTTTGCATAAGAGCACTACTGAACAACTGGTCAAACCAATCGGTATTACGGAATTCAGCTTCACGAAGATACGCATTCATGGCCGACTGGGTATGAGCCAAACCAAACTTTCCATTTGTCTCATCATATGTATTAATCAGCTGATACATCTTACCATAAATACCCGATGTAGAGGCCTTGGCTATTGAAGCGAACTCCAACCAACCTTTTTCTTCCATTTCCTTATAAATACCCATTTGCTCTTGCGAGTTACTGATGTTAAACTCGTTATAATTGGGTTTCATACGAGTGGTAAATTCACCTGTATAGCTTATTCGGGTAGAACCGGCTTTACCTTTCTTGGTCGTCACAACAATCACACCGGCCATAGCCCGTGCTCCATATATAGATGTTGCTGAACCATCTTTCAAAATCTGAAAACTCTCAATATCATCGGCATTCAAACCTGCAATGGCCGAAGAGATCAATGTTACGGCATCTCCCGACGACAAATCATCGGCATTTATCTCAACAGCATCTTCCATTACCACACCGTCGACAACCCAAAGAGGTTTAGACGCACCCATAATAGAAGTGGCACCACGCACACGAATCTTGGGTGCGGTACCAAAGGTTCCCGATACGTTCTGCACCGAAACACCGGCCGAACGGCCTTCCAGCGAACGGCTTATATCGGCCACACCATCAAGTTTGGCTGTCTCGGCACTAATTTGGGTGGTTGCACCGGTAAACAGACGTTTGTCCATTTTACCCATACCGGTTACAACAACTTCTTGAAGCACTTGTGAATTCGGCTCAAGCACAATATTCATTTCCGAAGTAGAGACCTTCACATCTTTAGTATTCATTCCTATGTAGGAAACCAGCAGATGCGAATCGGCAGATGGGACATTCATTGTAAAACGGCCATCCAAATCAGTAGCCGTACCTACCGAAGTTTTTCCCTTCAACAACACTGTTGCTCCAATGATTGGCAACCCATCTTCGGCTGACACAACGACGCCTGTTACTTTCACCTGTGCAAATACAGGTAACGCAAGCAAAGCTATCGTCCATAAAATAACAATTTTCTTAAGTCTCATAAATTCAAAACTCAATTATGTATATACTATAAATAATCTTCTATTACGATTTTTGCCTTTTTCTTATCAAAAAAACAATAAGCGACAAACACTAAAATCGCCAGTACACCTTAAAATATTAATACACCTATACAACTCTAACTCAAATACACATCTTCTTTTAACTACATTACACAATAAACACTAAAATTATTAATTACTGTCTTTACACTTACATGATTTTTTCAAATCTTACAAATCCTCTTCTTGGGGGACAGACTTAATCTCCTCTTCCGAGGGAATCAAATCTGTTTCAACCAAAACATTCAGCACGCAAAGATAGCAAAAAAAAGACAATACAAAATTCAATTTGAAAGAAAATTGGCCTCACAGCCTTTCTTTTTGACAAAACGGACGAGTCCCATATTGAAAAATGATAAATATACATTTTTTCACAGCACAACTAACTTATTAAGGAACAATAGCATAGGGTATTTCTCCCTTATTCCTATTCACAGAGGACGGTAGGCACCACAGAATCTGTTAATAAACAATAAATCGGGCTTAAATACGGTTGCTTTATCACCAAATCAAGCCAATCTTATAAAAAATTTAACTCAAAATATTTATTATATTAACAATTTACACATTATATAATTTGCCAACGATACTCTTCAAACAACCGTAAAAAAGAAGCTATCAATAGATAAAATTTTCTCATTAGTATAAATCGGCGAAAAAAAAGCACGGTTCATGCCTGTATACGCATTCTCTTTTGTATTTTTGTCTAAAATTTTGAGTTGTGAATCTTATCATCGATCAAGGAAACTCGGTAACCAAAATGGCACTTTTTCAGGCCGGACAATTACAAAATGTCGGTTACTATCCTCAATGGGACTCTGCTACCATGGCCCGATTTCTCGATGAGCACCCCATCAACGCGGCTATCTTCTCGACGGTCACCACACCCGACGACGAGGCCTTGATGCTCTTAAAACAACGCGTACCGGTATTTGTGCAGTTTGACCACTCGTCGCACATACCTATCCAGATCGGCTACGCTACCCCTCATACGCTGGGGCTCGACCGCATTGCCGCCGTAGTGGGTGCCTTGATGCAACAGCCGGGAGTGCCGGTATTGATTGTCGATGCGGGCACGTGCGTCACCTACGACCTGCTTACGGCCGACGGGACCTTTGTAGGCGGAAATATTGCACCCGGCATCAGGCTTCGCCTGCTCGCCATGCATGAACACACGGGCAAATTGCCGCACATCAGCGACGAAGGCGAAATTCCCGAGATTGGATTCAGCACCGAAACAGCCATGCGGGCAGGGGCCATACTTGGTGTAGCCTATGAAATAGAGGGTTATATTGCCCGATTGCGTGAAACTTACCCCGAGCTTTTCGTTTTTTTAACAGGGGGCGATGCCTTAAAATTGGCTGCAAAAATAAAAAGTCGCATCTTTGTGGACGAAAACTTGGTACTAACCGGTTTAAACAGAATATTACAGGAAAATGCTAAAATATAAGATTCTCTTAATAGCCTTGTCGATAGGAGCCGTTGCGTGGGCTCAGAACGGCACCAGTTCGCCTTACTCCCGCTTTGGATACGGTATCCTCGGCGACAATGCCATCGGCGCTCAACGGGCCATGGGCGGTGTAGGTTATGCCCTTCACAACAACCGGCAAATCAATATGATGAACCCGGCCTCCTACACGAGTATGGACTCGCTCACCTTCCTCTTCGACTTGGGTCTCACATACCAAGCTACCACGACCCGCGAAGGTAATTTGAAGGAGACGGCCCAGAGCGGTTCATTAGACTACATCGTCATGCAGTTCCCGCTGGGACGGCACATGGCCGGTAGTATAGGCTTGCTCCCCTACTCCAACGTGGGATACTCGTTTGTCAACTCCATCAGCAACGGATCGGACAGCCGGTCGGGCGAGGGGAACATATCACAGGCTTACGTAGGGGTGAGCGGCAAACTTTTCAAGGGCTTCTCGATTGGTACCAACATCAGCTATCTATTCGGGAACTTGACCAATGCCAATACGGTGATTCCGGTAGACAGGAGCAGCGGCATATTCGAGACCGACCTGAAAGTGCGGGATTTTCACCTGTCGTTCGGTGCCCAGTACGCCATTGAATGGGGCAAGAAGCACATGCTTACAATCGGCGCCGTGTACTCGCCCGGGAAAGCCTTGTTAGGAAAGGCCTACACCAGTAACTACGACGTGGGATCGAGTACGGTCATCGATGCCGACACCTTGAATATGAAAAGCCACTACTCCCTGGCTTCGACCTATGGAGGTGGTATCAGCTATAACTACGACAAACGGCTGACCGTAGCGGCCGATGTCACCTACCAAAACTGGGCCGATGCCAAATTCACCAACCTCAACGCCGGTCAATTGCAGACCTCGACGGGACAATTCAACAACCGGTTGAAAGTGGCCCTGGGTGCCGAATTCCGGCCCAAAAGCATGGGTGGCAACTACTTGCAGCGCATCAACTACCGAGCCGGTCTCTTCTACAACCGCTCATATCTGAAAATCAACGGCAATGACTTGAACGAGATAGGCGCCACTTGTGGTTTCGGCTTTCCTCTCGCCACCGACAAATCGGTGGTCAATGTAGCTTTTGAATACATCAACCGCCAGTGCTCCCCTCAGAAACTTATTACCGAAGATCATTTCAGAATCTCGATTAGCCTCACGTTCAACGAGATGTGGTTCTGGCAACGCAAATTCGAATAAATTTCAGGCACTTCGGGAAAAGGTGTATTATCTCTTCTGACATAAGTCTATCCTCTTGTTCTCTTCCTGCTCTTGGAGAACGAGAGGATTTATTTTAAATGACATTCTCACCCAAAGAAGAGAGATTGGCTGAAAGAATATTTTTTATTACCTTTACCCTCCAAATAGACGACTGAATCTTCGCATCGATGAAAATTGACAAAGTCAAAATACTCGACTACGCACGCAAGCATTTCTCCTGGGGGAAGGCCGTACTCGTCGTCTTTGTGATTTTCATCATCTTCATTGACGAAAACAGCTGTATCCAACGCATACGCTACGATGCCGAAATCAATGACCTGCGCCAGCAGATTGCCGCACAGAACGATACGACCGACTACTACAACCGGCAAATCGAACGGCTGAAAACCGACAAGAACGTGGTCGAACAAATTGCCCGCGAACAGTATTATATGAGTAAGCCCAACGAAGATATCTACATCGTCGAACCGAAAAAACAAACTCCCTAAATATTACCGACATGAAACAGCACACGCGCGACATGCTCTTTATGGTTTCCTCCATCGCTGTCATCATCGGGGCGGCTCTGCCTCTGTTCATGATCAAACTGCCGTGGGTACCCTATCTCTACGCCTGCGGGGCCGCCGGTATGGCCATCTGCCGCCTCACCTTCCGGTACAAGGGCAAGAACTTCCGGCTCAAACGACTGTTTCACATCGAGACTTTCTCGTCGCTCTTTCTGGTAGCCTCGTCCTATTTCATGTTCCGCGACGACCCCGACTGGGTGATGCTGCTCACCGTGGGAGCTGCCCTGCAACTCTACACCGCCATTCTCATTCCCCGCGTAGCCAAGAAAGAGGGGAAAGAGTGACCATACCGTAACGACCGACAATACCACGCCACAGCCGGCCCCCAACCCTACGCCGCCCTCCGGGAACCGGGCGAGTCTCTCTGCACCCGAGAATCACCCCGCCCCGATACAGCTCGGGTAGCCTTCCTCATTGCGTCCCTCAACAGCCTGTCGTCCTCTCCCTGCCACCCCGTCGCTCTGGCCCGTACCCGGGATAAGAAGCTCTTTATCGGATAAAAAATCACTTCATTCACATTTTCAGAGAAAAAAATTTGTTTATCTACGAAATTTTCGTAGATTTGCGAAACAATCGTAATTAAGACATGGAGAAACTAACCCATCAAGAAGAAGAGGTGATGCTCGTCATCTGGGAAAAGGGACGGGGCATCGTAAAAGACTTTGTCGAGAAACTGCCCGAACCGCGGCCGCCCTATACCACAGTAGCCTCGGTCGTGAAGAATCTGGAACGCAAAGGCTATCTGTCGAGCGAGAAGATAGGCAACACCTACCTCTACACCCCCCGCATCAGTCAGCACGAATACAAAGGCAAATTCCTGTCGGGTATCGTCAAGAGCTATTTTTCCGACTCCTACAAGGAGATGGTCACCTTCTTCGCCCACGAGAAGAAACTCTCGGAAGAGGACCTGCGACAAATCATCGCCATGATTGAACAAGAGAACAAGTAAATATCCGCAAACCCTCCCGTCATGAACTTTCTGCTTTACCTGCTGCAAGTACACATTGCGCTCTCGTTGCTCTTCATAGTCTACAAGGCGCTCTCGACCCGCAACACCCACTTTACGGCCAGGCGGATCCTGTTGCTGGGTATCCTGCTGTTCGCCCTCGTCTACCCGCTATTCCGCCTTCCCGGAGGAGTGTCCGATGCACTACCCGCCGAACTGCAAATCACCCTTCCCGAACTACAAGTCAAGCCCGACGGTTCGGGCGACCGTCCGCTATCGCCCTACCAATTCATAGCCGGAGTGTATGGCGGCGTAGCTTTGCTGCTGGGATTGCGACTGGCAGTTCGACTCCTCTCCATCGTCGGGTTACGAAGGCATAACCCCTTGCGATGCTTGGGCTCCTGTCGTGTGGTCGTCTGCCCCGAGGGGACGCAACCCTGCTCGTTCTTCAACTGGATATTCCTGCCGGCCTCGGCTCTCGACAATCCTACCGGCTGGACAACCATCGTGAACCACGAACAGGCTCACGTCAGGCAGATGCATTCGATAGATATCCTGCTGGGCGAGAGCGTTGCCGCACTCTGTTGGATAAACCCGCTGGCCTGGCTTCTGTTGAAAGAGTTGAGGCTCAACCTCGAATACCTGGCCGACCGGGCCGCGCTGACCGATGAAACGGAAAAGCGCCCCTACCAATACCGGTTGCTCGAACTGGCGGGGGCCGACCGGACCCCTCGCTCGACCCTGCCGTTTAACCACGCGTTTCTGAAAGAGCGCATTGCCATGATCAACTGCCGACGTTCGTCCCGGTGGTCTCTGTTCCGCTATTTGCTGGCTCTGCCGCTGTTCGGTCTGCTCGTTGTCGGGAGCCAGAGCTGCCAACAATCGCCTGCCCCTGAGATCGCAAACGCTCAATCAATGCCGCCTGCAACAACCGAAGTTCTACCCCGAACGGGCACCGTTCACGAGACGTCCGAGCCCGACCCCATATACGAAGTTGCCGAGGTGATGCCCGAGTTTCCCGGCGGCACGCAAGCCCTCTTCAAGTTTATCAGCGAAAATCTCAAGTATCCCCAAAACGCTATCGACGGTCAAATCGAGGGGCGTGTGGTTGTGCAATTCGTGGTTGACAAAGCGGGGAAAGTGGGCAATATTCAAGTTGTGCGCAGCATCGACAAGATGCTCGACCAGGCGGCCATCGACGTAGTGCGTGCCCTCCCCGACTGGAAACCGGGCATGCAGGACGGCCAACCGGTCAACGTGCGCTACACCCTGCCTGTCAGCTTCAAGCTGTCATAAGCCTACGGTACAAAAACGATTCATCATTCACAAGCAGATAATCTTATCTGCAAAAAGAGCGAACAAAACTACTTACGACTGAACGAAGCACCCCCGATTGCCGAAAGGTAACCGGGGGTTCCAATCTATGTTCATTTTTTTTGGAAGTATTTCTTACATCTCCACAATCAGCGAGCTGTAATCGGACCAGTTTGCCCGATACGTAGCTCCGGTTCCGGCCGGTACATAAATCTTGTAACTCACGGGATCCCAACCGCCGGGTTTGGGAAAGACGCCGCGCGAACTGCTGGCCAGCTCGGGGAAGGTTCCCGAATCGATGTCGTCGAAGAGTATGGTAACCGATACCAGCCCCATCTGATCCCGGGAACTGCGGGTATTGAAGGCCATATCGCCAATCGACTGAATACCCCGGCCTATCACCACTGTCTTCAACGCAGTACACTCGCCAAAGGCCTGCTTGCCTATCTCGGTCACACCGTCGCCGATAATAGCCTCCACCAAGCTCGTACAGTAAATAAAGGCCGAATTCCCGATGGCTGTCACGCTGTTGGGAATCTCGATGCGAGTCAAGGCCGAACACCGTTCAAAAGCATTGTACTCGATGGTTTTGAGGCCGTCGGGCAAGACAATCTCCTGCAAGTTCTTGCAGTACTGGAAGGTATTCAGTTGAATGGTTTCGAGCTTGTTCCCCTCGAACACCACCTTGGTCAACGGCGACACCCTGCTCGTCCCTTCGTAATCGAAGGCCGAACTACCCAACGTTTCAAGGTTGGCAGGGAGAGTTATCTCGGTCAAGTTACATTTCGAGAAGGCATACTGGTCTATCTCGACCAGCGACTCGGGCAGGGTAATCGATTCGAGAGCGCTGTTGTTAAAGGCGTTGTGCCCGATATAGGTAATTCCTTCGGGCAGGACGATGCTGCGTATGGCCTGTTCGCTGTTGAAGGCACTCGGCTCGACATCGGTCACGGTACCTACATAGGCCCACCGGCCCTCGCCGGTAGCGGCATCGTAGGTACTCAAATCGGTCAGGAATTCACAATCCTTGCCCCAGAAATAGGGATCGCCGGGGAAGTCGGCACTGGTAATATACAACTGCTCGGTAGCCGTGTAGGGAATATATTTCACCTGCTTGATGACCAGTTTGCGCATGAGGGTACGCTCGTCGTCCGAGGCAAAGACCAGCACCTCGACCGTAGCCCCTACCGCAGCCGGGTCGGCTGGAGCTGTAACTGTAATCTTCGAGGCCGACTTGTCGACAGCCACCTGATAATTGCTGTGCGAGATGCACTCGACCGCAATCGTGGCGTTGAGCGGATTGGTCAGCTCATAGGTCACCTCGGCCGAAGCGCCGACCCCACAGTAGAGAGCCATCTCTCTCAACCGGTCACTACCCGAAACAAACAGCAGGTCGAACTTGTCGCGATAATAGGGCAACTTGATTTGCTCTCCGCTACCGGCCAGGGTAAGAATCAGATAATCGGGGTTGGAAACGTCAATATCACTGAACATGGAGTCGCCGTTCTGCCCGGCATCGCCGGTAGCCTGCCCCAGTTGTGTCCAGGTCAGCCCCTCGTCGTAAGAGATGTACCAATAACCATCGGCGCGAATCTCCAACCGAGGAGTGATACCATCGTCTCCCTTGTCCCCCGCATTACCTTTGAGTGAAGCCAGCCACTCATCGAGTGTCCCCTGATAACCATTCTCTACGGCCAGTTCATAAGCCGATTTGCCATCGGCACCCGTGCTGCCGTTGAGTGAGGCCAGCCACTCTTCAAGCGTCCCCTGATAACCATTCTCTACGGCCAGCTCATAAGCCGATTTGCCGTCGGTGCCCGTGTTTCCTTTGAGCGAAGCCAGCCATTCGTCAAGTGTCCCCTGATAACCTTTTTCTACGGCCAGTTCATAGGCCGATTTACCATTGTCTCCATCATCGCCTGCCTCACCCTTGCCACCGTCTTCACCGTTGAGCGAAGCCAGCCACTCTTCGAGGGTGCCCTGGTAACCCTTCTCGACAGCCAGTTCATAAGCCGATTTACCTTCCAGCCCATGCGCTATTACCTTCTCGCCCCGATCGTTGAGCAGCCACTCTCCGTCGAGAGTCCAGTAATAGAGCCCGTCGGTATCCTGCTTCACTCCGATCAAGGGTGTAGAGCCCGACTCGCCATCGGAGCCGTGGTAGATAGTCACCGGTCCGCTCTTGGTAAAGGTGATGGTGTAGCCTACCGTCTGGCCATTCTCGACCACAGGAGCTACTCCCGTCACATAATCATTACCCTGCAAAGCCTCGACAATCTGTTGCAACGAATTTATATTGGTATTCATCTGGCTGCACAGCTCTTCCAGAGCTGCCAGCCGCGAGCCCATATCGGTATTCTTGTTCCACATGGCTATCTCGTCATACTCCGTACAGGAGACTAGCGTCAACAGCCCTATAATCAGATAGGTCAATCTCTTTTTCATAACTCATTCCCCCCTTTAAAAGTAAATGCCGGCCTTCACTACCCAACAACGATTCTGAACATGCTTGTAACCAATCATCTGAGAGTTGTCGCCATACATCGTATCGTTTTTATCTATGTCAATGAGCCCATGTTGATACTCCGCTCCCACAAAGAAACGGTAGAAGGCCACATCGAGTCCGCACTGAAATCCCATATCGTGCCGCGAGAAACCTCCTTCACGACCGAACAGGCAGATTTTTTCGTCGCCCACCTGTCGCTTTCCCCACACCCCGAAGGCGTAGTAGAGACCGGCCGAAGGTATCAAGGCAAGGTGTTTGCCCAGTGCTATCGTGTAGTCGATACCTACGGGAAGCTGCAAATAATTGATAACAGTACGGGTATCGTCAAAGCCATTCACCTCGTAACCTTTGCTGATGAAATTGAGCCCCGTGCGGAAGTAGACCGGATATTGACGGCTCAACCCCAACCGATAGGTAAATCCTGCTTCATAGCCTGACTGGGTCGACGATTTCATGCCATAGGAGGTTATCCACGAACTGCAATACCCGGCATGAAGCCCAAATATATGACGGGGATAGCGGTCTCCCGACAATGCGGCCGAAGGCTCACGAGTACCGTCGCTCGCAGCCGTGGCCGACGATTCGGCCGTGACAGTCGGAGTTTCGGGAACGGTCTCCTCGACAGGAGTAACCGGCTCTGCCTGCACCGATGGTGCCGTTGTCACCGACGATACCACATCGGCCGACCGGATAGTCGAGGCCGACGACTGCACCCGATCTTGCGTCGTTTCCTTTTCGACGATGCGCAGATAGAGTACCGTGTTGCTGCTGTTACGCAAGTCAGGAAAGATGTGTTCCATCATATAACGATAGGGACGTCCGCCCTGCAAATCCATCAACTCCTTTTTGCGACCGCCTATTATCTGGCCCTGGTCGTCAAACACCCACACCGGGGTATGGTCGAGAATCGACAGCACCTCGTCGCGCCCCTCCATCTCCGAGGCGGCCACCTGTTGCCGCAGCATATCCCAGGCAATGCCTTCGGCATGGTGCTCAATCAGCGAAGCCGGGATATTCCCCTCGTTTACCAGATAGTTTTTCAACTCTTCGGCACGGCCCTCGGCCAATTGTGCGTTGGCCTCCTCACTTCCATCGGGCGAAGCGTAGGAACGAATCACGAGTTTCTCTACCCGATCGTTTTCCAAAGCCTCTTCCACCGAATTTAAAAACCGTTGCAGCTGGGCTCGATTGTCTCGAAAAGACAAATCGACATACCGATAGCCTCGACGATAAAAGATTTTCATCGAGTCAATCGCCTCTTGCGAATGCACGTCCCCTATAAAAAAGGCACCCGCCAACAGAAAAAACAAGATTTTTCTCATTTGGTCTTGAATTATCCTCTTTCAAAATTAAATTTCCTATTCTTATCCCTATATCCAAAGAGGACCAAACCGACACACAGAATACCTATCATTATAGGATTTAGTCCCCTTTATTTCTTCAAAAACTATTTTATTAGCTCTTTTGAAATACAAATATATAGACTTTACCCGAAAAGAAAAGAACAAAGACAAAAAAATTAACAATAAATAATAGACCCCCAAATATAGAAATAACCGCATAAAAATCAGCCATATAACGTTTCATAACTTCCCGAGAGGCTGTTACAGCACCCCATCGTCCCTCGCGTCGCTATCGGACAAATCGAATTTTCCGGTAAAAAATCCGTCAATGACGCTCGGTACGGGAGGCGTCGATGCGCAACAAGACGAACAGCAGAATGGTGAATCCCCACAACGACGAACCTCCGTAGCTGAAAAACGGCAACGGTATGCCTATCACCGGACATAACCCGATGACCATACCCACATTGACCGCCAGGTGGAAGAAGAGTATCGATACCACGCAATAGGCATAGACCCGCCCGAAGGCCGAATGCTGTCGCTCGCCTATCGCCATGAGGCGGAAGATAAGTATCACGAAAAGCAGAATCACCCCGACGGCTCCCCAGAATCCCTCCTCCTCGCCGATGGTACAGAAGATAAAGTCGGTATCCTGTTCGGGCACATATTTCAATTTGGTCTGCGTACCGTTGAGGAAGCCTTTACCCCAGAAGCCGCCCGAACCGATGGCGATTTTCGACTGGTTCACGTTGTAGCCGGCACCCCGCAAATCCTCCTCCATACCCAGAGCCACCTTGATACGCTTCTGCTGGTGGGGTTCCAACACCTCGTTGAAGGCATAGTCGACCGAAAAGAGGAAGACTACCGAGACCAACGCGGTGGCCAGAATGGTGAGAACGCGCAGTGAACGGCTCGAAAAATAGAGCACCAGCAGATAGACGACCGTGGCCGCAGTCACCCCGATGCAGACATAGAGCAGATTAACCGCTACCCCGAAGTAGAGCAACGCACCGCACACCGCCCCTATGGCCCAATAGCCCAACATGAGATAACGGGCTGCCCGTCCGTTCTTCTGGTAGAGCAGCAACATGCCGGCTACCACCAGGAAGATGAGGATAAACACCAGTACCTCGCCGGCGGCCACGGCCCCCCACATGAGACTCGAATACTTGACCGCCACCACAAAATAGACAATGGCACACAGCCCGTAAAAGAGGAAAAGCCCCGACAACCCCTCGCGGTAGAGGACAAAGATGAGCGAGGCAAAGACGAGGGCCGACCCCGTCTCCTTCTGGGCGATGATAAAGACGATGGGCAAGACGATAATCAGGACGGCCTGCATCAGGTCGCGCCGGTTTTTCAGGGAGAAGCCATAGGTACCGAACGACCGCGCCAGGGCAAGCGCCGTGGCAAATTTGGCAAACTCGGCCGGTTGCAGACTCACCGGCCCCAGCACCAGCCACGAGTGCGACCCCTTGATGTCGGGGGCCAGGAATATCGTGGCCACCAGCAGTAGGAGCACGATGCCGTAAAAAAGGTAGGCATAGGTCTCGTAGACCCGGAAATCGACCATCAGTATCATGAAGGCCAGCACGAGTGAAAGGCCTATCCACATAAGCTGTTTGCCCGAGCGTTCGGCAAAATCGAAGATGCTGGCGTTGTCGAAGTCGTAGCTGGCGGCATAGATGCTCACCCACCCGCACAAGACGAGAATGAGGTAGAGGATTACCGTCACCCAGTCGATCGATCGCCATATGTTAGTGCTTCTTGACTCCACTGTATATAATCGTATTGGATTGTAACATGCGTTCTTCGAGATATTTCCGTTCCGGCGCAATCTCGCGGTTCAGATACATCTCCATCATGAGGCTCCCGATAGGCACGCCATAGGTGGCCCCGAAGCCGGCATTCTCGACATAGACGGCAATGGCAATCTTGGGATTGTTCATGGGGGCAAAACCCATGAAGGCCGAGTGGTCCTTGCCGTGCGGGTTCTGTGCCGTACCCGTCTTGCCGCACACCTCGATACCGGGTATGGCCCCAATGCGACAGGTACCGCCCGTCACCGCCATGCGCATACCCTCGACCACATAGTCGTAGTAATGCGAGTCGACCATCGTGTGCCGGGGAGTGGTAAACTCGGCGTTGATGGTCGTGTCCTGTATCTCGCGAATGAGGTGAGGCGTGTAGAAGTAGCCCCGGTTGGCAATGGTCGCCGCCAGATTGGCAATCTGCAACGGGGTGGCCAGCACCTCGCCCTGCCCGATGGCGACCGAAATGATGGTGAGGGCGCTCCAACGGTTCTCGCCGTATATGTTGTTGTAGTAGTTGCTGTTGGGAATAAAACCGCGGCTCTCGCCCGGCAGGTCTACCCCCAGCCGGTAGCCATATCCCATCGACACCAGATAGTCTTTCCAGATGTTGAAGGCCTCGGCAGCCGATTTGTACTTGGTGCGGTTGTCAATCATCGAACGCAGTCCGTAACAGAAGAAGGCGTTGCACGAAGTCTGCAAGGCCGGCAACAGCGAGAGGGGCGAGGCGTGTCCGTGACAACCCACCTTCAACCGCCCCGCCACGAAACCGTGGTAGCAGGGATAGAGCGTGTGGTCGGTGATGATACCCTCGTTAAGGAAGATAAGCCCCTGCGTGGGCTTGAAGGTCGACCCCGGCGGATAGGCGGCCATCAGCGCCCGGTCGTACAGCGGCTTGTATTTGTCGCGATTCAGTTTCAGGTAGTTCTTGCCACGCTCCCGCCCCACCAGCATCGAGGGGTCGTAGGTGGGACTCGACACCATGGCCAGAATCTCGCCCGTCGAGGGTTCGATGGCCACGATGGCCCCTATTTTGTTCTGCATCAGCTTCTCGCCGTAGGCCTGCAACTCGACATCAATCGAGAGTTTCAGGTTCTTGCCCGAGACCGGAGCTACATCATAACGCCCCTCTTCATAGCGGCCCTTGATGCGTCCGTGAGCATCGCGCAACAGTATCTCCACCCCCTTTTCGCCGCGCAATACCGGCTCGTAAGAGCGTTCGATACCCAGGTCGCCCGTGTAGTCGCCGCGCGTATAGTAGTCGTCGCGCTCGATATCGCGGGGGGATACCTCGCGGATATTGCCCAGCACATTGGCCGCCACGGGGTAGGCGTACTGGCGGAGCATGCGGTTCTGGATAAAGAAGCCGGGGAAGCGGTAGAGCTTCTCCTGCAAACGGCCGTAGTCCTGAGCCGAGAGCTGGGTCATGAAGGTCTGCGGCGTATAGGAGGAGTAACCGGGATTGAGACGCGGGTTCTTCATGTCGGCCATGCGCTTGTCGAACTGCTCGCGGGTGATTCCCACCGTACGGCAGAAGTCGAGCGTATCGAAGGGGCGCACCTCCCGCACAATCATCATCACGTCGTAGGCCGGCTGGTTGAACACCAGCAACTTGCCCGTGCGGTCGTAGATGAGCCCGCGCGAGGGATACTGCGTCTTTTTCAAGAAGGCATTACCGTCGGCATACTGCTTGTAATCGTCGTTAAGCACCTGCAACGAAAAGAGGCGAATGATATAGATGCAGGCAATCGTCAGCACGATACCCCCGATGACATATTTCCGTTTGGCCAGTTTATAATCTTTTCTCACGTCCGGTCTTCGTTAAACTGTCCATACCCAAAATTACCAGAAAGGTCAGCGCGGTACTGGCCACCACCCGGGCCACGAGCCGCCCGAGATTGAAGAGGCTCAACGACTCGACAAAGAAGAGTACCACACAGAAACAGAGCGAAAGCGTGAGGGCATAACGCACATACAGCGACATGCCGAAACTGCGAATCGAGGGTATCGCCTCGGCATAGTCCTCACCCCGGGGCGTATACAGACTCAACACCGGCTTGCGCAAGACCGAGAGAATCACACACGACAAGGCATTCATGCCCGGTGTGTTGCTGAAAATATCGATCATGAGCCCCAGCAGAAAGGCCAGGGTCATGGTCCAGTTTATCGAGAGCGACAGGGGAAGCCGCAAAATGAAATAGATGTAGAAGAAGGGTATGGCAACCCCGAACAGATGGATATTGTTTCCTATCAACACCTGCAAGAGCACCATGACAATAAAGAGCGTGATGTATCGCAACCAATTACTCATAACGGGCCTCCTTTTCCAGTTTGTCCTGTTCCTCCTTCATGCGATTCGAGATGACCCGCACGTAACCCAGCCCGCTGAAATCGGTACTCAGTTCGACCCGCAGAGCGTAGAAGTTGTCGTCGTGCTGCTTCTTGTAGTCGCTGATGATACCCACCATCAACCCCTCGGGGAATACCGACGAGTAGCCGCTGGTGACAATCGTGTCGCCCGCCGCAAACTCGACGTGGCGGGGCATCTCTTCGAGCACGGCATAGCGGGGACTCACGGCGTCCCACACCAGCGACCCGAAATAGTCGCTCCCCTTCACCTTACAGCTGAGGCGCAACTTGGGGTTCAGCACCGAGATGGCTACGGCATGATGCTCGCCCACCACGTTGATGATGCCCACCACGCCATTCTGGTCGACCACCCCCATCTCGGGTTCTATGCCCTCGGCACGTCCCTTGTCGATGGTGATGTAGTTGTTGACTTGCGCCACGCTGTTGTTGATTACCCGGGCCACCACAAAGTCATAGTCGTGCAGCACCGAATCGGCCGGTATCGTGTCGGCGCCTGCCGCCGAGCGGTAGCTGTTGAGCTGGGCTTTCAGGTTGATGACCTCCATCTCCAACTCACCGTTGCGCAACTGCAAGTCGCGGTTGGCCTTGCGCAGCCCCAGGTAGGAGGTAACCTCCGACTGCAAGTCGTAGACGACGACCGCCGCCCGGTTGGCCGACGAGAAATAGACACTGCGCTGATAGGGGTTGCGGTCAAACAACAAGACGCAACTGATCGCCACATAGATTGCAAACACAATCCATGAGATATGCCTCCACAAAAAATCGATCAAATTGCGCATTTCTTCGTCTTTTGACTACCAACAACGAGTTACAAAGGCACTCAGGGTCTTTGTAACTCGTTTATACTGAACTCCCGGCCCGGCCGGGCCAACCGCTTTCGTTCCCGGCTCGATTACCGAATGAGGAACGAGAACTGGTCGATATTTTTCAAAGCCACACCCGTGCCCTTGGCCACAGCGTGCAAGGGGTCGTCGGCAATGTGGAAGGGGATACCTATCTTATCGGTAAGCCGCTTGTCCAAGCCTCTCAACAGGGCACCGCCACCGGCCAGCCAGATACCGTTGCGCACGATGTCGGCATAGAGTTCGGGGGGGGTATGTTCGAGCGCGTTGAGCACGGCAGCCTCGATTTTCGAAATCGATTTCTCGATACAGTGGGCAATCTCCTGATACGAGATGGGTACCTCCATGGGCAGGGCCGTCATACGGTTGGGGCCGTGTACCACATAATCTTCGGGGGGATTGTCGAGCTCGGTCAGGGCCGAACCTACGTTGATCTTGATCAGCTCGGCCGTGCGCTCACCCACCTTCACGTTGTGCTGGCGCCCCATATACTCCTGAATGTCGTTCGTGAGGTCGTCGCCGGCCACCCGTATCGAGTTGTTCGAGACGATACCGCCCAGCGAAATCACGGCGATTTCGGTCGTACCGCCACCTATGTCCACAATCATGTTACCCTCGGGAGCCTGCACATCGAGACCGATACCGATAGCCGCAGCCATCGGTTCGTAAATCATATATACGTCGCGGCCTCCGGCATGTTCCGACGAGTCGCGCACGGCACGAATCTCGACCTCGGTACTGCCCGAAGGGATACCGATAACCATACGCAGCGAGGGCGAGAACCAGTGGCTCTTCGAACTCACCATCTTGACCATGCCCCGAATCATCTGCTCGGCGGCATAGAAATCGGCAATCACGCCGTCGCGCAACGGCCGTATCGTGCGAATGTTCTCGTGTGTCTTACCATGCATCAAACGTGCTTTTTCGCCGACAGCCAGCAGCTTGTCGGTACGTTTGTCCAACGCAACCACCGACGGCTCGTCGACCACGATTTTATCGTTGTGGATAATCACCGTGTTGGCCGTACCCAAGTCGATGGCTATTTCCTGCGTGAAAGAAAACAATCCCATAAGACTATTTGATTAAAAGTTTCTTGATTAGTGTTTGAAGTGCCGTATGCCGGTCATCACCATGGCCATGCCGTTCTTGTTGCAGTACTCGATCGACTCGTTGTCGCGAATCGATCCGCCCGGTTGTATCACGGCATTCACCCCGGCCTCGTGAGCTATCTCCACACAATCGGAGAAGGGGAAGAAGGCATCGGAGGCCATAACGGCACCCTGCAAATCGAAGTGGAACGAACGGGCCTTCTCGATGGCCTGACGCAGGGCGTCGACACGCGAGGTCTGACCGATACCGCTGGCGCAGAGCTGACGGTTCTTGGCCAGTACGATGGCGTTCGATTTGCTATGTTTTACAATCTTGTTGGCAAACAACAAGTCGTCGACCTCGGCGGGAGTCACAGCCTTTTCGGTCACCTGACGCAGCTCCTCGGGTTTCTCGCGATAGAGGTCGCGGTCTTGTACCAGCACGCCGTTGAGCAGCGAGCGGAACTGACGGGCAGGAGCCTGGAAGGGTTTCTGCACGAGCACGATGCGGTTTTTCTTCTGTTCCAGTATGGCGAGGGCCTCGGGGTCATAAGCCGGGGCGATACATACCTCGAAGAAGATTTTGTGCATCTCTTCGGCCGTAGCCTTGTCGACGGGACGGTTGGTGATGAGCACACCGCCGAAGGCCGATACGGGGTCGCCGGCCAGGGCATCTTTCCAGGCTTCGAGCAGGGTGTCGCGCGAGGCCAGGCCGCAGGCGTTGTTGTGTTTCAGAATGGCGAAGGTGGTCTCGTCAAATTCCGAAATCAGCGACACGGCGGCATCGATGTCGAGCAGGTTGTTGTAAGAAATCTCCTTGCCGTGGAGTTGCTCGAACATCTCGTCGAAGTTGCCATAGAACACGCCCTTCTGATGGGGGTTCTCGCCGTAGCGCAGCACCTTGGCGTGGTTGCCGGCGTAGCGGAAGGCCGAGCCTTCGCCGCCATCGAAGTAATTGAAGATGGCGCTGTCGTATCCCGACGATACGGCGAATGCCTCTTTGGCAAACCAGCGGCGGTCTTCGAGCGAGGTGTTGGCCCCCTTCTCTTTCAAGAGCGAAAGCAGCGGAGCGTATTGGGCTTTCGAGGCCACGATGACCACGTCCTTGTAGTTTTTGGCAGCGGCCCGTATGAGCGAGATGCCGCCTATGTCGATTTTCTCGATGATGGCGCTTTCGTCGGCACCCGAAGCTACCGTCTCTTCAAACGGATAGAGGTCGACGATGACCAGGTCGATCGAAGGAATTTCGTATTGAGCGATTTGCTGTTGGTCGGTTTCATTCTCCCTGCGGTTGAGGATTCCGCCAAATACCTTGGGGTGAAGGGTCTTTACCCGACCGCCCAGAATGGAGGGATAGCCGGTCAAGTCCTCTACGGCACCGCAGGGGATTCCCAGCGACTCGATAAAAGATTGCGTACCGCCGGTCGAGATAAATTCTACCCCTTCGGCATGTAAAAGTTTCAAAATTTCGTCTAAGCCATCTTTGTGAAAAACCGAGACAAGAGCTGTTTTAATTTTCTTATTTTCAAGCATAAAGCATTGCACTATATAAATTTGCTACAAAAATACAAAAATATATAGGTTTTGCCTTGCATAATGACCGAAAGTTTTTCACCAAAGGGCAAATCTTTTCTGCCGGCCTCATTTTAACAGGGTTAACTCCCGCCCGGGACGAACAAAAAGAGTTCGGCATTCGTTATCCTTTCTCAAAAAGAAACCCTCTCGAACCCAAGAAAAGAGAACGATTATGAAAAAACTATGTCTATTCTTGACGCTGCTGGCTGCGGCGGTTACCGCCGTCGGGGCTCAGGAGCGCACCATCACCGGCCAGGTAACCTTCGCCGATGATAACGAGCCCATCATCGGGGCCACCATACTGGTGCCGGGTACTCAAATCGGTACCAGCACCGACCTCGATGGGAATTTCACCCTGCGGGTACCCCCTTCGGCCCGCGAGGTGGTAGTCTCCTACATCGGCATGGCGACCCGCCAGGTGCCCATCACAGACCGCATGAACATCGTGCTCGAAAATGCCGACCACAAAATCGACGAGGTGGTGGTTACCGCCCTGGGCATGAAACGCGACCGCAAGGGGTTGGGCTATGCCGCCCAGGATTTGAAGGGGAGCGACCTGAACAAGGCGGGTACCACCGGGCTCTCCGACGCCTTGCAGGGCAAGCTGTCGGGTGTGGAGATTGTCCCGTCGAGCGGTATGCCGGGAGCCTCGTCGCAGATTGTCATTCGCGGCGCCCGCTCGTTCACCGGCAACAACACGCCGCTCTATGTGGTCGACGGCATGCCCATTCAGTCGACACCCGACTTCTCAACCGGGCAGAGCGTGAGCGGTACCGACATTGCCGACCGCTCCATCGACATCGACCCCAACGACATCGAGAGCATCAACGTGTTGAAGGGGCAGGCGGCCGCCGCCCTCTACGGCATCAGGGCCTCGAACGGCGTGGTGGTCATCACTACCAAAAGCGGACGGGGACTCTCAATCGGCCGCCCGCACGTCACCTTCACCACCAACCTCAGTGCCGAGACGGTGTCGCGCCGCCCGCAGGTACAGAAACAGTGGGCACAGGGCTATTACAGCGATTCGCAGCAGGGGCTGCGCTTCGACCCCACCTCGTCGATGAGTTGGGGCCCCCGCATCGGCGACCTGCCCGACGACCCCACCTACGGAGGCAACGTGGGCACGGCACTCAACAACTACGACCCCTCGGGCACCCAGGGGCTCTACTATGTACCCCAACTGGCGCAGACCGGCGAGAATCCCTGGGTGGCTCCGGGCGTGTATGACAACATCGGCGACTTCTTCCGCACGGGTGTCACCTTCAACACCTCGCTCAACGTCAGCCAACGGTTCGAGAAGGGCAACTACTCGTTTGGCATCGGCACGGCCCAGCAGGACGGCGTGATTCCCTCGACCGGACTCACCCGCTACTCGGTGCGGGGCATGGCCGAGGTGAACCTCTCGGAGCAGTGGAAGACCGGCTTCTCGGCCAACTTCGTGCGCAACAACATCGACAAGGCGCCCACGGCCAACAGCGGCGTGCTGGGTGCCGTCTACGGCGCACCGCCCAGCTACAACCTCAAAGGCATTCCCTATGCTCTGCCCGAGGACCCCTACACACAAATCAGCTACCGCTCGCTCACCTTCAACAACCCCTACTGGGCTACCCGGCACAACTCGTTCAACGAGAACACGCACCGCTTCTTCGGCAACACCTTTGTCGAGTTCACCCCCAAAATCAATTGGAGCAGCGACAAGAAGCTGTCGGCCCGCTGGCAAATCGGTGTCGACGCCTACACCTCGCGATATAAAAACATCTACGAATACGGCACGCAGGGACAGACCGGCAGCATCGAGTCGAACGGCGTGACCAACATCATCTTCAACTCGCTCTTCACCGTCAACTACGAGATGAACATCGGCGACGACTTTCACCTCACGGCCCTGGCGGGTAACGAAATCAACCAGGAGAACAAAGCCTTCTACGAGGACTACGGACAGGGGTTCAACTTCGGCGGCAACCCCACGATACAGAACACGGCCATACAGACCTCGACCACCACGGTCGACCGGGCCCGCACGGTGGGATTCTTCGGCAACGCCACCCTCTCGTGGCGCAACCAAGCCTACCTCAACGTCACCGGCCGGGAAGATGTGGTGTCGACCATGCCCCGCGGCAACCGGGCCTTCTTCTACCCCTCGGTGTCGGTTTCCTATGTACTCACCGAGCTGGAACCCCTGCGGGGAAATCCCATTCTCACCTTTGCCAAGGTGCGGGGCTCCTTTGCCCAGGTGGGACAGGCCGGACGCTACTACAACAACTACTACGTGCGCCCCGACTACACCGGCGGCTTCTGGACCAACCCGCCGGTAGTCTACCCGCTCAACGGCATCACCGCCTACGTGCCTTATGCCGAGCTGTATGACCCCGACCTCACGCCGCAGAACACCAACTCGTTCGAGGTGGGTTTCGACGTCAGGCTGTTCCACAACCGACTCTCGGCCGACTACACCTTCTCGCGGCAGAACATCAAGAACCAGATATTTCCCGTGCCGCTGGCCGGTTCGACCGGGGCCGCCCAATACCTCACCAACGGCGGCAAAATCCATACCGACGCCCACGAGATAAACCTGAACGGGCAACTCTACTCCTCGCCCGACATCACCTGGGACCTGGGAGTCAACTTTACCGTCATACGCAACCGGGTCGACGAGCTGGCTCCGGGAGTGACCAACATCTTCCTCGGCGGGTTTGTCACCCCGCAGGTAAGAGCGAGTGTGGGCGACTACTACCCGGTCATCTACGGCACGGCGTTCAAGCGCGACGACCAGGGGCGCATTCTGGTCGACGAGGACCCCAACAGCGCCACCTACGGCATGCCCATGGCATCGGGCAATCCGCAGGTCATCGGCCAGTGTTCCCCCGACTTCACGATGGGACTCAACACCTCGTTCCGCTACCGGCGGCTCTCGGTATCGGCCACCTTCTCGTGGCGACACGGCGGCGACATCTATTCGGGCACCAACGGGTTGATGGACCTCTACGGCGTCAGCAAAAAGACCGAGGACCGCACCACCCCCTTCGTCTACCCCGGCTATAAGTCCGACGGTACCCCCAACGATATCGTGCGGGGTGGTGCCGACGACCCGGGCGCCTACGAGACGCTCTATGTCGACGTGCTGGGCAACATCGACGAGTCGTACATCTACGACGCCTCGTTCTTCAAGCTGCGCGACCTCACGGTCAAATACCAGTTCCCCCGCATCGGCATATTCGACATCTCGCTCTTCGCCTTCGCCCGCAACGTGCTGCTGTGGGCCAAGATGCCCAACCTCGACCCCGAGTCGTCGCAGGGCAACAACAACATGAGCGGTACCTTCGAACGATTCTCCCTGCCCCAGACGTCGAGCTACGGAGGGGGCCTCACCGTAACCTTCTAACCTTCAAACATCTCATGAATATGAAAAAGTGGATATATATCTTCTGCGCGGCCGGGTTGCTCACCGCCTGTACCGACGATGTGATGGATCGCCTCAACCGCAACGAGAACGACCCCGAAGATGTGCCCTCGCGCTACCTCTTCACCGACGCCGAAACCTCCTCGGCCGTCAACCTCGTGTCGGGCGACTTTGCCTTCTACACGGCGGTCTACATGGAACAGCAGGCGGGCATCTTCAACCAGATGTACAACGCCGAGATGCGACTTGCCGACGTCTACTCGGCGGCTACCTTCAACAACGCGTGGGGCAGCACCTACCGCAACCTGCGCGCCCTGAAAATCATACGCGAGCGCTGCGCAACCGGCGGAGTCGAGTCGGGCTCCAACCACCTGCTGGGCATGGCTCAGGTGCTCACGGCGCTCAACCTGGCTACCCTCACCGACCTCATGGGCGACATTCCTTGGAGCGAAGCGCTGCAACCGGGGGTAGTCTACCAACCGAAGCTCGACAGTCAGGAGTCGATTTACCAGGACATCTTCTCCCTGCTCGACGATGCCATCGCCAACTTGAAGCGCGACGACCTGGCCACCCTCACTCCCGTCGGCCGGCAGGACCTCATCTACGGCCAGTACGATGCCGACCGGCAGGCCGAGCTGTGGATCAAGGCGGCCTACGGCCTGAAAGCCCGATACACCCTGCGGCTCTCCTACCGGAAACCTCGCTACGACCAAGTCATCGACTATGCCGACAGCGCCTTTGTCGATGCCGGTGAACAGCTGGCCTACCCCTACGACGGCAGTACCTCGATCAACCCCTTCTACGCCTTCTACCTGAACCGCCGCTATTTCGGGGCCAGCGAGAGCCTGCACCAGAAACTCGTCGAGCGCAACGACCCGCGCGAAGCACTCTTCTTCAAGGCCTATCCCGGTACCGGCAAACTGGTGTTCGCCCCCAACGGCTCGCCCGAGCAACGGCAGGGCTACTACGGCATCTCGGGTCTGCTCTCGCCCACACGCCCCACGCTGCTGCTCAGCTACCACGAGTTGCAGTTTGTCAAGGCCGAGGCGCAAACCCGGCTGGGCCTTACCGGCGATGCCATCGGCTCGCTCTACAACGCCGTGGTGGCAGCCTTTGCCCAGGTGGGGCTCTCGGCCAGTGAGGCCAACGACTACTTCCAGAATGTCGTCTTGCCCCGCTTCGAGGCCGACCCCATCGGCGAAATCATCAACCAGAAATACCTGGCCTGCTACGAGGGCGAGGTGTTGGAGACCTATCACGACTACCGGCGCCTGCAAGCCCTGGGCGAGGCCGACGTGCTGTCGCTCGACAACCCCCTGCCCTTCCCCCTGCGCCTGCCCTACGGCAATAGCGATGTGGTGAGCAACGAGCATGTGGCCCAGGCCTACGGCAACGGCGACTATGTCACCACCGAGCCGGTGTGGTGGGCCGGCGGAAACCGATAGAACGACCTTTGTTTTTTAATTACCTGACAATATGAAAATCGGAATTTTCTATGGCTCCACGACCGGCATCACCGAGAGTGTGGCCTACCGGCTGGCCGACCTGATGCACATCGACCACGAACACCTCCACGACGTAGCCCGGAGCGAACCCTCAGAGGTAGGCGACTACGACCTGCTTCTGTTGGGTTCCTCGACCTGGGGTAACGGCGACTTGCAGGACGACTGGTACGACTTTCTCACCGGCATCGAGGTGCTCGACCTGCACGACAAGCACATCGCCCTCTTCGGGTGCGGCGACCAGTCGATGTGCGACACCTTCTGCAACGCCGTGGGTACCCTGTACCGACGGTTACAGAAGACCGGTGCCCGCTTCTGCGGAGCCTTCGAGGCGGGCGACTACACCTTCGAGCACTCGACCGCCCGGGTCGACGGCCATCTCGTGGGTCTGCTCATCGACGAGGTGAACGAACCCGAGAAGACCGAGCATCGATTGAACTATTGGGTGAAACTCCTTCAAAAGGAGCTGAAAGGCGCACGGGCCGAGGCAACCCTCTAACCGTCCAAGCGCCTTAAAACGGACACACCCCGCCCCCGTCTCAACAATCGACGGGAGCGGGGTGTGTGGTATAATGGGATTTGCGACAAACGGCATGGCCACCGCACGACCGACGGAGTAGCAAGTCCGGCTATCCGAGCCGGTCTCAACGGTTCTTGCGCATGGTGTAGCGGCTGATACCCAAGCTCTCGTAGCTGCGGCGCAACTCCTCGTCGTTGTCCGAAATGACCAGCAGCCGGTCACCCGGTTCGAGCTGGGTGTGCCCCTTGGGCACGAAATAGTGCGTATCCCGTTTGACCATCACCACCAGCGTGTTGTCGGGCAACGAGAGGTTCATCAGCTTGTTGCCGCCCGCCAGCGTCTCGGCGGTAAGTTCGATTTCGCTCATGGCCGACTTGATTTCGTCGGGCAGCGCCACGTTGAAAATCTCCTTCTCCTCGCTCTTGCCAATCAACCCCAGCCAACGGGCCATAGCACTCACGGTGGTGCCCTGCACCAGCAACGAGACGATGGTGACAAAGAATACCACGTTGAAAATCATGCGGGCATTGGGTATCTCGGCCGACATGAGCGGATAGGTGGCAAAGATGATGGGCACGGCTCCGCGCAGACCCACCCATGAAATGTAGACCCGGGCCCGGGTCGTGAACTTGCGGAAGGGCAGCAGACTCACAAAGACCGAGAGGGGACGCGACACCACAATCATGAAGAGGGCCACCAGCAGACTCACCCCGGCCACGGCGGGCAGCTCCGAGGGATTGACCAGCAGACCCAGCGTGAGGAACATCACAATCTGGAACAGCCAGGTGAAACCGTCGAAAAAGGTGGTAAGGCTGCGCTTGTGCACCAATTTGCGGTTCCCCACCACCAGTCCGGCAATATACACGGCCAGATAGCCGTTGCCCTGCAACAGATTGGTAAAGGCAAACACGAAGAAGACACAGGCCAGCAGCAGGACGGGATAGAGCGACTCGTTGGGCACATCGATGCGGTTGATAATCCACACGATGGCATACCCCAGGGCAAACCCGGCCGCCGCCCCCACAACCAGCTGCAACACCAGCAACAGAATGGCGTCGCCCCAATCGACCGACCCGATTTCGATAATCTGGATAAGCAGCAGCGTGAGCATGTAGGCCATGGGGTCGTTACTGCCGCTCTCCAATTCGAGCGTGGGGCGCAACCGCTCTTTCAGCGAGATGCCCTTCGACCGCAGAATCGAAAAGACCGAAGCCGAGTCGGTCGACGACATGACGGCCGCCAGCAGCATCGATTCGAGCAAACCCAACTGGAAATCGCCGGGCAGGAAATCGGCCAGCGAATAGATGAAGAATCCGGTGATGACCGTCGTCATCAGCACCCCCAGCGTGGCCAGCGTCACACCGGGTGCGAGCACCGGCCTGATTTCCCGGTAGGAGGTATCCATACCACCCGAGAAAAGTATGATACAAAGAGCCACCGTCCCGATGAACTGGGCCATCGGCGCACTGTCGAAATGGATTCCGAAGCCATCGGAACCGGCCAGCATACCCACTCCCAGAAACAGCAACAGGGCAGGAACCCCGAACCGGGCCCCCGTTTTACCTACAAGCACACTCAGAAAGAGGAGAATCGCTCCTACCAACAATACATTTTCGGGACTGATAACCATAAAATTATCTGTTCAATCTTTTAAAAAACTGGGGTAAAGATACGCAAAAAGGACGAGACTGCCAATTCGCCAGCCGCCTTTCTCCTCGCTCGGGGCAACCGTTCTTCCCTTCTGAACAAAAGAGGGGAAAAAGTGTTTAATAAACAACGTATTTAATCGACGAAACAGGTATGGAAAAATCGGATATCGGGCTCATCGGACTCGCCGTCATGGGCGAGAATCTGGCCCTCAACATCGAGTCGAAGGGATACCGGGTATCGCTCTACAACCGGCTGCACCCTCACACGCCGCAGGCGGTCGACCGCTTTCTGGCCAGTGTGGGCGAAGGGAAGAAGTTCCGGCCCACCTACTCGCTCGACCAACTGGTCGAATCGCTCAAAAGGCCCCGCAAGATTCTGCTGATGATACAGGCCGGCGAACCGGTCGACGAGATGATAACGGCCCTGCTGCCCCTGCTGGCACAGGGCGACATCATCATCGACGGCGGCAACTCGGACTACCGCGACACCCGACGGCGGCAGAAAGCCCTGAGCGAGAAGGGTATCTACCTGGTGGGGTGCGGCATCTCGGGCGGCGAGGAGGGTGCCCTGCACGGCCCCTCGATCATGCCGGGCGGCGACGAGACGGTATCGGTCGAGGTACTGCCGCTGCTGCAAGCCATCGCGGCCCATCTCGACGACGGCACCCCCTGTTGCTCCTGGATTGGTCCCGACGGCTCGGGACACCTGGTCAAGACGGTACACAACGGCATCGAATACGGCGACATGCAACTCATCGCCGAGAGCTATTCGCTCTTGAAAATCAAACTGAAAAACAACCACGACGAGATGGCCCGCACCTTCGAGGCCTGGAACCGGGGAGTATTGGAGAGCTACCTGATTGGCATCACGGCTCCTATCCTACGCTATCGGGAGGAGGACGGCGGCTACCTGATCGACCGGATTGCCGACCGGTCCCGGCAGAAGGGTACCGGCAAATGGTGCATCGAAGCGGCGCTCGACAGCGCCACCCCGCTGGGGGTAACGACCCAGGCCGTCTTTGCCCGGTTCCTGTCGGCTCGCGAACAGGAGCGCACCCGGGCGCACCGGCTCTATCCCGACGCAGACCCCGCCCCCATTCTCGCACTCGGTGTCGACGACCTGCACCACGCCCTCTACGCCTCGAAAATCATGGCCTACGCCCAGGGATTCGACCTGCTCTACCAGATGTCGTGCCTGTATGACTGGCACCTCAACCTCTCGACCCTGGCCACCATCTGGCGCAAGGGGTGCATCATACAGTCGCGCTTCCTCCGCGAGATTGCCACCGTGTACCGGCAGACCGGCCACTACGAGCCGCTGCTCTTCAACCCCTACTTCCGCGAGAAGATAAGTCTCTGTCTCCCCTCCTGGCGGCGGGTGGTGAGCGCCGCACTCTCGGCCGGGATAGCCCTGCCGGCCACCACGGCGGCACTGACGGCTTTCGACAGCTGGCGATGCGCCAAGTCGCCGGCCAACCTCATACAGGCCCAACGCGACTACTTCGGCGCCCACCTGTACGAACGGACCGATGCCCCCGAAGGGGTACTCTTCCACACCGACTGGTCCCGACGGGAACCGGCCGACGACTCCCGCCCCTCCTCATCTATCGATTCTCCCCATAAAGATTGACGCCTTATGAACAAGATACCCGACAGCCAGATACTGGTCATCTTCGGTGCCTCGGGCGACCTCACGCACCGCAAACTCATGCCCGCCCTGTTTGAACTCTTCGAGCGGAAGCTCCTCCCCGAGAAATTTCTCATCGTGGGGGTAGCCCGCACCCGCCAGAATACCGAGGAGTTCCGCCAATCGCTCTACGAATCGATGCTCCGCAGCGGCAAGACCTATACGACCGACAATCCCCACCTCACCAGCTTCCTGCGCTGTGTCTACTACATCGTCTGCGAGACGACCGAGGGCGAGGCCTACGGGGCCCTCTTCCGGGAAATCGAACAGCTGCGCAACGCCGCCGGTATCGACGACAACCTGCTCTTCTACCTGGCCACGCCGCCCACCATGTACTCGATTATTCCCCCCTTCATTCAGGCTCACCACCAGAACCGTTCGAAGCAAGGGTGGCGGCGCATCATCATCGAAAAGCCCTACGGCAGCAACGAGTCCGAAGCCCGACATCTCGACCGCCTGCTCGGCGGCATCTTCCCCGAGCGGGAAATCTACCGCATCGACCACTTCCTGGGAAAAGAGACGGTGCAGAACATACTGGTGCTGCGCTTTGCCAACGCCATCTGGGAACCCTTGTGGAACCGCAACTACATCGACCACATCGAAATCACGGCTACCGAAACGCTGGGCGTAGAGCAGCGCGGCTCCTACTACGACTCGGCCGGAGCCTTGCGCGACATGGTGCAGAGCCACCTGCTGCAAATCATGGCCTTCATCGCCATGGAGCCGCCGGCCACGTTCGAACCCGAGGCCATTCGCGACGAAATAAGCAAGGTGTTCCGCTCGCTGCGTCCGCTCTCGCGCGACGACATCGCCCGCCACACGCTACGGGGACAATACACCACCGGCGTCATCGACGGGCAACAGGTACCCGCCTACCGCGAGGAGGCTCACGTCGACCCGCAATCGGCCACCGAGACCTTCGTCGCCCTGAAACTCTTCATCGACAACTGGCGGTGGGCCGACGTGCCGGTCTACATCTACACCGGCAAACGGCTGGCCGAGAAGCGGTCGGAGGCGGTCATTCACTTTCGCAATACTCCGCGCACCTTTTTCCCGGGGCAGTGCTGCGGCAACTCGTGCAACCAGCTGGTCATCACCCTGCAACCCGACGAGAGCATTCGCCTGCGCTTCGGGCTGAAACAACCCGGCAGCAATTTCGAGGTGAGCCAGGTGAGCATGGATTTCTTCTACAAGTCACTCGCCACCACACGTCTGCCCGGGGCCTACGAACGGCTGTTGCTCGATGCCATGCGAGGCGACGCCCTGCTCTACTCGCGCAGCGACGCCTTGGAACTGAGCTGGCACTTTCTGGCTCCCCTGCTCGACTGTTGGGAACAGGAGAAGGACGAGGGGCTCATCACCTATCCGGCCGGCTGCAAGATACCCCACGAGGTCATCTCCCGCATCAATGCCGACCCCTATCTGCTCGAAGAGTCTGTTTGTTCCTGCTGTAATCCCGATTTGCGCCCATGAACCCCACCCTCGTACAATTCTACCCCGACGCCTCCAAGGCGCTCATCGCCCTCACCGAGGCGCTGCTCGTCTCGGTGGCCGCCCGCACCCGTAAGCCCTTCTACCTGGCCCTCTCGGGTGGCGAGACGGCCCGGCAGCTCTTCGACGTGTGGCGCACCCGATACTCCGACCCGGCCCGCTGGAAAAACGTACTTTTCTTTTGGGTCGACGAGCGGTGTGTGCCGCCCGACAGCGAAGAGAGCAACTACTATTGGGCCCACCGGCTCTTTTTCAAACCGGTGGGAATACCGGCCGAACACATCTTCCGCATTCACGGCGAGGAACCTCCCGCACAGGAGGCCGAGCGATATGCCCGCCTGATAGCCGACCGTCTGCCCAACCGCGAGGGGCTGCCCCGATTCGACTGCACCCTGCTGGGTATCGGCGAGGACGAACATGTGGCCTCGATATTCGACCACAGCCTGTTGCAGAGCGACGACCTCTACGCCGTGTCGCAACACCCTGCCACCGGGCAATACCGGGTGACGCAGACCGGCGAAGTGATACTCGCCTCCCGCGAAATTCTCATTGCATTGGTAGGGAACCGGAAAAAGGAACTGCTGCACCGGCTGACCGCCCGCCCCGACGGCGTCGTAACCCCGGCCACCTACATCTTGGCACACACGTCACGAGCCACGATTTTCAGCGAAATAGGATTATTCAACCGGGAGCTCTCATTTTAACAGGTCGGGACGCAGCCGACGCGTGCGTTCGAGCGACTGCTCGTGCTTCCACTCGTCGATTTTGCGCTGGTGCCCCGAGAGCAGCACATCGGGCACCCGCCACCCCTTGTACTCGGCAGGGCGTGTGTAGACAGGAGGAGCCAGCAGGTTGTCCTGGAACGAATCGGAGAGGGCCGACTGCTCATCGCCGATGGCGCCGGGAATAAGCCGCACGATGGCATCGCACATGATGGCCGCCGCCAGCTCGCCACCGGTGAGCACATAGTCGCCTATCGACACCTCCTTGGTGATGAAGTGTTCGCGAATGCGGTAGTCGATGCCCTTGTAGTGGCCGCAGAGGATAATGAGATTGCCCGCCATGGAGAGTTGGTTGGCCATGGGCTGGTCGAACTGCTCGCCATCGGGGGTGGTAAAGATGACCTCGTCGTACTCCCGCTCGCTCTTCAACTGGGTGATGGCCCGGTCGACCGGCTCGATCTGCATCACCATACCGGCCTCGCCCCCAAAGGGATAGTCGTCGACCTTACGGTGCTTGTCGAGCGAATAGTCGCGCAGGTTGTGCACCACAATCTCAACCAGTTTCTTATCCTGCGCCCGCTTCAAGATGGAGTAATTCAGCGGACTTTGCAACAATTCGGGTAATACGGTGATAATATCGATACGCATCATAACACTCTCAATTTGGCTGCAAATGTAGCCTTTTCCCCCCGGTTTCGCAAACCCGCAGGCCGAATCTTACCCGCCCTCTACCAGTTAATCCTTTTATTTTATAGCGTTGCAACTCAACCCGAAATTTCATATCTCGAAAAAAAGCACTACCTTTGCGGCCTGAAAAACAGGTATAAGATGATAACGGTAAACAATTTAGGTATTCAATTTGGTAAAAGAGTTCTTTTCCAAGACGTTAATTTGAAGTTCACCCCGGGGAACTGCTACGGCATTATCGGAGCCAACGGCGCCGGGAAATCGACCCTCATGCGTATCCTGAGCAACCAGCTCGAACCCACGCACGGCACCGTCACGCTGGGACCGGGTGAGCGCCTCTCGGTATTGAGTCAGGACCACTTTGCCTTCGACGAGTTTACCGTCATCAACACCGTACTCATGGGCCATACCGTGCTGTGGGACATCATGCAGGAGAAGGACGCCCTCTATGCCAAACCCGATTTCAGTGATGCCGACGGCATACGGGCCGCCGAACTCGAAGAGAAGTTCGCCGAACTCGAAGGGTGGAATGCCGAGAGCGACGCCGCCTCGCTGCTGAGCGGTCTGGGCATCAAGGAGGACAAACACTACATGCTCATGAAGGACCTGAGCGGTAAGGAAAAGGTGCGCGTGCTGCTGGCCAAGGCCCTCTTCGGCCACCCCGACAACCTGCTGCTCGACGAGCCTACCAACGACCTCGACCTCGAAACGGTGATGTGGCTCGAAAACTACCTGGCCAACTTCGAGAACACGGTGCTGGTGGTATCGCACGACCGTCACTTCCTCGACTCGGTGTGCACCCACACGGTCGACATCGACTACGGCAAGGTGCAACTCTTCGCCGGCAATTACAGCTTCTGGTACGAATCGAGCCAGCTGGCCCTGCGCCAACAGCAGCAACAGAACAAGAAGGCCGAGGAGAAGCGCAAGGAGCTGCTCGAATTTATCCAGCGGTTCAGCGCCAACGTGGCCAAGTCGAAACAGACCACCAGCCGCAAGAAGATGCTCGAAAAGCTCACCGTCGAGGAGATTCAACCCTCGTCGCGCCGCTACCCGGGCATCATCTTCACCCCGTCGCGCGAGCCGGGCAACAAGATTCTCGAAGTAAAAGGGCTCGAAAAGTCGATCGAGGGCACACTGCTTTTCAAAGACGTGAACTTCTCCATCGAGAAGGACGACAAGGTGGCCTTCATCTCGCACGACCCACGAGCCATGACCGCCCTCTTCGAGATCATCAACGGCAACCTGAAACCCGATGCGGGCACCTACGAGTGGGGACAGACCATCACCACGGCCTACCTGCCGCTCGACAACAGCGCCTTCTTCAATACCGACATGAACCTGATCGAATGGCTCTCCCAGTTCTCCGACGACACGAGCGAGCTCTACATCAAGGGATTCCTGGGTCGCATGCTCTTCTCGGGCGAGGAGCTGCTCAAAAAGGCATCGGTCCTCTCGGGTGGTGAGAAGATGCGCTGCATGATTGCCCGCATGATGCTCAAAAACGCCAACACCATGATACTCGACTCGCCCACCAACCACCTCGACCTGGAATCGATACAGGCCTTCAACAACACGTTGCAGAGCTTCAAGGGCAACGTGCTGCTCTCGTCGCACGACCACGAGTTTATCCAGACGGTCTGCAACCGCATCATCGAGCTCACCCCCGGCGGCATCATCGACAAGATGATGGACTACGACGACTACATCACCGACGAGAAGGTGCAGGCCGCCCGCGAACGATTGTACAACTTATAAAAAGATATTCGGTTATGGTAAAACACATTGTCACTTTCAAACTTACCGGCACCCCCGAGGAACGCAAAGAGGTAGCCACCCGGTTCAAAAACGCCCTGCTCGAATTGCCCGCCGTAATCGACGTGCTGCGAAGCATCGAAGTGGGTATCAACGAGAATCCCGCCGAGAGCTGGGACGTCGTGCTCACCGCTACCGTCGACTGCATGGCCGACGTGGAGACCTATGCCAAGCACCCGGCTCACGTAGCTGCCGCCGGTCTGCTTGCCGGCCACAAGGCCGACCGTGCCTGCGTCGACTACACCTGCTGAGGGTCGACACCTGCCGATACGGCTCGGAGCAACAGCCGCACCTGACACAAAAAAAACGAGAGCGAAAGACGGGGATAAAACCCACGCTTTCGCTCTCGCTCTATATCACAAGCTCATCACACGAGGTGCAAGCCTCTCTCATTTTCTAAAAGTCAGGCAACCGCCGTTGCCAATTTTTTTTGCAACAGGGCTGTCAACTCCTGGCACATGGGACCGTTGCCCATGGCACGATACTTCGCTATCTGATACCGAAGCATCTCTACTGTCATTTGTTCTTTCCTCATAATTCAGCCTTTTTGTTCTCCACCCGTTGTGGAAAACGGTTTGTTTTTTCTCTTTTTACGGTACAAATATAATACCATTTCCTCGAAAAATATGTTGTACAACATAAAAAATATGTTGCTTTTTCATGTATTTTATATTTCAGAAGGTGAGTATTTCCGCCCGAAAGAGCAATCAACCAAATAATTATCAATTGATTAAATCCACAACAAGAAAGATTTTACCGCCACGCCATTTTTTTATACTTTTGTACTGACAGAAATCATGACAACAAACCCTGCGAAACCATGCCTGTAAAAATTCCGTCATCGCTGCCGGCTGTCGAGATTCTCAAAGCCGAAAACATATTCGTCATGGACGACCTGCGTGCATCGACACAGGATATTCGTCCGTTGAAACTACTCATTCTCAACCTGATGCCGTTAAAGATTGTCACCGAGACCGATCTGCTGCGCCTCATCTCGAACACGCCGCTGCAAATCGAACTCGACCTGATGAACGTCTCGGGGCACATCTCGCACAACACGCCTGTCGAGCACATCGACACCTTTTACAAGGATTTCAGCGAGATACGCAATTACAACTACGACGGCATGATTATCACCGGCGCACCGGTCGAACGGCTCGATTTCGAGGCGGTCGACTACTGGGACGAGCTGGTCGACATCTTCGACTGGGCCCACACCCACGTCACCTCGACCCTCTACATCTGCTGGGCAGCCCTGGCGGGGCTCTACCACTTCTACGGCATACCCAAACACCCGCTGCCGCAAAAGCTGTTCGGGGTATTCTCCCACTACAAGCACGACGAGAAGAACCCCATCTTCCGCGGGTTCGACGACCGCTTCGAGGTGCCGCATAGCCGCTACTCCGAGGTGCGCCGCTGCGACATCGAGAAGAACAGCGAACTCACGATACTCTCCGAGTCGGACGAAGCCGGGGTATATCTGGTGATGGCCCGCGGCGGCCGCGAGTTCTTCATCACCGGCCACTCCGAATACTCGGCTCTCACGCTCGACATCGAGTACCGCCGCGACCGGGCCAAGGGGCTCGACATCGCCATTCCCCGCAACTACTACCCCGGCGACGACCCGAACAACGCTCCCGTGGTCACCTGGCGGGGCCATGCCAACCTGCTCTTCACCAACTGGCTCAACTACTTTGTATACCAACAAACGCCCTATAACCTCAACGATATCCGATGACTACCTCACGTCGCATAGAACTGCTGGCCCCGGCCAAGAATGCCGAAATCGGAAAGGAGGCTATCCTCCACGGGGCCGATGCCGTCTACATCGGGGCTCCCCGATTCGGGGCCCGCTCGGCAGCCGGTAACAGCCTCGACGATCTGGCCGGACTCATCGACCTGGCTCACCGCTTCGACGCCCGCGTCTACATCACCTTCAACACCCTGCTCTACGACCACGAGCTGGGCGAGGCCGAGCGCCTCATCGGCCAGCTCTACCGCATCGGAGCCGACGCCCTTATCGTGCAGGACATGGGTATCATGCGGCTCGACATTCCCCCTATCGCCCTGCATGCCAGCACCCAGACCGACAACCGCACCCCCGCCAAGGTGGAATTTCTCGAACGGTGCGGATTCTCGCAGGTGGTACTGGCCCGCGAACTTTCGCTCGACGAAATCCGGGCCATCAGTTCCACCGTGCAGGTGCCGCTCGAAGTGTTCGTACACGGGGCCCTGTGCGTGAGTTACAGCGGGCAGTGCTACCTGAGTCAAGCCATGTGCGGCCGCAGTGCCAACCGGGGCGAGTGTGCTCAGTACTGCCGGTTGCCCTATACCCTCGTTGACGGGCGCGGACGCATCGTGGCCCGCGGCAAGCACCTGCTCTCGCTGCGCGACCTCAACCAGAGCGACCGGCTGGAAGAGCTGCTCGATGCCGGTGTCTCTTCGCTGAAAATCGAGGGGCGTCTCAAAGAGATGGCCTATGTGAAGAACTGCACCGCCTACTACCGGCAGGCGCTCGACCGCATCTTCGAGCGGCGCCCCGAATACCGGCGCTCCTCGACGGGTGCCTCGACCATCGACTTTACGCCCCGTCTCGAAAAGAGCTTCAACCGGGGCTTCACCCACTACTTCCTCGACGGTCGCACCGCCGCCCCCATCGCCTCGCCCGACACCCCCAAGTCGTTGGGCGAATATGTAGGCGAGGTGAAACAGACCGACCGCAACTCGTTTGTCGTGGCCGGTACCACGGCGCTGCACAACGGCGACGGCCTCTGCTACGTCAACCCCCGGGGTGAGTTCGAAGGGGTGCGTGTGAACCGGGCCGAGGGGAACCGCATCTTCCCCGCCACACACGTCAGCATCGCACCCCACACGACACTCTACCGCAACCTCGATTTCGAGTTTGAGAAACAGCTGACCCGCCCCACGGCCGACCGTCGCGTGGGGGTATCCCTCCGGCTCTATGCCGTGCCCGACGGCTTTGCCCTCGACCTGACCGACGAGTGCGGCCTGCGGGTAACCGTGCGCGAGGATACTCCGCACCAGCCGGCCCGCACCCCGCAACAGGAAAATCAGCGCAAACAGTTGGGCAAACTGGGTACCTCGATTTACACCGCCACCCACATCGACCTCGACATAGACGAGAACCTCTTCATTCCGGCATCGACCCTGTCGAAGCTGCGGCAGCAGGGAGTCGAATGGCTCGACCGGGCCCGCCGGCTGGCCTACCGGCCCGAACGCCGGCAGCCCGAAGATCGGTCGGCCCGCTTCCCGCAAAGTTCGCTCAACTACCTGGGCAACGTGTCGAACCACCTGGCCGAGACATTCTACCGGGAGCACGGCGTGACACATATCGACCCGGCCTTCGAGAGTCGTCCGATCAAGGGGGTACCGCTCATGTTCACCCGCCACTGCATACGCCACATGCTGGGGTATTGCAAAAAGACGCCGGCCGGGAAAGAGCTGCCCGAACCGCTCACCCTGCTCTACAAGGGCGAACGGCTCACCCTTCATTTCGACTGCAAGGCTTGCGAAATGACCCTGCAACGGGAAGAGCAGCAAGGGAATCAAGCATAACTCACACGATTACAATTCATAAACCATTCACGACCTCCGTCACTCCAACTTCCCCACAGGTGCGGACAGGTCGTGTATGCACCCAACCCTCAACGGGGAAGAGAGAAACAACCCTTCATTTCGTTTTTTTATTATTTATACAGAAGTTCTTTGAAACGATTCGTCTAATATTATTAAAAGCACATTTACGCCTGTAATAGGCCGTTTAATCGCCATAAATTCCTATCTTTGTGAAAATACCATCATATATAGTAAAAACACGTACCATGAAAAAATGGACTTTGTCTCTTCTGGCGTTGACGGTGCTCTCAGTTGCGTCGGCTCAGAACCTCAGGGAATCGGTGGCCATCGTTCGCCCCAAACTCAGTGAAAATACGCAAGCCTTCCTGACCGATTTCAGCAAATCGCTCCGCAAGGACGGCTTCTACTCGGCAGCCGATATTCTCGAAAATTACGGGAAAGGCTCGTTCGGCACGGGATTTGCCTATCGCAACAAACAGGACAACCGGCTGTACATCATCACCAACCGCCACGTGGTGGAACAAGCCGAATGGGTCGACATCGAATTTTCCCTGCCCGACAACAGCTCCAAGCGGTTTGCCGACTGCCCCGTCATCGGTGTGCACGACGATTTCGACATAGCCTTCATCGCCCTTCCCCAAGGGGCACAAGTACCCACCCTCGAAATCACCGATAAAGCCATAACCGACGGTACCACCGTATTCACGGCCGGATTTCCCGCACTGGCCGAAAAGCCCTCGTGGCAACTGGGACAAGGCATCGTGTCGAATGCTAACGCCCTGATTGAGTCGCTGACCCACAACAAAGAGCTCCCCTTGATACAGCACACCGCACAAGTAGATGCCGGCAGCTCGGGCGGACCGCTGCTCGTTCGCAACGAACAGAATCCTGACCGATTTACCGTGATAGGCATCAATACCTGGAAAGCCGTAGACCGCGAGAACACTAACTTTGCCATACCGGTGCGGGCCATCGAAGATTTCTTCCAGAACTATCCGACCGATGCCAACACCCTGCTTACCCAGGCCGACGTGACCCGAAAAGCCACGGCGCTGCTCCAAGCCACGAAATCGTCCTACGAGGCCGTGATGCCCTTCGTGTCGTACCAATATGTATCGAACATCTCGGCCAACACCTTCTACGATTTGGTCTTCGCCGCCTCCGATGGGGCTACCAAAGCCATGGAGTCCTGCTTCGAACAGGGCAGCCCGCTGGAAGGTATCCGCGTGGGGCTGGCCGACATCATCTGCCGCCAGTTCTCGGGAAAGAACTACACCTTCTCGACGGTTGCCAATCTGGACTCTATCCACAAGACAGCCGATGTCACCTATGCCACGGGCGATAAGACCATCACCACCCGATGGACTCTCGAACAGGGACGCTGGCGGTTGATGGAGGCTGAGAATGTCAAGGCCAGCCGTATCGAGGCCAACGGCATCTCCAAGAGCTACGGCTTCGGCACCTCGATCTATCTGGGCATCGTCTCGCCGCTCAACAACGCGTTCGACCTCTCGTACAGCTTAGCCTTCAAGCGCACCATTCTTACCTTCATGACCTACGAAATCAGCGCCTCGCTCCTGAAACTCAATACCGAGAAAAAGGATTGGGAGGGGTTGAACGAGATTGTCGTACCCAGCACGCGAAATGCCTTCGACATCAATTTCGGTCTCGGCGGGCAACTCCCCGTCAAGTGCGGCCCCATCTACCTGGTGCCCTATGCCAAGGTGATGGGAGGCCTCTACCTGGGGTCCGACGTGAGTGGCATCGACTACGGTCTGGGAGCCGGAGTGGAGGTCGCCTACAAGTTTGGCTACCAGAACTATGTATTTGCCAACATCGGCTACCTGGGCAAGAAGATGAAACCCTTCGACGACCAGACCTACCGTCTCAAATCGAAAATGCTCTCGGGACTGGCTTTCTCGATAGGCGTCAGCTTCTAACTAACCACCTATAAAAAAACAGAATCATGAAAAGAATCTTATGGCTATGCCCGCTGTTGCTGCTGATGCTGGCAGTAATCGGCTGCGACGACAAGAGTAAAGACGACGGAAATCTGGGTGACCAATTATCCGAAACAACCTGGGCCTCGGAGATGGCCGAGTATCCGTTCCTGGCCAACTTCCCGGCCTATGACGGTGAACTGGAAAACCACCGGTACAGCGAAACGATGGGCATGTTGCAATACATCATTATGGATTATGAGTGCGAAGAGTCGGTTAAAACCAACTATTGCACCAAACTGGAAGCAGCAGGATTCGTGGACGAAAACGGATATGGCATCTATAAGAAGACGACTGCCGAGTATAACCTGACGGCGAGTGTCTCGTACGTGGGCGGCACGTTGGCCCTGAGTCTCAGTGCCACCCCTGTCGACTGACAAAGGTCACACCTCCCATACAGAGAGCCCGGCTGGCAACAGGCCCGTCGGGCTCTTTTTATCTCTATCCCCCTCCAACAGGGGAGGATAGCCTTTTCTCGTCCCTACTCCTTTGCTTGTTCCAGAAACTCGACCAACTGCCGATAGATGGGGTTGCGCGACAACAACGATTCGTTGCCCAGGACAAAGAGCTGACACCGGGCCCGGGTCAATGCCACATTCAACTTGCGGTCGATGAGCTGGCCCGCCTCCTCGGTATAGCTGGGCAGCCACTCCAACTGCCGCTCGCCATTGACCGAGAAAGAGTAGACGATGCAGTCGCTCTGCGACCCCTGAAATCGCTCCACCGTGTCGATGCGTATCTCGTCGAATGCCGCCACGTGTGCCCGGTCGAGCTCCTGACGAATGCGGGCTATCTGGTGACGATAGGGGGTGATGATGCCCACCGACCCTCGGTCGAAGGTGAGCCCGTTGAGCCGGTAGAGCCGATAGAGCGCCTGTACGATTTCGGCCACCTTGCGAGCCTCCTCGTCGTTGTACTTCTTCCCGGCACACACCCGGACGGTGGGCAGGAAAGCCATGCGACGCGTGGCCACAAGCTGCTCCCACTCGTCGTCGCCGTGGCGGGTAAACGGCAGGGGCGATACCTGGTGCCGGGCCGTACCGTTGTGCAGCAGCCCCCGATAGAAATAGCGGTTGGCAAACGAGGCGATGTCGGGGTGCATGCGCCACTGGCAATCGAGCATGTCGGCAAAGGGCGAATCCTCGGGCAACGATCGGTACAGACGCTCGAAGAGCGACACCCGGCAATCGGTAAATCCGGCGGCACGCAACCGGGCATCGGCGATAGCCGATTCGTCGGGCGACTCCACCACGATGGCCGGCAACTGCTTGTGGTCGCCTATCAGGATAAACTTGCCTATCGCATCGCGCCCCGTAGGAGTCAAGGCCGAGAGTACCCCCACCAGCTGAGGTTCCAGAATCTGCGAAGCCTCGTCGACGATAGCCACGTCGAACCGCTTCAAGGTAAAGAGTTCGTTCTTGCCCGAGAGCGACGCGAGGGTAGCCACAAAGATGCGGCACTCGCCGATGGCCCGAATCACCTCCTCGCGGTTACGGCACGACTTCATGCGCTCCGAGAGCAGATGCGGACGATAGGCCGCATCGCACGAGAGGGACTGCCCCACCCGCATGTAGTCGTCGACCTCGTCGATGGAATCGAGTTTATCGCAAATCTCGTCGACCGCCCGGTTGGTATAGGCCATCAACAGAATCTGACAGCCGGGAATGGCCATGAACTCACGCACCATGTGGCGCAAGGCCATCGAGGTCTTGCCCGTACCCGGCGGCCCCACCAGCAGGAAATAGTCGTCGGCCTGAACCGCCTTGGTAAGGATACGCGACAGGTGGGAATTGTCGTAGTCGTAGGTAAGCCGGCGCAACTCGTTGCGCCGGGGCTGTTCGTCGGCCTCGCCCGTCAGCAGTCCCCGCCGGTGGGGCGAAGCGCCCAGCAGGGTATAGAGCCCCCGGTATTGCGTGGCAAAGGAGGCGTCGACATAGTCGTGCTCGACGGCATAGAGCGAATCGGGCGGCAGGGCTCCGGCATAGAGCTGGCTGTCGCGCAGACGCAACACGATGCGGTCGGGGGTGAGTGTGGCGACGGTCGCCTTGAATATCTGGCTGGTCGACACCCGGTCGTCCTCGCTGTCGCAACGGTAGAAGAGCACGATGTCGCCCTCTCTGAAATCGGGCAGCAACCGTTCGCCCGCAAGGGCAAACTCCACCTCGGGCGTCTCGGCCGCGACGTCGTTACGCACCAGCCTCAACCCGGTGAACATATACCCCTCCTGCACCTTCTCGCTGCGCGACATGCGCCATAGCGAGGCGGCTCCCGAGATGCCCGACCCCGAGGCATAGCCCACTTTCGACAGGTAGTGCTCCCGGGCTACAAAGGCGTAGAAACGATAGAAATAGTTCAATGCCAGCAGATTGTCGGCACGACGTTCGAGTCGGGCTCGCCCTTGCAGTATCTCGGGGCGGATATACCGGTCGGTAAAGCGGCTCGGGCAAGGTATAAGGTTCTCGGCACTCAGCTGACCCATGAGCCACTCGGCCTGCGGGGCACCATAGCGGGCTACGTCGCGCTCGGCCGCCACGATTTGGTTACGCAGGTTCAAGATTGCACGCAACTCGCCGGGTTCGGATTTCACCGGACGCAGCAACCCGTCGGAGTACCGGCTGCGGGCATAGAGCAGATAGAAACGCTGTTCGTCGAGCCTCACCCCCAGCACACTCTGCATCATCAACTGGTACAGCAGCGACTGCACCCGATGCGACGGGGCAATCTTCGTGAGATTCTCCTCGGGGAAAGGAGGACGGCCCGCCTTCAACTCGATACCGCACAGCCCGCCCTCGCGTTGCAGAAAGTCGAGACGCCCCTGCAACCCCAGCGCCTCGCACACGAACGAAGGCTCGACCATCGCCCGGCGACGGTCTATCGCCCGGGCCGGGAGCAGCGTCTCCATCAAGTATTGCAGGGTATCGAACTGGCGTCGTAGGGTCTGAAAAAACGAACGGTCTATCGAGGAGGCCGCGGCAAACTCGATCGGGTAACGGGCAAACAGCTTGGGCATCAACGACTCGAAAGTAACGGCATGGCAATCGTCGGCCGTCACCAGTTCGTCAAACATGAGGTTCACCGAGTTACCCAGCAGAATGGAGTCGGTCACCGCCTTGGGGCGTATGCGGTTCCAGAAGTAACGTTGCCAGCCCGCCCCATACTCCTGCACACACTCGGCCAGCGCACTCACATCGACCAGATAGTCGGGCTCCAAAACCAGATAGTGCGGCAGCAGGGCATCGCCCACGACCGCCACGTCGACCAGATTCAGCCGCGAGCCGGGCTCGACCAGACGCAGCGTCTCGTCAAACTCGCCGTTCACTCCGGCCCGGTGCACAATCACCCGCATCTCGGCCGGCAGGTCCGGATCGTCGAGACGTACCCGCAGCCCCTCCTCGTCGAGGCTCACCACCTCGGCCCCGATGCGACGCAACGGGTCAAATTCATACGCTTCTTCGGGATAATTCATCGGCACTCTCTTCACTTTCTCCTACAAAAATACCCAATCGCCGCCAGCGCCCCAAATAAACGGAGAGAGATTTGTGAGGAGAAATACAAGAAATCCCGCATCGATATACAGAACAATCGCTGCTTACAGGAAGGTAACAGAACAAAAAAAGCGCAACCCGCAATGGGTCGCGCTCTATATATGAAAGGAATTACATATTCACTGTCATCTCTCCACGACGGAGAAAAAGCGGGCTTGTTCACACCGCCCCCCTCTCGCTGGCATCAGGGAATATAGTGCAGACTTTGCAGCACGGCGCGTATCTTTTCGTAGGTGGTGATGCGCGTGGGCACGAGCGGCAGACGCAGTTTGTTCTCGATGTAGCCCATGGCGTTGAGCAGACACTTCACACCGGCGGGGTTGCCGTCGACGAAGAGCAGGCTGAACAGTTCGGTAAAGCGGTGGTGTATGGGCAGGGCGTTCTTGAAATCGCCGTTGAGCGCCAGGCGCACCATCTTGCTGAACTCCTTGGGGAAGGCGTTGCCGATCACCGAGATGACACCGACCGCCCCCAATGTGAGCAGCGGGAAGGTGATACCGTCGTCGCCCGAGATGACCATGAAGTCGGCGGGCTTGTTCTTGATGATGTCGTCCATCTGCGTGATGTTGCCCGAGGCCTCCTTGATGGCTACAATGTTGGGATACTCCTTGGCCAACCGCAGCGTAGTCTCGGCACTCATGTTCACGCCGGTACGTCCCGGCACATTATAGAGAATGACCGGCAGCCGCGAGGCTTGTGCGATGGTGCTGTAATGCTGATAGATGCCCTCTTGCGAAGGTTTGTTGTAATAGGGGACTACCGACAGAATGGCGTCATAGCCCGTGAAATCGTCGTGTTTCAAATGCTCCACGATGCCGCGCGTGTTGTTGCCACCCAACCCCAATACCAGGGGAATGCGGCCTCTAACACGCTCTACGACAAAGCGTTTGATCTCGGCCTTCTCCTCCTCGGTGAGGGTGGGAGTCTCGGCCGTGGTGCCCAGTACCACCAGGTAGTCGGTACCGTTTTGTATCAGATATTCAATCAGTCGGGAAAGGGCCTCGAAGTCGATGCTCTCGTCTTCCTTGAACGGCGTGATAAGTGCCACACCCATTCCGCTTAAATTGATTCTTGCCATATTTCTACCCTCTATTTGTTTCCGCTTCCAAAATTACAGATTATTCTCTTTTACGCCAATTTTCTTCCAATAAAAAAGCGCATTCTTTAACAAACCGCCTGCATCGAGCGGGGTTCCGGCTGCGGGCGAAACCCCGCCATCGGGGTGTCCTGCCCCGGAAGAATCGGGCATAAGTATCTGTAAATGAAACGGATTTTCTTCGCCCTTGGCCACACCTATCTTGAAGCTGGCCCGGGAGCGCACGGCCAGACAGAGGAGCGGCAGCGAGGGGGTGGTCGATGCGTCGATGAGCACATCGCCGTCGTGGGCATCGAAGCTCGCGAGGAACTGACGGGAGGGTCGGTTCCACCACCACGAGGTGCGCAGCCGCAAGATGGGTTGACAGCCCGGCAGCGTTGCCGGCAGCACCTCTTTCGAGTGGTGTATCTCCACGACCAGCGTGATTTTGATGCCGGCATCGGCCAACTCCTGGATTCCAGGCAGCAGTGACGACAACTCCCGGCTCTGGGCAAGCAACACCACTCGACCGGCATCGTCGAAGGCCCGGAACTGCTCCGGAGCGGGACGCTTCAACTGGCGTCTCAGACGCCAGGCGGTAATAAACGAAAGACACATAACGCAATCTATTTAGCAATCAGGGGTTATCGAATCATCTCCAAAAACTCATCTTCCGAGAGAATGCGTACGCCCAGTTTCCGAGCCTTTTCGAGCTTGGCCGGCCCCATGTTCTCACCGGCCAGGATATAGGTGGTCTTGCCCGATACCGAGCCGGTGTTCACCCCGCCGTGCTGCTCGATAAGTGCCTTGTATTCGTCGCGGGAGTGGTGGGTAAAGGTGCCGCTGATGACAATCGTGGCCCCGGCCAGCTTGTCGGTACGCTCCGAGAGGCGCTCCTCGGTCACCTGCATCTGCACGCCATAGCCGCGCAGCCGCTCGACCAGGCGCAGGTTGTCGGCGTCGGCAAAGTAGGCCACCACGCTTTGGGCAATGCGCTCGCCGATGTCGCCGATTCGGGTAAGCTCCTCGACCGAAGCCTCGCGCAGCCGGTCGATTGAGTGCAAGGCCAGCGCCAGTTTCTTGGCCACCGTTTCGCCCACATAGCGTATACCCAGGGCAAAGAGCACCCGCTCGAAGGGTACCTCGCACGACTTGCGCACGGCGTCGACAATGTTCTGGGCCGAGCGTTCACCCAGCCGTTCCAGCGCGGCAATGGCCGGAGCCTGCAAGGTATAAAGGTCGGCCACATCTTTCACCAGCCCGGCGTTGTAGAAGAGGTTGACCGTCTCGCTGCCGATGCCGTCGATATTCATCGCCCGGCGGCTGATGTAGTGCTCGATGCGACCCTTGATTTGGGGCGGGCACCCCTTTTCGTTGGGACAGAACCAGGCCGCCTCGCCCTCAATGCGTTTCAGCGGCGTGCCACATTCGGGACAATTGCGTATGAAGCGCACCTTCTCGCCCACCAGCAGGCGGGCCGAGGTGTCGACCGAGGTAATCTTGGGTATGATTTCACCCCCCTTCTCGATATAGACCATATCGCCTATGTGCAGGTCGAGGGCGTTCATAAAGTCTTCGTTGTGCAGGGTGGCCCGCTTGACAATCGTGCCCGATAGCAACACCGGGTCGAGATTGGCCACCGGGGTGACGGTGCCCGTGCGCCCTACCTGGAACGACACCGAGTTGAGCCGCGTGAGCGCCTGCTCGGCCTGGAACTTGTAGGCGATGGCCCAACGGGGCGACTTGGCCGTGTAGCCCAGGTTCTTCTGCTGCCGCAGCGAGTTGACCTTGAATACCATGCCGTCGGTTGCCACCGGCAGATGCTTGCGTTCGGTGTCCCAATAGGCGATATACTCCCGCACCTCGTCGACCGAGTGGAGAATGCGCATGGCATCGGATATCTTGAAGCCCCACGCGCGGGCCCGTTGCAGATTCTCGTAGTGGGTATCGGCCGGCAGATTCTCGCCCAGCAGGTAGTAGAGATAGGCATCGAGCCCCCGGGCAGCCACCACGGCCGAATTCTGCGATTTGAGGGTACCGGCCGCCGCATTGCGGGGGTTGGCAAAAAGGGGTTCCTCCTGCTCCTCGCGCTCCTTGTTGAGCGCCTCGAACACGGCCCAGGGCATGAGTATCTCGCCCCGAATCTCAAACGAGTCGGGGTAGTCATTACCCCGCAGTTGCAGGGGAATGCTGCGAATGGTCTTCACATTCTCGGTCACATCGTCGCCCCGGGTACCGTCGCCCCGGGTCACGGCCTGCACCAGCCGTCCGTGCTCGTAGATGAGCGAGATGGAGGTGCCGTCGAATTTCAGTTCGCCCACCAGCTCAAACTCCTCGCCCATCAGCCCCGAACGAACCCGATCGTAAAAGGCGGCCACCTCTTCAATCGAATAGGTGTTGCTCAGCGACAACATGGGGTAACGGTGCTCGACCTGCGTAAAAGACTGGTTGATGTCGTTGCCCACCCGCTGCGTGGGCGAGTTGGGGTCGAAATACTGGGGGTAGGCCTCTTCGAGCCGTTGCAGTTCGTGCATCATCTCGTCGAAGGTACGGTCGTCGATGGTCGGGGCATTCAACACATAGTAGTTGTAGTTGTGCTCGTCGAGCTCCTTGCGCAAGCGCGCTATCTTTTCCTGGGGAGATTCCATGTAAGCAAATCGGTTTTTGAAAA